>JAEZJQ010000040.1 GCA_023436305.1 Bacillota bacterium
CTTGGACCAAATCTTCCCCGAGTATGAAACCTTGTTTTCCGATATGTTTGGACGTTCCTCCAAGGAACTTTTAGCGGAGTTAACTACTCCGGAAGAAATCCTGGCAATTGATACCGATAAACTGGCTAATGAAATCAGGAGAGCCTTATCACATTCAAACCAGTAAAAAAGTTTGATTAAAAATTCTTGACTTTTTATAGCTGGTCTTAACGGCAAAACAATTTGACCCAAAAATCCTTGCTCTATGTTTTCTGATTTTTTAATTTTTGATTTTAAGCTTTAAAAGAGGTTTTAAACACAAAGCCCCCGGGCGATGAACATAAAACTTTTTAAAACTAACTATCTCACTCTTGTCGCCGACACGGAAGTCGGCGCCGCGGCACGAAAACAGGATGTTTTAAGCCGTCGACCCTAATTACACGCCCCAGAGGCGCTTACACGATGTAAGCGCCATTTTAAATTGCGCAGCACTCCACCGCAAGGCCATGGACGGCTTGGAGCTATCGGGGTTCGAAGGGGCAACGCCCCTCGCGGCTGGATTGTTAAGGAGTGGCCGCACACTCCTTAACGGCAAAACAATTTGACCCAAAATCCTTGCTCTATTTCTTTTGATTTTTGATTTTTAATTCTAATCTTTAAAAGAAGTTCCAAACCATAAAAAAACCGCCCGGAAGCTTAATTCTCCCGGGCGATGAACATATAACTTTTTAAAACTAACTATCTCACTTAAACCTACCGTAAAAAAGTATTATAATGCACGAAAATATTCGCCTCGGCGAGACTCGACGCCAGCAAGAACAGCAACCCGTAAATGAACAGCTCCCTTTGCTCGGCGGTAAAACTCACCGGCCAGATCTTCCGCGTCTTTTTCCAATCCCAACTCGTCCAGGAAGGCGTCTCAAAAGCCGCCAATTGAGTCGTGGATATCAATAACAGCATATACGAAAACCAAGTCCACAGCCCAAACCGGGCGAACAGGATTAAGCTTCCAAGCACCGGGTCCGATCCCACCGGAAACGACAATGAATTGGTCCCGGCAGCCACTCCCCACATGATGGTATAAAACACAAAGTAAATCATACTAAAACTCCAGCGGCCGATCTTGAACAAATTCAACCCGAAGATAAAGATCAGCACAAAGACCAGATGATTCAAAAAGTACTCAAACATTAACAAGATGACATTGATTACATTCCCCACCACCGGCTTCCATCCGAAAATATTCCAGGTGGCCTTGAAACTTTGCTCATCCCACGGCCCGAAGGACTTCAACACTTCGGGTTTAAAAAACTTCTGCACCACGAACGAATCGGCCATCAGGTTGGGCTTCTTAATGAATAGTATCATAACCGCCCATACGATCAGGAACAATAGCAGCCCGAAGATTAAAAAACCACCGAGCCGGTAGTAAAGATCCTCGTGGAATAAAAGATTATACAGTTTTCCAAAAAAATTAGTTTTTGTAGGATTAACTGGCTGCTTGGCCTGGGATTTCGAAACCGGCTTTGCATTGTTGGTATTTGCCTTCAATTTATTCGATCCTCCTTGTTTCTTAGTTAAATAATTATGAATTCTATATATTCGCCAGCCTTCCCTTTTTCCCTGCCGGTCCCAATAAAAAGACGAATAATCCTTTATATAGAATCCGTAGCAAAAGTTCCCCTATTTCGTCTTCTCCATGTGTTGAAACAACATATCCCCCACGCCGATTCCTTGTTTGGCCACGGATTCGGCGATGGCTTCCTGAAACATGCCCTGGTAAAAGGAACCGCCAAACCCCGAACCGAACATTTTGGTATTACTCATCATCGATTCCAGCATTTTTTTAATAATCATGCTCTCAAATTCGCTACAAACCTGTTTCGTCTTCTGTTGCTCGGGAGTTAACTCCTGCTTGGCTGGAAGCTTCACTTGATATTGAAATCCGCTCGGTTGAATCATCATCATCCACTCCTTTGAAAATCGGTTATTCCTCACATGATTTCCAGATCGCCGTATAACGCCCCGGCTTGCTTAATGGCCACAATGATGGCGATAATATCCCGGGGATTCGTTCCCACTGAATTAAGCGCCTTAACCACCGTTCCAATATCGGTTCCTTCCGGCAATTCTATCAAGCCGCCACCCTCTTCATTAACCTGAAGCTGGTTCTGATCCGCCACCATCATATCCCCGTATGGCCCCAGTTGGGATATTTGTTGGGTTGAATTCACTTTCACGGTAACATCGCCATGGGTCACCGCCACTTTGGTGATTTTAACCTGCTCCCCGATGACAATCGTGCCGGTCCTTTCATTAATCACCACTTTGGCGATACCGTCCGGCGATACCGGAAGAGTTTCAATCTCCGCGATAAAACCGATGGGATCTACCAGCTTTTCCCGGGGTATAAGCACCTCCACCATTCCCATGTCCACGGCCCTGGCCACGCCTCTGGCCACATTCATGTTAATCGAATCGGCCAGCCGGCTCGCCGTGGTAAAATCGGGACTATTCAACGCCCAACGCAACTTGCCGTTATGATCAAGTTGTACGGGCACTTCTCTTTCAACCAGGGCGCCCATGGGAACAATTCCGGTGGTGGTTATATTCTTCTGTTGGCTGCTCCTTTTACCCCCCACATTATATCCTCCCACGTATACCGTACCCTGGGCCACCGCATATACTTTGCCGTCAGCTCCGGACAATGGCGACTGCAGCAAAATACCTCCCTGTAAGCTTTTGGCATCCCCCAGCGAAGCCACCTGGACATCCAGCTTATCTCCATTGTGTAAATACGGTGGTAAATTAGCGGTTACTATCACTGCGGCTACATTCTTGGTTCGCAAATCATTCATTTGAAGAGTGTAGCCCATTTTATACAATACATTGGCCACCATTTGCACATTGGTTTTGGAATTATCCCCGGTGCCATTCAAGCCCACCACCAACCCCATGCCGGTGAGCTGATTGTTCCGAACCCCCTGGAGCCTGGCAATATCCTTAATCCGGGTTATGGTTCCCGCCCCGTTGATGACGGGCGCCATTCCCACGCAATGAATTATCGATATGATTCCAATAATTGCGATGATTTTCTTGACCATCCCTCGCACCCCACTTCCACCATGATTCCACGATAGTAAAGTTTGGTTGAACCCTGTGTATCCGGTTAATCCTTTATGTAAAACCTTGTTTTAGACGGATTCAAATCCCTTAAAAAATCCAGTGGAAAATCTTCCACAGTAAACCCGGCTGTTGGCTGTCGCTTACCGTGCCTTTTCCCTGAAATTCAATGACCGCATTGGCAATCCGGGTTGAATACACTGTATTGTCGGTTAAAATATCCTCGGAACGCACATTCCCGGTAATCACAATGATCTGATCTTCCTTATTGACCCGGATCACTTGCCGGCCCTCTAACACCAAAATGCCACCCGGCTGAACATCCTTGACCTGAACCGAAATGGTGGCCTTCAGGGCCCCGCCCCGGGTCGTCGTTCCCTTACCGCTATAATTGGAGTTCCAACCGGCGTTTAGGGAGGGAATCGACTGGAGTAGTCCGGTATTCGGCCCCACGCCGATTTCAACATCCTTGCCATCCTTGGTTTCAGCCTGTTGGGAAGCGCTTGCTTGTTCCACAATCAAAATGGTGATTAAATCCCCGATTTCAAAATTTCGTTGTTTAGCGCTATATAACGAGCTGCTTCGGTCAGACCACAACGAATCTCCCAATACGATTGAATTGGCCATAAATATCATAAACACCAGCCCGCTGATGATTGCCACCGCTATCTTTTTCATCGAAAAGCCACCTCCACCGTGTCAGCCCCAATGACCCTGCCCCAAAAAGTCTTTTTACTGGAAGGGTTTATCACTTTGATTTCATCCCCCAGCCAGCCATCGTTTTGGGCGATACCCTTCATCCGTATTTCCAGTCCGGCGCCTTTCACAATAACCTCTACCGAATAGCCTTTACGCGCCAATGGAACCGGCTGGATAAAATCATGGCGCAGCGCTTCACCGCGCTTGATTGATTTGATTGTTCTGATTTTGGCCGGAAATTCACCCACCACTTCCCTGCCATTCACCAATTCCATCTCGGCAAACTCAAAATCGTTACTTCTCAGGTCCCGATGGTAGGGAATATCCCGGATGGCCCGATACAGCAAGGCGGTTTCCCGAACCTTCCCCCGGATATTAAAATGCCGTTGTTTTTGAGTTCCCCGCCCATTGTCGGCGCCGTTTTCATTCACCGTTAATATGACTTTGAACAACACCGGTCCAACTTCCGGCCAATCTCCCACCACGGAAGGCTCCAGCCGCCACGTATCATTCTTGCCAACCCAGATCTCCCCGGGCAGGTTACCCAATTCCAACCATTTTTTAACGATTCCCGGTTTCTTCGGAGGCAACAGGGCAGTGAGCGCGGTTTCGAATTCAGCGGCTCCGATGCAGACCCCCGCCACTCGAACCTCCACTTGCTCACCCATTTTTAATGCCCAATCCCGGCGAAACGGCTGCTGCTGTAAGATTAAGGTCAGATAATTCCGGGTAAAGTACCGTGTTTGTCCGGGAGGCGGCGCGGTCCCCAAATCTATTTTCTGTAAAATCGCCGACTCTTCTGTCGTGGCGCCATGAATGCTTGCCAAATCTCCGAAAGTCAGCCCCGGACCAGCTACAATTACCCTGGCCGGAATTTCAATCACCATCGCCGGCTGGTTGCCGCTCACCGGCGCCACCCCTGTCAAAATCGCAAGCAGCAACAGTAAAAAGAATCCGCCAATCCACCGGTCATTCATATCCTTATCCTTAACGTCTCAAGTTATTGGCGGTTTGCAGCATTTCATCGGAAGCTTGAACTGCTTTGGAATTCACATCATAAGCCCGCTGGGCCACAATCATATTCACCATCTCTTCCACGATTTGGACATTGGACATCTCCAACGCCCCCTGAATGACGGTACCCAGGCCTTCCGTCCCCGGCTCCGCCGTAACCGGCTCACCGGAAGCGCTGGACTCTAAAAATAAGTTTCTCCCGATGGGCAGTAAACCGGCTGGATTGATAAATCGCACCAGTTCCAATTTTCCGATCTCCTGCGGAGTCTTCTCTCCCGACAAAATAACGGTGACGGTCCCGTCCTGGGAAACGGAGAAATCACTGCTGCCGTCCGGCACGGTAATTTCCGGCGACAAATAATTACCTTCATTATCCAACAAACGGCCTTCGCCGTCAATCTTAAAATTTCCACTCCGGGTATACGCCGTCCGGCCATCCACCATGGAGACCTGAAAGAACCCGTCGCCTTCAATCATCAGATCCAGCGCATTTCCCGTCTGTTGCGCGCTTCCTTGCCCAAACAACCGGTTGGTGGCCGCCAGCCTGGCTCCTAAACCAACCTGCAAACCGGTGGGAAGCTGCCCCGGAGTCCCCAAAGCGGAATTGCCGGCCGGACGTAACGTTTGATAAAGCAAATCCTCAAACTCCGCTCTTACCTTTTTATAGCCGGAGGTATTCACATTGGCCAAGTTATTGGATATGGTGTCAATATTGGTTTGCTGTGCAATCATACCGGTTCCGGCGGTCCATAAAGCTCTAATCATCGGAAAAACCTCCTATCAAAATAAAAACTGCCCAAAATTGAATTTAGGGCAGTTGAAGTATTACAAATCAGCCAAAGCGTTAGTTATACGAATACGTATATTAACACTCACGCATGATCATTTTTTGACAGTGGAAAGATCTCATTCATTCGACCTTTCCGTAAACCCCCGCAAGCGGTCCGGTTTATACCTCAACTGCCTGATATTTAGTTCGTTATAGCCCCATTCGGCGAATCAATCCGGCCGTTTTATTGATTGGGCCCCAAATTCATTTCGCCAAGTCGTTGACAGCTTTCCCCAGCGTCTCATCATGAGCCAGCAACGCCCGTTGATTGGTATCATAATTCCGGGTGGCTGTAATCATCTGAACCATTTCATATACCGTATTAATATTGGAATGCTCCAAAGCCCCCTGAGTGATCCGGTAATTCTCCGCCGGTTGAGGACTTTCCATGGTATAAAAATAATTGCCTTCCTTGGCCATGCCGTTGGTGTTAAAAAGCAGCAAACGGTTAACCACTCCAGCCGCCTGGGTAATTTCACCCGTTTCCGTGATCGTAAAATCCCCTTCCGCCAGTTGAATCGGCCCGTTTTCCCCAAGTACCCGGTACCCCTCCTGGGTCACCAGATAACGTTCCTTATCGATGACAAAATTGCCGGCCCGCTGATATCGTAATCCATTGGGTGTTTCGACAGCGAACATCCCATCGCCTTCCAAGGCCAAATCCGCTGGATTTCCAGTAACCTGCACCGGCCCGTTGGTAAAATTCACATATTGAGTCACCGCTTCTACTCCCAAGCCTAACCGGCCTACCGGACTCACGCCCCGTTTATTGTAAACATTCAAAAAAAGCTCGGCGAATGGTATGGTGGTCACATTGTCCTTCTTAAACCCCACCGTATTCACATTGGCCAGATTATTGGCAATCACATTCTGCCGGTCCATTTCGGCAACCATCCCGGTACACGATGTATAAATCCCTCGTAGCACGTTTTCACCCCCTTTATGGCACTTTATTATTATATCGGAAGATCATGCCAAAACATTTAATAGAAAAATTGATCAAAAGTCCGAACAGTAAATCTGTCCCTCCGGGTGTGTGAAATAAAAAAATCCCGGTAATCCGCGGGATTTTTTATTGTAAAACCATCCATCTATTTCATAAATTTAAATATATTCACCAGCATAATCCCCGGCAAACTCCGGATAAACCGGTAGAACTGCCGGGTCACGGTCTTTCCCAAATCCCCGCCGATGGTTTGCGTTTTCGACAAACGGTAGATCATCTTGGCCAGCTTAAAGGCGTCATGGCGAATCACCTTGGACTTGGCAATGATTTTCGCGCCAATGGGGGTCACTCCGTAACTTTTAATTTTATCAAAATCCGGGATGACCGGCTGCGCCCCTTCCTCATTGTACCGCTCCAAAATTTCCGGCGGCACCGGTTCCGTATTAACGATGGCAATATCCATCAGGCCTTCGCCGCTGTGATCGATAATCGCTTTAATATGATCGCTGGCCCGGTAGCAATCGGTCTCTCCCGGTTGGGTCATGGCATTACAGATATAAATTTTGAGAGCCTTTGAGCTCCTGATGGCCTCCGCAATCTCTTTCACCAGCAAATTCGGAATAATACTGGTATACAAACTGCCCGGCCCGATAATAATCGCATCGGCTTCCTTGATGGCATTCAACGCCTCCGGAACCGGCCGGCTCCCCTCCGGCTCAATATATAATCGCCGGATGGGCGTTTCGGAACGAGAAATCAGGGTTTCCCCATAAACCATACTGCCATCGGATAGCTCCGCCTTCAATACCACATTTTCCAAAGTCGCCGGTAATACCTGTCCTCTTACCGCCAGAACTTTACTGGATTCCTTGATGGCCGCCTCAAAATCACCGGTGATATCGGTCATGGCGGTTAAGAAAAGATTGCCAAAGTTATGACCGGCCAATGGCGAATCACCACTGAACCGGTACTGCATCAACCGTTCCATCAGCGGTTCCAGATTAGCCAAAGCCACCAGGCAGTTTCGAATATCCCCCGGCGGTAAAATACCAAACTCACGGCGCAACCGCCCCGAACTTCCCCCATCATCCCCCACCGCCACGATGGCCGTTAGATGGGAAGTCAATACTTTCAAACCCCGTAAAATCGTTCCCAATCCGGTTCCGCCGCCAATAACTACAATTTTAAGACTATTTTTGAAGAGCCTCCGATTATAGCGACTATTTTTGGCCAACACCGAATCCGTCACCTTCATTTCCACACTTATTTAGTTGCGGGTTCCAAGTTGTGAGTTAAGGGAAGCAGAATAAAATTTATCCCATTCCTTATATTTTCCGGCCGTCTCATATATCTCAAACCACTCCAGGCAAGCGAAAGCGCAACAATACGGCAGGATTCGACCGGACTTGATTTTTTGACTCGGAACTCGCACCTGATTCACTCGTAACTATTTTTCCTGCCTTCTATCAATATCCCGGTGATAAGCTGCCACCCGGTATCCTTTCGTTCGTAAATAATCCCCCAGTTTATTGGCCACGGCCACCGAGCGGTGCCGCCCCCCCGTACACCCGATCCCGATTATCAAGTTCACTTTTCCTTCCTTGACATAATGAGGACCCAAGAAATCGACAAAATCGTATAATTTCGCCAAAAAACGTAAAGTAATCGGCCATTTTAACACATAGTTCAGAACCTCAACCTGATTCCCGTTTAATTCACGCAACGAATCCACATAATGAGGGTTCGGCAGGAACCGGACATCGAAAATCAGATCGGCATCCAAAGGAATCCCGTTTTTAAAGCCGAATGAAACCACTGTGATCAGCATTTTTTCTTGTTCAGGCACTTCCGCGTAATATTGATTGATTAACTCATGATGATTTCGTACTGATATATCGCTGGTATCAATAATGCGGGTCGCCTTTCCGCGAATCTCCTGCAAACGCTCGTTTTCGGCGCGAATACCTTCCAATATGCTGCCACCGTCCGATAACGGATGGCGCCGCCGGGTTTCCTTAAAACGTCTTACCAATACTTCCTCTTTGGCTTCCAGATAAAGAATTTCATAACTAAATCCGTTTTGTTCCAAAATCTCCAAGGCATCAAAAATATCATCAAAAAAACTGCCGCCCCGGATATCCACCACTAATGCTATCCTATTAATCCGGCCATCCGATTGTGCACATAATTCCGCAAATTTAGGGATGAGGATGGGTGGAAGATTATCCACGCAAAAATAACCAAGATCCTCAAAACAATGCATCGTTTCGGATTTCCCCGCCCCGGATAATCCGGTAATTATTACAAATCGAATGTTAAATATCATCGGAAGCCCACTCACTTTTTATGAATAATGTAATTAACGTATAATGTATCGGCGAATTGGTTGCAATACTCAATAATAAAAATGAAAATATATTTTGCTATTCTTCTCTAACGTTAATTAATTGATCCGGTTCCAACCCGGCGGCAAAAGCTGCCCTTACACCATTCTCCACCCGTCCGACCCTGTCGGGACGGTGAGCGTCACTACCAATCGCGAATTGAACTCCCTGACGGGCGGCCGCTCTGATAAAGGAGACCGATTTAACCCCGTGTTTGGCGTTAATTTCTAAAGCAGTATCGGTTTTGACGCACGCTCTGGCCAATTCCGGCGTATCAATACTGATATTCCACCCCGGATGAGTAATGATATCAATCTCATTGTTATAAACTGCGGCAACAACGGCTTTGGTATTATCATTCCTGGCCCGCCGCCTGAGTTTAAGACTGACCAGCCCCAAGGCCCGCCCCGTGATAAATTTAACCCCATCATGAATTCTTTTGGGGATAATTGTAGGATGAAATCCGGCCAACACCTGATCTAATTTCCGCTGCATCTCCCGGGGAACGTCTAATTCTCCTTCAAAGCTGATAATATTCGCTTCACAACCCGCCAGAACGGATAAACCGCTAATCTCCTTTTCAACGTTTCTCGCCTCGGCGATGATGCGCTCAAATACTTTCAGTTCATTCATGGCCCAATGTCCCCAGTTGGCCGGACCGTGATCAGCGATCCCTATTATCTCAAGTCCACGCCGTTTAGCCTCCCTGGCATTATCAAGGATTGTTCCGGCGCCGCGTGAATATTTCGTATGCGTATGATAATCGGCAAAAACCCGCCACATAATTAATTCTCCTTATAATTAAGTTACTCATTCAATTCTTGCCGAATCTCTTTAAATTCGGCCACGCTGATTTCACCCTTCACCAATCGCTCCCTCGCGATTTGCAAAAGATTAAGATCACCACCGCCCGTTGTTCTTCGCTGCACCCGCCTTTTCAAGCGATATCTGGCAATCATTATTAAACCCGCCCCCAAAGCCAAATAGACCAGCCAACTTTTCGCCGCCCACGGCGCGCAAACCACGAATTGCCAAATTTTGATAATCAATGACGGTAAAAAGAAAAAGACCACCATCAAACTACCCACCCGGGAGATTATTTTCAGACTCATTCTGTTCCCACCCCACTCATTTAGTTTTATTCTTATTTTACCCTACTTTATTTTTCTCTACTCAGGTTTGAAAATAGAGCCGAGTGCGGCGTAACGGCATATATATAAGTTGGGGTAAATAATTGAAACTAAAAAATTTCTCACCTTTCACTTTAAAGCATAATAATTATCAAAAAGATTATGTTTCTTTCATTTGATGAAAAGCATTTCGAATTCACATCTTTGGCAGGAATTTTTTTTAAGGTATTGAAATTATATTTACAGTAAATGTAATTCATTCGGATTTACGAAGCATTCTGAAATTTATCACGAACACTATGCTTTTTGTCAAATGATTAAAAGCGATTTTATCCGGTATAATCAAAAGGATCTTTCGTGTTTTTATTGAATTATATAACTGCTTTGGTATGTGCAGGGATATATGTTTCCCAAATTCGCTGTTCAGCCCGAAAGGGTTTATAGCCATATAACCTTTAAACGGAACCGACAGGGGAAGGAGGTGAAACCTTACTTTTATTTAATTAAGTGACTTAAGATCACGGCAGACGAAACTAGACCAGTCCGCCACCGATCTTAATATGGCTCATTTTCTTAAAATTAAAAGGAGGATTTAAACTTGAAAAAGTTATTTGTTATTTTATTAGCTGTTGCAATGACCTTATCTTTAGCCGTTGTGGCTTCCGCTGCTACCTTTTCTCCGTATGTAGGCGGCGAGTTCCAATTGACCTATTTAAGCAATGGTGATACCGCTCCGTTTACTCTTGTCGATGGTACCCTTAGCATGATGAAAGCTTACGTTCAAGGCCGTGTTGACGATGAAGCTACCAATACCTGGGCTCAAATCGGCGCCAAAATGACCTGCTGGGGCGTTGGCGGTTGGGATATTCTTTATTCCGCCGGTATCAAAAAAGTTGGCGGCGTTCTTGATATCCAATTCAGCACCGATGACTATGAGACCACCTTACGCGGTCAAACTCCGTTGTATCAAGGCGGTGTAGCTAAATTCGGTGGCGACCCGTACTTCACCAACCGTTTACAAAATTCTTTTGGATTCGATGTTAATACTGATAACGTAACCGTGAACATCGGTACGACTGCTGGTATTACTAATGCGAGTGGTATTGTAAACGAGCTGGGCAAACAGATCGTCGCCGCTGGTACTTTCAAATTCGACGCTGGTAAAGCTTATGTTGGATATGCGAAACTTTCTGATACCGAATCCAACATGATCGTCGGCGCTGAAATGAAGCTCGGTTTCGGAACCGTCAAAGCTGACTATTATATGGTCGACGACGGTTCTTCCTCCAGCACTTTCCAAGCTGGTGTTAGCTTGGATGAAGCCAAATTGGCTGCTACCTTAATGTATGATATGAAACAATGGAACCCGTCTGCCGATAGCACCATCGGTGTAGGCGTGGAATACAGTGGCGTTGACAAGCTCACCCTTGGCGTGAAATACTTCAACCTTACCGATGCTTCCTACGAAGTATACGGCGTTTACAAGTATGGTGTCTTCGACATCAGACCCGGTTATGCCAAAGTCGGCAATGCTGACGGATTCTTCTATCTGGCTCTGCACGCTGGTATGTGGTGAGATTGATTTACTAAAAACCCTTAGGGACTGCCGTGAGGCAGTCCCTATTTTATTAATTGTTACTAAAATATACCTCCCACCCCCGGCAGGAAATAACACCCCGGTCAAGAAATTAGTATTATTATTGTAGCATAACTCTATTTCAAAAATATATCCCCTGAAGTTTGCTATAAAAAGCAAACTTTTTAGGATAAATTAAATTATGTACAACACGGAGTTCAATGGTGATAAAAGAAAACAGCCTGGGACCGGACCAGCAAAACGGTAGTTTAAGTTATTGGGCGGTCAGTGATAACGAACCTTCAGGACGGCCTTTACCCGAGTGTACTAAGATCAAGATTAACTTGACCTTAATCGCCCCTGATGACGGCGTCATCTGCCGGAAACAAGGACTGGCTGCGCTCCGGCAACACCGAATCAAACGGCTGACCCATGAGGCTTCCGCCGCCGGGGCCGTACTGACTTACGAAGATTTGGCCGATATTCTCACCAGCAGCATTAGCACCATTTTCCGGGACATTAACGAACTCCGGGGGCAGGGTGAATTCATCCCCACCCGGGGGCAAGTGAAGGATATCGGACGGAATATCAATAACAAGTTGCAGATGGCGCGACTTTTCTGTGGACAAGTGGCTTCCGAGGAGATCGCCCTACGTTTTCACCGGACGGTGGCGGAAGTGGAAAAACAAATTGAACGGTTTCAACAGGCCGTCACCCTTTCCAACCGCCGGATGCCTCTGGCGAATATCGCCAAAATCACCGGTTTATCGCCGAGTTTGGTAAAGGAGTACATCCTGCTCGCCGAACAATATAAATTATTGGAAAAAACCGGAGAGGAACCGAATTTATCCCAAACAGGGGAATGATGAGTCGATTAAAAAACCGTTTTAGGACACCTTCTTAAGAAACTGCCCTGATAATATCGATTACTTTATCGTTATCATACGGTTTCACGATAAAATGCTTGGCGCCGGATTGAATGGCTTCCAAAATCACCGATTTTTCTCCCAAAGCGCTACAGACGATGATATTGGCATCAGGATCATTGGCGATGATTCTTTTGATGGCGGTAATACCGTTCATTCCCGGCATGGTTATATCCATGGTGACCAGATGGGGTTTCACGCCTTCATAAAGCTTAATCGCTTCCTCGCCGTTGGCCGCTTCCCAAATCTCGTTATAACCATTGGCCTCCAGTAATTTCCGCAACATTGCCCTCGCCAAAGACATATCATCAACGATTAGCGCTTTCATGTTTACCTCCGTTCGCTACCAAAATGACTTTAAACTTTCAAACTTTTAACTAACGATAATTTCTTCATCCAGCTTTTTCATTCCTTCTTTAAACCCGAAGGGCGGTTGGGTAACAAAATCTACCACATTCGATAGAAACGCTTTCGTGAGCGCTTCGGTATTTTGGGTGGGGGAATTGCAAAACAACCGGTTTCAAACTCCCCTGCTTGAGATCGTTTATAATGGCTTGACCGTCTTTCATTGCCATATCCTAGGTAATCACATCATAATCCCGGGTTTTAATGAATCCGGGCTTTCACCGGATCTCCAGTAGCGGCCTCAACTTCAAGTTCACCGAAATTATTAAAAATTGCCGTTAATATTGCCGGATAAATGCGGATTCATCAAATATCAATACACGGTATTTCGAGTTCATAGCGCACCTTTTTATAATTTCAGTGTAAAGATAAAGGTTAAGGTTGAAACGACAGTCAGGGGCAACCGCAAACTTCATTACCTTTCAAATCTTTGATCTTTGCTTTCAACTTTCCGGTAAATACAGCCTTTTCTTGACTCCCAGCGGGAATCGGCGTACGTATTGATGGCTTCCGAATGTCCCATAAACAGATATCCGCCATCGGCCAGGCAGGAATAAAATCCGTCAATGATTCTGGCCCGGGAATCACCGGACAGATAGATAAAAACATTCCGGCAAAAAATGATATCAAATTGGATATGGCAAGGTATCCGAAACTCTTCATTCAAATTAATTCTCCGGAAAACCACCTTGCGGCGTAATTCGGGTTTAATTTGAAGCTCCATGGGCCGTCCCGGAATCTTTTGAAAGTACTTTTCGGTGATGTTTCCCTTCATATTTTGAAGTTTATCAACCGGGTAAATCCCGGCCATTCCTTCCCGCAATTTTTGAATGCTGATGTCCGAGGCCAGCACTCTATATTCCCAACCGGGATTTAAAGCTTCGGCAAGCACAATCGCTAAAGTGTAAGCCTCCTCGCCCGATGAACAACCCGCCGACCAGCAAGCAATTTTCCGTTCTCTCGGATGCCGTTCCATCAAAACCGGCAGTAAATTCCGCTGCAAAAATTCAAATTGATCCGCTTCCCGGAAGAAATGGGTTACATTGGTGGTTAACAAATCATAAAACCGGTTGACCTCGGCCGGATCTTTGTTAAGTATTCTTAGATATTCAGCGTAATTATCAATACTTAATTCATCAAGCCGTTTATTCAACCGGGTGCAGATTAAATATTTCTTATGGGCGCCGTAATAAAAACCCAAATCCCGGTTTAATAACCGGCAGATTTGGTCAATGATCCGATCATCAACGTCCCGGCCATAATCGTTCATTCATCATCCCCGGTTTCAAAATAGCCCTTCACCGCACTTTTGGCAAATTCATCGCGGAATTCACCCGGCATGATATAGGCTCAAATTTTACACATTCACTATTTAGAAGTGACATGTTCTAATACAATATATAATAGTTTTGAGTTATTTAAACATGTTACGTGCACAGACTCCTAGCGTTACGGTGGTTTTAAGTCCCGGAATCCCCGGACGGCTGCAACGATGCTTCAATTTTATCAAAATCAACCACTTTATCCAAGTCCAGCATTAATACCAATCGCTCTTCCAATTTTACCATGGCTTTAAGATATTTGGTCTTTTCCTTGGAACTGAACTCCGAAGGCTGAATATTGGCCTCCGGGATGGTGATGATATCCGAAACACTGTCCACTATCATTCCAAATGTCTTTTCATTCGATTTCACAATGATAATGACCGTATATTCATCATGTTTCAGTGATTCCAAACCGAAAATCTGCCGCAGATTCAATACCGGAATTATATTACCGCGAAAATTAATGACGCCTTCCACAGATTCCGGAGCTTTGGGTACTTTAACCGGCTTTACAAAACGGATAATCTCCTGGACTTTCAAAACTTCAATGGCGAATTCCTCAGGCCCCAGATTAAAAATCATCTGTTGCTCTTCATTCCCCGCCCCAATAAATTGTAAATTCAATATATCCATGGTTTTATCATGAAATGCCACCGGGTTCCCCTCCCTGTATCTTTTCAATCGAAAGTCCGGTTTTAAACTATTCCTACTTCGTTGATTCCCGAATAATTTCATGTGCATTGATCATTAAAGCAATTTCACCGGTTCCTAACAAGGCGGCTCCCGATATTACGGGATTTTCACTCAACGCCCGGTTAATTTGGCGGATGAACACCTCTTCCTGTCCAATCAGCTCTTCCACAATCAAACCGGTTTTCAAACGACCGTATTGAACGATAATTAGCGGTTTTTTTTCAGTATCCGGCGGTTTTTCCAAATTAAAATAATCATGGAGATTAATCACCGGTATCGCTTTGCCGCGTAATGCAAATATCTGTTTATCGGCGAATTTGTGAAGATGGGCCGGATTGATGGCCAAGCTTTCCACTACATCACCGGCCGGTAAACCAAATACTTGGCCGCCAATTTTCACCAGGAATGACTGGATCACCGCCAAGGTCAACGGTAGTTTAAGACGAAAACAGGTCCCTTTGTCAATGGCGGTCTCCACCTCAATATCGCCTTTTAATTCCTTGATGCTGTTTTGCACCACATCCAAGCCTACGCCACGTCCCGAGATGTCATTAACTTGGTCTGTGGTCGAAAAACCCGGACGAAAAATTAGCTTCGTAATTTCATCCTCGGTGAGTTTCTCCCCGGGCCGGATTAGTCCGTTTCGCAGCGCACTGGCTTTAATTTTATCAAAATCCAGCCCTTTACCGTCATCCGTAATCGTTAAAATGATAAAATCTCCTTCTTGGACCGCGCCCAGGGTGATTAGCCCGTAATCCGGTTTTCCCAAAGCTTTACGTTGCTCGTGATTCTCCAAACCGTGATCAACGGCATTTCGAATGATATGCGTTAAAGCATCCGCAACTTTCTCGGCAATGTATTTATCAATTTCCGTATCTTCCCCAAAAAAGGTCAGTTCCACCATCTTGCCTCTCTGTTTGGCAATATCGCGCACGATTTTGGGGAACCGTAAAAACAAATGGCGTATCGGGATCATCCGTAAATCCATAACCTCATGCTGGATTAATCCCACCGTTTGTTCAAATTTCTGCATTGATTTGGTGAGTTGGTCCCAACGTTTTCGGTCCGGATACCCTTGTTGAATTAATTGATTAAAACCACTTTTCACAATTAACAATTCACCGACATCACTAATCAGTTTATCGATTTTTCCAGCATCCACCCGGATGGTCTGTTCAAAGAGATGATTGACCTTGAGCGGAATTCCGCCTTCATCGGGACGATACACCCATTTGCGAAAATTAATCCCCGTGGCTTCATAAAGGGGGTAAGCGGCAATTTTGGTTTCTTGTTCGGCGGATAATGGCTTTTCAGTGAAAAGCACCAATTTGAAACTTGAAAAGTTAGTGGTCTTCAGATTATTGATTTCAGGGGCGGTTTTATAGATTATGCCGTAGTCGGCAATAAATTTGACAAAAATTAACGCGGAGGCGCCTTGCATTTCGGAACCGGGACCAAATTGAACCTCAACCCCGTATACGAATTTACCTTCTTCCTGCCAGGCGGCGATCCCCTGTTTCTCCGATTCACTTAGGAACAATAAAACATCGCTTTTGTCGTCCACGGCGGGCGCTTCCACCGGACTGTCATCCAAAACGAAGACCCCGCGCCACGAAGCCAAAACACTTGAATCGCTCCAATTTTCACCAGTTACATATGCTTTCACCACATCCGAAAATTGTAACAGCAGGTCAATCTTTTCCGGATCGAGATGGGTCTGATTTTTCCGGACCGCATCCAGCATATTTTCCGCCTGGTGCATAATGTCCTTTAGGTCCCCTAAACTCATCATGCCCGAAGCACCCTTCACATTATGGGCCAGACGGAATAATTTATGGATAACCTCGTTTTGATGATTGGGATTTTTCTCCAGATCCAACAGGATTTCGATGAACTTTTCCATCTGCTCGCTGGTTTCGGCGATAAACAGTCGCCGCAAAGAATCATCAATAGGTTCTCCGGTAGAGGACACTGGATTTCACCTCTTTTTTAAGTCGAACGTCAAAATTGAGTCAAAGTCAAAAGTTGAAAGTCTAAAATCGAAAACCTTTTAAGCTCCTTACTCTTTGTCTTTTTTCTGCATCTTTGGCTTATGACTGTCTTTTGACAGAAAACCTACAACCGGTGTAAATAGACTTTATTGTTTTCTAGCACATAATAGATTTTTCGTCCCGATGTTCCACCCAGATCATGAGCCATGATTGTAATTTGTTTTTCCTTAAGGTAATCCAAAATGAAATTGATATTTGCGGACGGTACATCCTGTTCCCGATCCGTTGCTCCCGGGCGCATTGGAATTTCCAGCATTCTGGCGCCACCAAAAACCTTGGCCTTGATATTGGCATGATTGACGCCCATTTTGTAAAATTTAGCGAGCATAATCTCCATGGACTCCAATCCAAAACGGCCGGATTCAAAATCCTGTTGTTCCCAGGCCCGGGGCAGCATAAAATGATTCATTCCACCAATCCGTAACTTTTCATCATAAAGGCAAACCGCTATGCATGAACCGAGAACCGTACAGATTACCACGTCCGGATCGCTTGTAATGTAATAATCACCACTATAAATGATTACGATTTTTTTGTTTTGAAACATGAATAAGGAGTCCTTTTAAGCGTTTTCGCTGAGAGTTCCTTATCGCGAAACTACGATAAACAGGTAATACTTGGAGTTGTTGCGAAAATTTCAATTAGGCTACGCTTCATTATCTATATCGGTTTTTTCAACCATGTTCTTAATATAATAAAACCATTGGAATGGAGGGAGTTGAAGCTTGATTCGGTGGAATAATTTGGGACTATGGATTATGAAAGAAATTTTGGATATTTGAATGAATATAATATAAAAAGCTTGGGAAGATTTCGAAACAGACAAACTGTAAAGGCAATCCTGACTGCCCAATGATTAGCACCCCAAAAAGCAAAAAACTCCGTTACATAACGGAGAATCGAATTCTTGGTGCCGAAGGCGGGATTTGAACCCGCACGGGATTGCTCCCACTGCGCCCTGAACGCAGCGCGTCTGCCAGTTCCACCACTTCGGCACATAATTTGTATAATCAATTATAATCGATTTTCGTGGCCGTGTAAAGAGTTAAAATAAAATAGGCTAGGAAAAAAATTCAAATATCATCAACCCATTCAAGCAGGATTATCCAAGTTTTTAAGGAATAAAAGGTATCATTCCATTAACTTTGAAGAAACAACAGGAGGTTTTATCCATGGCTATTTCCGCGAAAGTTCAGGCGTCTTTGAGCGGTTCCTCGATGATCCGCAAAATGTTTGAGGAAGGAGACCGGTTGCGTAAAATTCATGGTCCGGACAAGGTATTCGATTTTTCCATCGGCAACCCGGATCTGGAGCCGCCTGCCCTGTTTAAAAATAATTTGCGGGAACTGGCCAACAACCCCCTTCCCGGCATGCATCAATACATGAGCAACGCCGGATACTCCGAGACCCGCCGGAAGGTAGCCGAATACTTGCACCGGAAGACCGGGCTGCCCTTGACTGAAAATCATGTAGTCATGACCGTAGGCGCCGGCGGCGGCTTGAATGTGGTTTTCAAAACCCTGTTAAACCCGGGTGATGAGGTCATTGTCAGCGCTCCTTATTTTGTAGAATACGGTTTCTATACCGAAAATCATCAGGGTAAACTGGTGGTTGTCAACACCGATTCCAATTTTCAGCTTGATCTGGAGACAATTGCCAAAACCATTAACCCGAGAACCAAAGCCATTCTCATCAATACCCCAAACAATCCCACCGGGGTAATATACCCGGAGGATTTGCTGAAAGAATTGGCAAAACTGATCAAACAAAAAGAAACCGAATTGGGAACTGAAATCTATCTGATCTCCGATGAACCTTATTCGGGTTTAGTTTATGACGGCGTAACCATTCCGCCTGTCTTGAGTATTTTTGAACGGGGGATTATGGTCACCTCTCACAGTAAGGATTTAGCCATTCCTGGAGAGCGCATTGGTTATATCGCCATTAATCCCCGGATGCCTGAAGCGGAAGTTCTTTTTGACGGTTTGGTCTTCGCCAACCGGGTGCTGGGATTCGTCAATGCTCCGGCATTAATGCAACATCTGGTGGCTGGTCTCCAAGGCGTCGTGGTAGGGATGGATGTATATCAAGAGCGGCGGGATCTGCTCTATAATCATTTAAAAAGTTTGGGGTTCCAGGTAGTCAAGCCTCAGGGGGCGTTTTATCTTTTCCCCAAATGTCCGATCCCGGATGACAAAGAATTTACAGGCGCTGCCATTAAGTACAATTTATTAATCGTTCCCGGCAGTGGGTTTGGAGCGCCCGGCTATTTCCGCATCGCCTATTGCGTCTCCAAAAACGTCATTGTAAACTCACTACCCGCTTTTACCAAGCTCGCCGAAGAATTCGGAATGGTTTAAAAATGCTTTGAATATTTTATCAAAAACCAAAAGCTTCGTTACGGTTCATTACGGTAACGAAGCTTTTTTTCTTGAAAATAATCGACATTTTAAATATCGAATTTTGAATCTGTAATCTTGAATTTTAAATATCTAAAACTCCGCTTTCATTACCTCTATTGTTTTACCCGGCCACAATTTGGCGATAACAGGCTTCACCGAATCAGGATCTCCGCTGGTATAAAAGGTCTCGTTCCCCGGAAAATCCGAGGTGGCTAATCGATCTTTTTCGGTTAGTATTCGTAATGTCTGACGGGCAACCGCCACCCCCGTATCCAGAACCGTTACTGCGGCGCCGCAGATTCTCCGAATAATCGGTATCAAAAATGGATAATGAGTGCAGCCCAATACTAATGTATCGATCCCTTTATTTAACAGCGGATCCAAATATCGATGAAGTACAGCCTCGGTCTCGACAGTATCCAGCTGGCCGTCCTCTACCAGTTCAACCAGTCCGGGGGCCGGTTGGCTGAAGACTTCAATCCCTGCGGCATATTTTTCGACTAAATGTGAGAAGCGTTCGCCGTTTAAAGTTAGCTCCGTGGCCAGCACACCGATTTTGCCATTCCTGGTCTCGTGCTGCGCCGGTTTTACCGCTGGTTCCACTCCAATCACCGGCAATTGCGGATATTTATCCCGAATTCTTTCCAGACCCGCTTCACAAGCAGAATTACAAGCAACGACCACCGCTTTGACTCCTTGTTGAACTAAAAAGTCAGTAACTTCCAAAGTCCGCTGCCTGATTTCAGCCACAGGTTTGGTACCGTATGGGCAATGGGCCGAATCCGCCAGATATATTAAATTCTCGGCCGGCAATAATTTCCGAACTTCGGCCAGAATGGACAGACCCCCGACTCCCGAATCAAAAGCGCCTATGGGGGCATTATTTTCCACGAAAATCACCTCACTGGTAGATTATTTCCTCATCCGTTTGAATTTACCTGCTAACCCGTTTTATTCTCATAAAATTAATCCGGACGGATATATTATTTAACAGGATCGCAATCCAATGATCTTTTTATTAATTATTTATGCCTGCAATCACAGCGCTCTAAAAAAGAGCGGTATTTGTTTTTCAGAGAGGACGCTTCTACCATTGGATAAACCATTCCATCAAGGGTTCTTCAAAAATATCGGCTGGCGGAAGATTGGTCTCCTACTTTCGTTACTCATATCCGGAAGTTTACTATGCGCTCTCTATTTCCCGTTACCAGTATCCCGGATGCCGGTTGTTTCCGAGGTATATGACTGCCGCCATCAATTACTGACTACCTTTTTTATTGAAAACCGCCGCCCGGTAAAGTTAAATGAAGTTCCTCCGTTTCTGCGCCAGGCGTTCTTAGCTGTTGAAGATCACCGTTTTTATCAGCATCATGGAATCAATCCCGGGCGAATCCTGAAAGCCGCCTGGCGGGATCTGACCGAGCGCCGTTTGGTTGAAGGCGCTAGCACCATCACCCAGCAATTGGCCCGAAATGCTTATTTAAATCAAAAACGGACCTTAACCCGGAAAATAAAGGAGTTATTCTATACCGTCAAATTGGAATTACATCTTTCTAAGGATCGTATCTTCGAACTTTATCTGAATCAAATTTATTTCGGGCACGGCGCTTACGGTTTGAAAGTGGCCGCGGAAACTTATTTTAATAAAAATCTCCCTGAGCTCAATCAAGCCGAAATGGCTTTATTAGCCGGCCTTTCCAAAGGGCCCGCTTATTTTTCCCCCTACATTAACATCCAGGCCGCCCGGAAACGGACTCTTGAAGTTTTACAGCGAATGGTTCGCTGTGGTTATATTACTCCGGCCGAATTGGAAATATACCGCCGTCAAAACCTAAGGTTATCCGGACTCCGGACCCCCAAAAAACCGGCCCCCTATTTTCTGGATCGCTTACAAGATGAGGTGGCCAAAATCTTCCCCAAAGATCCCGGGATTATTTTTAAGGCCGGCTTACGGATTGAATCCACCTTGGACCCCAAATTGCAACATGAGGCCGAACAAGCCATGGACCGGGGTTTGCCAAAACTTTTTAAGGATGCTTCAGGGCTCCCCCAACCTCAAGGGGCCTTAATTGCCGTTAATCCGGAAAATGGTGAAATTCTGGCCTTGGTTGGTGGAACGGACATTTTAAAATCACAATTCAACCGGGCTACCCAGGCGAAACGCCAACCCGGTTCAGCCTTTAAACCGGTTCTTTATGCCACGGCGCTTGAAAGCGGTTATACACTGGCCTCCCAATTCGATCGCACTCCGGTGACGTATACCCTGGGAACCCACACTTACCGGCCCCTTGATAAAAATGATGAACGCACCTCCGGGTTCATGTCCCTCCGGGATGCTTTAGCCTCCTCCAGCAATGTAATCTCAGTAAAATTATTAAACCTGGTCGGCATCGAACCTGTGGTCAAGGCCGCCCAAAATCTGGGGATAAACTCCCATTTACCGAAATTATTATCATTGGCGCTGGGAACCGGGGAATTAACCCCCCTGGAATTAACCACCGCCTATATCCCATTTGCCAATGGCGGTTTGAAATATCTGCCCACTACCATTCGAAGAATCACCGATCAAAACGGGCAAGTGTTATACCAAGCCCCGCGCCATCCAACCCCGGTTATCAAACCTGGCGTAGCGTACTTAGTCACCCAGGCTTTGACCGGGGTCCTAAAAAACGGCGGAACTGCCGCCAATATCGGCAATTCATTGGGCCGGCCCGCGGCTGGAAAAACCGGCACCTCTGAAGAAAATCTAAATGCCTGGTTTCTTGGGTTTACTCCGGAACTTTTATGTTGTGTTTATGTAGGCTGCGATCATAACGAACGTTCCTTGCCAGGAGCCGCTAACCGGATTGCCGCCCCGATTTGGGCTGGTTTCATGGCCAATGCTTTAGCCGGTCAGCCCCCCCGGGATTTCCAGATTCCCAAAGAGATTACTAATATCGAGATTTGTAAAGAAACCGGCGCTTTGGCCACCACCTTTTGCCCGAAAGAAACCGAGTTTTTCTTAACGGGCACCGAACCCACCGCCTATTGCACCAAACACCGGTTTATCGATCTGGAGATCTGCGGCCATTCGGGAATGCTACCGGGTCCTTATTGCCGGTTCCTTGAAGTCCGCCGGTTTAACCTGGGCGAACAACCGAAACAAATCTGTAATATTTGCAAAAAAAGAGCTTCGTTCTTCCAGTGGCTGAGACGTATCTTTGACCCAAGCGAATAACCATTTAACGGGTAATCATCATATAAAAATTTCGAATTGCGGATCCATCAACAAAAAAAGGATTGAAGCGTTTCTTCAATCCCCTTTTTTTAGTTTTTCAATCCTATCGGCCCTGAATCACCGTTTTTAAACCGCTGAATTTCCCCTTCAACCTCTGGGCGCAAGCTTGAAAATACAAGGAGTTTTCCGCAACTTGAGCCATTTCAAACTCCGGATCGATATTGTTTTTATCGTAGCGTTCATCCGTCTTAATCTCCCGGGTTACTTTCAGTGGCCCTTGGACAGGTATCGAATTTGAATAATGTCTTGGATGGGTATTTTTCATTTGCAGTTCATTTTTGTCGATTTCCGTCGCGAAAACGCTTTTAAAATCAATATCCAGCCGTTTATAATAGGGTGTATTAACATTGGCCAAATTTTGATTCAATAGGTTTTGCCGTAACGCCGAAGCATCCAAAGCCCGTTCATATTTTTTCATCGAGTCGCTTTCAATCAGTTTCGTCCACATGTTTAGCACCCCACCGATACTTAATCACACTATCTTTATCGGAAACATTATAAAAAAACTTTATCCAAATATTCATCGTTACTATTCACCCAGTAACTTTTTTTTGAAGCAAGATAATCCGAAAGTTCCCCCGAAAAAGAGAGTCTTGGTCTTGAATAATACTTAGCGGCAAACCTGCAATGATATCCTCAAAACGGCGAGTTATATCCGTTCCGAAAAAGGATGTCAATTGGTTGAAAAATTTACGCACTACCCCTGCTTTTTCCCCTTTAACAAATTTATCGAACACCAGGATTTTTCCATTATCATTAAGCACCCGAACAGCCTCGCTTATAACTTTTTTGGGATTCTCCACCACACTTAAAATAAGACTGAGTACCACATAATCGAAAGTTTGATTCTCAAATTCCAAATCCTCGGCGTTCATATTATATAGCTCCACACGCCTATTCTTAACCCTATATCGAGCTTTGTTTAACATTTCTTCGGAAAGATCGATTCCAGTAATAAAACAATCTTTAGGAATATATGGCAGATCCAATCCGGTTCCAATCCCAACAAACAAAATATCATCGTTTGCCTTAAAATCTAGCAAGGCAAAGACCCTTTTTCTCGCTTTGGCGAAGAAGGGGTTGACTATACCATCATATATGGGGGCCAGGTATTTATATTTAACCAAATTAGTTTCATTGCGCATTTTTAAAGAATACCTCCATCACTTACGATAACTTTTATGAATGACTCTCGCATTACCACATCCGTATTAAAGTATAATAATCTGTATAAAACTTTGTTGTCGGATAATTTCCCCCGTTTAAAACACTCCTTTCAAAATTAATTACTTCATTGAACTAAATTCTGCCAGTTCTTATCGAGGAGTCCCCGACAAACAAGTATTTTTATTACATATAAATATAAAACACCTGCGGAACAATTTTTTAGTCCCACAGGTGTTTATTTTACGCGCGCAACCTGTTGCCGGCAAGTTTCCGGCCCAGCCCCAACTCATAAATTCTAAATGAGTTCGCCTGCTCAATTTGATATAAGCTTTAAAAATAATTATAAGGGTAGACCACTTTTTTGTCAAACTATTTTGGAAATTCACAGCGTGCAAGTACACGAAATTTTCCAAATCCTATAGTTTTCTTCCACAATACCCAATCCCACCGTTTCCCAAAAGGAAAAAGCCAATCTTAAAAGAATTTGCTAAAACAAGAAATTGCTCGACAGGCAGGGGTGTTTTTCCAGGTCGAAACCAGCCGGTTTTTCAATGAAAAACTTTTGAAAACGATCCACCAAATTATTCCCACGGTAATGCTGTATTCGTTACTTTATTCGCAATCCTTCTCCGCAACAATTTTCACAGCCCGACTTTTTGCCCGCCGTGGACAAAAAGGAGCTGAAAATGTGCATTTTGGTAAAAAATTAATCGTTCTCGTTTTAACTGCCGGAACCTTATTGTTTCATGTTACCATTGCATACGGACTTCAGATTTACGTTCAACCCGGAGATTCGCTTCACAAGATTGCCGCGCGCTATGGAACTACCATATCCAACATTATGCAAGCCAATGGATTATGGTCAACTCAAATCAACCCCGGACAAGCTTTACGGATCAATCCCGGTAACTCGGGGACGTCAAGTACGGTTTCATCAAGTTCCGTTTATACGGTCCGTTCCGGGGATACGCTCTATCTAATTGCTCAGAAATATGGAATTAGTGTCGATGCTTTAAAACAAGCCAACAACCTGTCCAGTAATTATCTGACCATCGGTTACCAATTAACGATTCCGAACGGAGCGGCTTCATCGAATTCCAGTACGGTTTATCAGGTCAAGTCCGGCGATACTGTTTATTTAATTGCCAAAGCGTACGGGATATCGATGGGCGCCTTGCAACAAGCCAACGGCCTTGGATCGAATACGGTGCTCTATCCCGGCCAGGTTCTTAAAATCCCGGCGGTTTCCAATAGCGGCGGCAGTACCGGTAAATACAGTCTGAACGCCAGCGATACCGATTTATTGGCCAGGCTGGTCACTGCCGAATCCGACGGGGAAGTTTTTGAAGGGCAGGTAGCGGTAGCGGCCACCATTTTAAACCGGTTGAACGACCCGCGTTACCCGAATACCATCTCGGGGATTATTTACCAGGTCGATTATGGATGTTATCAGTATAGTCCAGTACTTGACGGGCGAATTAATAATTCTGCCAGTTCCAGCGCTTATCAGGCGGTCAAGGCTGCCCTTTCCGGATGGGATCCCAGTAAAGGGGCCAATGGTTTTTATAATCCCAGCAAAACAAGCAGTACCTGGGTCAAATCTCAGTCAACTACCACGACCATTGGCAACCATGTATTCTTCAGCTATTAAATTAGGAAATGTTTTTTCATCCCTAAGTTGATATAAAAGCTCGCAAATGCGGGCTTTTATATTTCAATAATTTTTTTTTCAATTTCGATCGATAATAATATCAGGTGAGATATCACTTTTGTATTTTTTTATTTCGGGATCTGTTGTATACTTATTTTGGAAGTATATGATTAATCCTATTTCGCTTTTGTTATATCACGATAGCAATTCAGACAAGGTTGGTGAACCGGTAAATGAAACAGTTGTTATCTTTTTTTAATTTCAAAAATCCTTGGTTCTTGGGTATTGTCAGCGGTATAGTTGTTGTTGTTATAGGAGTTACTCTCTTTATCATCTCCGAATACCGCAAACGAAAGATCCTACGCGCTCAACGCATGGCCTGTCTCGATAATGCCGATAAACTTGTGGAAGGCGGCATGATCGATGAAGCGTTAGCCATTTATGACGATCTGTTACCGCATGTTTCCCGGGTGCGAGAACCGCAAATATATGCGCGTATTAAACACGGAGAGGGATTATGTTATAAAAGTTTGGCGGCTATCACCGCTCCCGCGGACAATCTCATAAAATCGATTATGGCTTACGAGGAAGCGTTAAGTATCTATACCTTTAAAAAATATCCCCTGGAGTACTCTCGTATCCAAAACGACTTGGGCGCGGCTTACGGGACCCTCGCCGAAATTCAGGATAAGGAGCCCAATCTGGTCAAAGCCATCAAAGCATGCGAAGAAGCGCTTAAATTTTTCACCCAAAAAAAATATCCTTTGATGTATGCCACCATCCAGTATAATCTGGGTGTATCATACGGAAATTTAGCCCGGGTCCGCGAAAAGGATAACGAATATAATTTATTGAAATCAATTCAAAATTTGGAAGCCGCTTTAAGTATCAATACCATCGAGGACCGCCCCACCGATTATGCAATGACCATGTACCATCTCGGCAATTTCTATAAAGATCTTTCCGAATTCCGAGATAAAGAGGATAATTTGACCAAAACGGTGACCAGTTGCGAGGCCGCCCAAAAATTTTTAACCAGCGAGCAATTTCCGCAACTTTTCGTTGCCAATCAAACGAATCTGGCCACAGCCTATAATTCACTGGCCAAAATAAAGGACCCCGAGGAAAATAACAAAAAGGCGATTGCCGCTTATAAAGAGTCTTTGAACATATACTCTTTGGAAGAGTACCCGCTGGATTATGCCAATACCCAAAACAACATTGCCGGTATCTATATTGAAATGGCTCAAACCCTGATTCAAAATCAGGAACCGGCAGAAGCTGCAAATCAAACCCAAATTGAAACGCCTCTCGAAACTGAGCCGTTGGTTCAAACTGAAACTCCTGTTGAAACCGAACCCACCGCTGAGACAGAGGAAGAATTTCCGGAATCGGCCGAAGCCCCGGTTGCTGAATCAACGGAAACACCTGCTTCGGAACCGGAACCGGAACCGGTAATTACTACCCCTACCCCTCCGCCACCGGTAAAATCTAAATTATTGGATACCCGGAGACAGGAGGATTATTTGGTGGAAGCAATCAAGGCTTGCAACGAAGCTTTGAAAGTTTTCAGCAGTCCCAATAAATACCCGCTGAATTATGCATTAACCCAGCATAACCTGGGAGCCGCCTATAGTATTCTCTCCGATTTCCGCAATAAAGAAGACAATCTGGTTAAAGCCATTGTCGCTTACGAAGAAAGCATGAGAGTCTATACAGCGGAAAAGCAGCCCGATATCTATGCAACAACCATGCTGAATGTGGGGATACTTTATTATACTCTGTCCGAGGTTCGTAATCGCGAAGATAATTTACTCAAGACGATTTCCGCTTTGGAATCGGCTTTCACTCATTACTCTCCTGCGGCCACCGTGGAATATATCGCAACTCAAAGCACTCTGGCCAAATCTTATATGGCATTGGCGGAATCCGGCGATCCGGAGCTGTTTCTCCCCAAAGCCATCAATGCCTATGAAGACGTTCTTTCAATGTATAACTTGCTGGAGAATCCCCTTGACTATGCGCAGACCGAGCGGAGTTTGGGGAATGCCTACCTTAAATTCTCGAAGTTCGCTGATTCGGAAAACAGCTTAACCAATTCGGTCCAAGCTTTTGAAGAAGCTTTAAAGGTATTCACTATCGAACAGAATCAAACGGATCACGCCGACATCTTGAATAACCTGGGATTGGCCCGTCAAGATTTGGCCGAGTATCAAAATCCCGAAGATAATTTGGCGAAAGCCGTTAACCATCATGAAACCGCTGCCCGGCTCTATCAGGACAGCTCTCCACTGGAACACGCCAAAACGCTTATCAATATTGCCAATGCCGCCAAGGCGTTCGCTAAATACCGGAACAAGGAAATGAATCTCAATAAATCCATAAAGCAATATCAGGAAGCCTTAAGAACCTTACTGCCGGATGTTTATCCCAAGGATTTCGCCCAAGCCCAGTTTAACTTGGCTTTTGCTTACATTGATATGGGCGAGGTCCGAGACCGGGAACATTTCTTAACCAAAGCGGTCCGGGCTTTGGATGATAGTTTAAAAGTATACTCCATTTGGGAAAATCCGTTGGATTACGCCAAGGTCCAGGACGCATTGGGAAATGTCTATTTGAATTTAGCGGAATTCCAGGAAACCGATGATTATTTGCGGAAGGCATTTACCGCTTATGAGGAGACTTTAAAAGTATACACCAAGGAAAATTATCCGTTGGATTATGCCATTTCATTGAACCATCTTGGAGTTATCTACAAAGCCCAGGCTGAAGCGCTGAACAGTTACAAGTATGAATCGCTGGATGAATTTCGTAAAAACCGGGCGGAAAAACTCCATAATTCAATTAACGCTTTCCAAGAAGCGATTAAACATATCAATATCAAAACTAATCCGGCGGATTGCGCCATGACTGAGAATAATTTGGGGGCCGCTTATAGTTTGCTGGCTGAAGTGGAAGATAAAGAGCGCAATCTGGATAATGCCACCCTGGCTTATCAGGAAGCCCTGAGGATCTATACCCCCGAAGAATACCCGGCCTATAATAAAAAAGTGAAAGCCAATCTGGACCGGATCAAGCAACGGTTTGGGCCGAATTTTAAATTTAATCCCGAGCCGGGAGCATAAAGAAGAGTGAATTTTGAGTGTTAAGGGCAGTATTTTTCGTATGCGTAAAAAATAAAACAAGCCGCTAAATTTATCCCCCCGGAGTATATGATTAACTCCGGGGGAGTTTTAGGGCTTTTTGTTTTCTCGAGTTACCGTACCTATAATTTTTTAGGTCAGTTTATTTTTCCCGTTTTAATTCGCTCTTTTTGCCCAGATTTTCGATATTTAAAGTTTGACGGACAATGGATAATTCATCCTGGAATTTTTTCAGTTCCGCGACCATCTCCGAAAACTGTTTAGAAAATCGGTTGTCGCTCCGACCGACATCATTCAATAACAAACAGGTATTTTCAAGCCGGTTAATCGCTTGAACTACTTTGGTTTCCTCCAGTACGCTCACCGCATATCCTCCTTTGTTTTTTCACAATATTCTCTTACTATATTAAGTATAATCATTTTAAGCCATAAAGCAAGTTTTTAAGCGTATTTTTTTAAAAGTAATCTTATTTACTCAAGAATCAACCCGGTTTCACCGTAATAACATTTCTATATATATTCCAAAATAATTGAGTGATACGGATTATTATATTTTATCAGCTATTTTGGTACCCTTTCGGGTGATTTCTATGCCAGTTCCAGGCATGGGCAATGATGGTTTCCAGTTGTGGATAGCGTGGATTCCATCCCAATTCCTTCCGGATTCGTTCGGAAGAAGCGACCAGGACAGCGGGATCACCTGCGCGGCGCGGGGCATCTTGCACAGGAATCTTTTTCCCGGTTACTTGTTCAGCGGTTTCAATGACCTGCCGGTTGGAATATCCGAGTCCGTTGCCTAAATTATAGATATTCGATGTTGCGCCCCGCGCTAAAGCCTCCAACGCCAGTAAATGCGCCTGAGATAGATCGGACACATGAATATAGTCCCGGACACAAGTCCCATCCGGGGTAGGATAATCGGTTCCGTATAGTTCCAAATGGCCGCGTTGTCCCAGGGCAGCCTGTAATACGATGGGAATTAAATGAGATTCGGGCTGGTGATCTTCTCCCATGTTCCCTTCCGGATCGGCTCCGGCGGCGTTGAAATAACGCAATGCCATAAAGCAGAGTCCATAAGCCCGGTCATAAGTTTTCATAATCCCCTCAAAGGTTAGTTTTGAAAAACCATAGGGGTTGGTGGGACTCTGGGGATGATCCTCGGTGATCGGAGTTTGCACCGGTTCCCCATAGACCGCTGCGGAGGATGAAAAGACGATTTGTTTCACTTCACATTCAATCATCGCGTCCAACAGCGCTTGACCTCCGCCAATATTGTTCCGAAAATATTTGGCCGGGCTGGTAACCGACTCCCCCACCAGACTATGAGCGGCAAAATGGATTACCGCCTCAATTTTTTCCGTTTTTAAAATACTTTTCACCAGCTCTGTATCGCTAATATCCCCTTGAATCAGCTTACCCGAGGTAACCGCCGCCCGGTGCCCCTTAATCAAACTATCCAACACCACCGTTTGGTGCCCCTGCCGGTTCAAGTCCGCATTCACCTGGCTTCCGATATACCCCGCTCCCCCCGCGACCAATACTTTCATTAGTCCATCGCCTCCACTTAAATCATAAACTTTTTATAAAACCTTCGCTCCATCTGCTGCGGTGCTGAAGTAAAAAATTGGTTCGATTCCGGTTTTTTTACGGTAGGCAGTCGCTACTCGCTCAGTAAATTCTTGACATGAGTCCTTATTCACCAGATTTACGGTACAACCGCCAAAACCTCCCCCAGTAATTCTGGCGCCAAGCACTCCCGGAACCGCGCGGGCCAATTTCACCAATTCATCGATTTCCGGGCAACTCACTTCGTATAAATCACGCAGTGAATCATGAGACGCATTCATCAGCCGGCCAAAAGACTGTAAATTTCCTTGTGTCAAAACCTTCACGCTTTCTAATACCCGGTTATTCTCAGCGATTACATGACAGCATCGTTTATAGACAATCTCATTCATCTCATTTTTACATGCCTCCACCTGTTCCATGTTGGCATCCCGTAAAGCCTTGATTCCGGATTGTTTCTTCGCCAGGATGGCCACGGCTTGTTCACATTCGGAGCGCCTTTTATTATATTCGGATTCCACTAAATTATGTTTGACGCCACTTTGGCAAATAACAATTCGATTATTACCTAATTTCAAGGGTACCTGCCGGTACTCTAAAGAACGGCAATCCAGAAAGAGGGCATGGTTTTGCCAGCCCATCATGGAAATAAACTGATCCATAATCCCACAGTTCATACCGACAAACTTGTTCTCGGCCCGTTGGCATAACAAGGCCAACTCTTGAGGAAGGTTGGTGAAGCCGTTTAATTTTTGGAGAACGACGGCTGTGACCACCTCCAAAGCGGCTGAAGAACTCAAGCCTGCTCCCTGGGGGATATCGCCTTGAAAGACTATCTCCGCTCCGTTTAATTGAATCCCGGTATCTTGGAAGACCGAAAACAATCCCCGCACGTAATTGCTCCATTTATGGGTTGAATCATAAGCAATGGGTTGATTGAGAGAAAACTCCACCTGCTGATGGTAATCAACGGAATATAGCTTGACCCAACCATCGGTTCGTAATCGCGCGGCCATTTCCATTTGAAAATCCAGCGCCATTGGAAAAACATACCCGTCATTATAATCGGTATGTTCCCCGATAAGATTTACCCTTCCCGGAGCTCTACCCACCGTAACCAGCCCACCGGGTCCATAGATATTTAAGAAATTTTCCATAATCGTTACAGGATTATCCACCACTTGCACTTTCCTCTTTTCAGCCTTTTTTACTTTACCGGAACCAGATCGTATTCTATCTTCCCCATGCCGAGCTTGGCGGCGTGTTGGATTTGGATTAACGAGTTTAACCCTTGAAAAAAAATCTCTTTTACCCGTTTGGGGTCATTGGCTTGACTGATTAGATCGAGCGTGGCTTTATCTATCGCCACCGGGTGCTGGCCGGCCACAATCCCGATATCGGGAGCGGTTAATCCTATAACCGATAAATGATATCCGTTGCATCCAAAACAATTTATTCGACAAGGCCTCCGATAAATCCTGTATTCCGGGGTGATAAATCCTTATAGCTTGATCGGCACCCAATGGACGAACCTTCAATTTTTTAATGGAAAAATTTAACTTCGGTTGCGCCACTTTAAAGTCATATAAATGGCCTCGGTAAAATCCTAGGCCTTGTGTTTTCCGTTTTTTCGAATTGGATAACCGGGATGAAAAAGGTTTAATTTTCCCCCAAAAATGCCGAATACAATATATAGAACATTTTGCAAAATCGGCGATCGCACTGTTAATCCGGTGTACGCTCGCGAGCGAAGCGGTGATATAATTGAAATTTCCTTTAAAGCAAAAGCTAATTTATACATATGTTTTGATATTGCTGATTTTTTGGGGATTGGCTTTTGGAGTGATCAATTGGTGGTTTACCGGCGCCCATCACCGCCTGCTTTCCCATCAGCTTCGTGATTTGAATATCATTTTGGGAGTTTTATTCATCGTCGCCGGAATTATGGGGTGGATTATCACTAACGTCATCGCCAACCGAATTTTAAAACCGGTGCCGGTTTTGTTGAGTTTTTGCCAAAATAGCACCGCCGGCAACTTACAATCGGAAGCTTTCGTAAAAACCGGCGATGAGTTCAAAGAACTGGCGGATGGTTTAAATCAGATCCGGTCCCAGCAAAAGCGGGTCATTCAAATGATCATGCAAGCCGCGGCTCAGATTGAGAAGAACTCATCTCAAATTTTCAACAGTAAAGAGGATCTGTCCCAATACGCCCGGGAACAAGAACGGACTTTGGAACAGCTACGCACAGTCATTACAGATGCCAATACCACTATCCAGCAAGTGATTACCCGTGCCGGAGGAACGAACCGCAATTTTGTTTCAACCTCTCAAATCGTTCATGAGAGTGGAAATCTGTTTCGTGATACCCACCGGATCATGAATCAAATTACTTCCGGCAATAAACAAATCATGGAGATTATCAAAGTTGTCAATGAAATTGCTTTTCAAACCAATCTTTTGGCCTTAAACGCCGCCATCGAAGCGGCCCGGGCCGGGGAACAAGGCCGGGGATTTGCGGTAGTAGCAGGAGAAATTCATAATCTAGCCAGCCGTTGCGCTAATTCCGCCCGGGAAATTGAAGTATTAATTTTGGATAGCGTTTCCCAAGTCGATCATAGCAGTATCCTGATCCAAAAACTAACTTTGATACTGGAACGGATTATTTCCAATTCTCAGCGCGACTCCGAGGCAATGACTGAAATCATGGCGGCTATTAGCGAACAAGCCGGGGTTTCCCAAATGGTCCAAGCCTCCATTAACCAATTAACGCAAATCACCGGGATGAATACCGCCATCATTAATAAGATTGACACTTTTGATAAACAATTGCACGAAGCCGCACAAAAACTACACATTATCGTGAGCCGTTTCAAGATGACGGAATAGCCGAAAGTCAATACCGATACCCAGTTGTAAATTACCATCTGAAGGTTGAAAGTTTAACAAATGGCGATGGTATTCCTCACAATACGCTCTTCCTTGCGCTTTTATCCCTCCACACCACACAATAACGTCGCCAGAGCCTCATACCATGCCTGCCTTCCACGAGACTAGTAATGTAGAACAGATTCGCCAACTCCCGGTCGCAAGCATTTGTGAATTCCGTGCCATATTTCACTAAATCACCACTTTCCGCCATAATCCGCGCTTTAATCGCCTCGCAATAGGGCGGGATCTTGGGTGGCGCCACTGTTTCAATCACGGCTTCCATCCCGGTGATTTGACGGTAGACCTGCCGGAAGTTGGCTGCGTGGCCTGCTTCATCCTGGGAAAACTCTGAAAATAACTCTTTGGCCCGCCCATCGGGGGCCTCATTGGCCAATTCCAGATAATACAAGGAGTCACTGGTTTCATCCCGAATATACTCAATCAATCGGGCCGGCAAATCGGAATAATAGGTCATTCCATTCATCATAAACAGTACCTCCACCATTATAAGGTAGTGTAAAAATCACTACTAATATATTAAGTAATGCGGCGAGTTTATGACCTTGACGATTCAAAATGTGAATTTATTCGATGAAGTTGATTTTTAAGTATAAAGTGCTTTTCTAAAAAAGCAATTAAATCTTTAAAAAGTTTTCACGATAATGTTATAATAATGGCACGAATTGGTTTTTAACAATCCAGAAAAAATAATTATAAAAAAATTTATTTTCGAAGAATCATTTCTTTTTCATGATTAACCGATAAAATAATAAGGATGGCCATGATTAACCACGAATAATTTACCGGCAAAGGAGGGCAATACAAACAATAAAGATGATTCTGGGCAGTTAAATCATAACAAAACGGAGGTTATTAAAATGAGTAAAAGAATTACAATAGGTTTAACATTATTTTTATTGGTATTGATGGTGGTTTCAACCGGGATATGGGCGGCAGGTCCGGAGTTTTCAGCGGATATGACCATGACTGACGCCAAGGGAAAGGTAGCTTCCGGTAAAATATTTATGAAAGGCCAAAAAATCCGCCAGGAAATCACAGATGAGGGCCAGACCAATGTTGCCATTCTCCGGCTTGATAAAAAAGTATCCTGGACTCTGCTTCCCGAGAATCAATACATGGAAGTGGCCATGCCGTTTGATACCTCCCGTCCGGAAGATTCGGGAATTGAGTACGAAACCAAGGAACTTGGAAATGAGACCATCAACGGCTACGAATGTAAGGTAATTCAATATACATATAAAGAGAAGAAATACGGAATCCTGGTCCAATGGATAGCCAACAAATTAAACTTCGCCATCAAGAGTCAAACAAAAAATTCCAAGGGGAAAGTCACCAATACAATGGAATACTCCAATATCAAGGTCGGAAACCAACCCGACTCATTATTTGAGATACCGTCCGGATATCAAAAGATGGGTCTTCCGTTTAAATTACCGGGTTTTTAAAACCGGCGCGGCCTTGAAACCGGATTAATGCAAAACGGGCTGTCCAAAAGGAATCTTTAATCTTAGCGATTTTAAAGTTCCTTTTAGACAGCCTCTAAATTTTCTTTTATTTTCAGAATCCGGTTTAAAGCTTGATTCCCAGACCCAAACTATATTTGGAATAAACATGTTGTACGTTCAAATATGACGAATCGGCTTCACCATTATTACAAGAATACATGAATTGTAATTCCGCGTTTTTGGCGAGGATCAGCCCGACCCCGGCCGCGTAATACAGGCCGCCGTGCAAATTGTAACCATCGGTCGGATTCGCTTCCTGATAAAAGTTATAGCCCACCCGGCCAAAAACAAAGGAACGGGTCTTTTGGATGAAAGGAAATTCGGCCCGGGCCACTCCGTATACCGGAATGAAACTGAACCCGGTATTGCCGCCCTCCGCCTGGCGATAGAATTGATACTCGGCCCCCACACCATAAATTAACCCTTCCACGGTACGACGAGTTGTTTCACCACCCAAGGAGAAGCCGCCCGCTACCGTCCGGCTATCGTTAGCCGACAGATTAATGCCGCCGTTGGTACTGTATACCGAATTTAAAGTGCCGGAGGGTTCATAACCCATCTTCAGGGAAAAAGCCGCGAAAGCGCTACTGCTCATCATAAACACCAACAAAACAGCCAGGGATAGAACTGCGATTTTTTTCATCAAATATCCTCCTTAAAAAGTTCATTGGCCGGAATGGGGTACTTCCTCCGGCTTGCCGCGTACTCATGAGTTTTGGTTTCATGATGGAGATTCGTTAAACGGGGTCTATCTCCTTTCGGAAATATCGTGTAGGGCAGGGAGGAAGAGGGATAATTGAGAATCTGAACCGCTTTGGAACCGGTATGCCGAACTTCCGAACCGGATAGAATCAATTTTTGATTATTCCGGTTCATTAAATCTCCAGTGGTTCGATATGCCGGATTTAATGTTTCCGATGGTTTGAAGCCTAATCCTCGGGCGATATACGCAAACGCCGCGCTGCTAATTAACACTCCCAACAAAATAGCCAAAAACAAAAAGACGATCATATCCATAATAACAAACCTCCCCTTTCATTCCTGTACCGGAAAAGGATGGCGTTATTGGTCCATCCCACTGTAACCGGTAAAATTTTGTTGATGAATTCGCTGGTTTAGCGCGGTTACCTTTTGGGAATAACATGAAAGGTCAAGATGGCGAGGGTATAATGGGTGGAAAATGAAACGATTAAAAAAATCCAGGATAAACGATAAGCGCCTCGGGAAAGGGATTTTGGGTTATAACCGCCCTTTGGGAAGGATTGAAAGTTGTAAAACTGGTTGCGATTTGCTATAATATTATCGTCCCTAGGGACGAATTTCGATGAATTGAAGTTTAAAATAATTCATTAATCGGCCCCCTAGCTCTAACGAATTCTTCGAATTCGTTAAGGATAGTGCGGCGGTTTCCTAAACCGTATGTCGGATGTTCGATGAAATTAAGTTAAAACAGATTATTTAACGGCCCCGTAGCTCAGAGGATAGAGCAGCGGTTTCCTAAACCGTGTGTCGGATGTTCGACTCATCTCGGGGCCGCCATATATAGTCAAGGTCAAAGCCCTCTCGAAAAAATCGAGAGGGCTTTTTTGTTACATTTTTGCTACGGGAAACCTAACTCATCTATTCTCTAAGTGCCGTGCCCCCGCAAGTCCATACCCATACAACGAAATTCGCATTTGGGAAGCTGGTCGAATTGATATTCAAACATCTTATAGTTTACTAGCGCCATGAATAAAAAGACTCTCTAAAAAATTAAGGTGGCTTTTTCGATGTAGCATTTGATTCACCGCTCCTCCACATCCTTGGAAATATGAAGCCCGAAAATATTTTTCAAATGGATTCACTATTTATTTGTCCATTAATTACCAATATTTTTAATATGGATGTGTTCCCTTATTTGGAGATTATAAATATTAGTGTTAAAATATTAGCTAGAAAACAGATTTATAGATTTATTGATAAGAGAAGGTGTCTACTATTGAACGAAAAGTTGATTCGAAGTTTTGTGGCGGGAGTAATCGGAGGTATAGTTAAAGATGCATTTGATTTTATCTCCTATTATGTACTCCACTTTGTAAATTACCGCTATTTGGATTTTGCGGCGCAAATCATCTATGGAAGTAAGCCCAAATTTTGGTGGGACTCACTTTTTGCACAATTTATTGAACTTATATTTTGTGGGTTCCTAGGAGTAATTTATTATGCCGTCATCCCCAAAGAGACCAACAAGAATTATCTTATAAAAGGCTGGTTATATGGGGTTTTCATTTGGTTATTCTTACATACTATGGGAATGATTTATAAAATTCCATATTTCACTAAAACCTCATGGCAAACTACAAACTCCGATTTTATCACCGGTAGTATTTATGGGATTGTATTAGCATGGTCATTGCGGTTACTTGATAAAAAATATGAGCAAGAGGGGCAAGTATAAATGAAAGATAAGTTTCTGGTTGGTTTTATTGCAGGAGTAGCCGGAGCCATGTCTGCAGCAATTATTTCCATTCCACTATATATGTTAAAGCTGTCTAAGTTTCTTTTAATCGATTATGCCGCCATTCTTATTACCGGTAAAAAACCCCAAAGCGTAATAGAGTTCACCTTCGGTATGTTTATCCATTGGGGGTTTTCCGGAGCAACGGGGATCCTCTTTGCATATTTAATCAATCACGAATTGATAACGAATAAAAACTTATGGCTTAAAGGATGGATGTTTGGTCTGGGATTATGGTTTATCATAAATATATTAACAACGGTATTTAAAGTAGATGGATTATCAGTTGTTCCAGTAGGAACGGCAATTATTAATGCCTTGGCGTCATCTTTATTCGGAATCGTGATGGCCTTAGTTTTTAATAGGCTAAATAACGTAAAAAAAGCAAATATAAGGAGTTAATCCTAAATTCAAATGATTTTTTAAGTAAAAAACCCGGATAATCCGGGTTTTAGCTTTTTCTTTTAATATTAAGATTTTTTCTCTAATGGGATGACCAACATACCGTTTTCATAAACAAAATCATACCGGCGATCTTCCACAGATATCTTGAAACGATTCAAAAACTTTTTGGCCACAATCATTTTGGTGGTCATGCCCTGGATTTTGAAGGAATCGGTGGTCGGTTGCTCAGTAGGTAAAATACCTACTTTTTTGGTTTCCGGATCATAAAACAACTCAATATGATCTACATTATTAAGATATTTTTCCACCACCGGTTTATAAAAGGCAAAACGTCCTTTACTGTTAATTCCAATCGTTTTAGCGGATATTCCTTTTTTGAGATTTTCCTTTTGATATTTTACAAATCCCATGGTTTTTACTCCTCTCTCGGTTGTTAATTTCTATTCACATAAAGAATAACACATTAGCTCGAATATGTATACAAATGCGATGGAAAATGTGATAAAAAGTTAAAAAACTCTATTTTAATTTAATTTCCGAGAAAAACTTCTACGGGTTTGAATTATACAAGAACATTTCGCTGTTTAAAAATCCCGAACAACACCATCCAATAACTTTTTCAAAACAGATCGAATTACACACCTCTATCACAAGTAAGTCATCATTTCCGTAATTTTTGCGGATGACGCCGGAGATGGATAGAATCTTTGATGAAATTGTCAAAACCGTTACCTTTATGTTATGATGTAATGAAAAGTAATTAATTACCACGACAAATGATCGAATTCAACAACAATTAACAATACCCGAGAATTTTCTTCATTCACTTTTTAAATTATCAACAAGGGATGATAACGTCTTGAAACCACCTCAAACATGGCTCGAAAAAGCCTGGAACAAATTAAGCGCTGCTAAAGAACTGCTTTTGGATACCGATCCGGCTTTGGATATAGTCCTTCAGTACGCTCACGAATCCGCCGCAAAAGCGCTGAAAGCTTTTTTAAATTCCCAGGGGCAATCTTTTGATGATTCCAATGATTTGGTTGAACTAATCGAGCAATGCGCCGAACTCGACCCCACTTTCTCCACATTATCCGATCCGGCGGAGGACCTAACCGTCTATGGTATTATTTTTCGCGATCCGGAAGAAGCCGAAATAATACCCGAAAAAAGTGAAGCCGTCGAAGCGGTTCGATTGGCGGAAGTGGTTTTAGAATTTGTAGCAGCCAAGATAAACTGATTATGTTTTTTTAATTAATTGTTTTAAGACACTCTTTTTCTCTTTGGTGAAATTAAGATACACCGTAGTCCCTTCCCCTTTTTTACTGTGTATTTCAAGTGTTCCTCCGTGCTGTTGAATTACTTTGTAACAATACGATAATCCCAATCCAAAATTACTTTTGCGATCCTTGGTTGAAAAAAACGGTTCCATGACATGGGGTAAATTCTCCTTGTCAATTCCCGAACCATTATCCTTAATCGCGAAAACCACTCGTTTGTTCTGATTATGCATCTCAATCGTTAACTCTCCACCCGGCTTCATGGCTTCGATAGCGTTTTTAAAAAGATTATTAAATACCTCCCGTAAATGAACAGTATCGCAAGGAATCACCACTTCACCGATATAGTACCTTCTCACCTGAATATTCTTGGCTTCCAGCAATGGTTTTATGGTAAATAACGAATCCTCTATAATTTTAATAATATCATAAGGGGTTACTTTCAATCTGAGTTCACCCATTTGTTTTTGAATCCGGTCGATTATTAGCAGCATATGTTGAGTGGAATTCGAAATCACGGTAACAGAATCATTAATCACCTGTACGTCTTTCCGAATATAAGGTTTAATATTTTCGGTACACATGGCCACTTTTAGAACTTCATTTTTGAGGATATGATTTATAAAAGCTGTTCCAAAGGAAACAGATTGGATCGTACTATTGAGAAGATTATTTTCGGCTTGAAGTTTGACACCAAAAATACCGTAAGTAAATATTCCAAAAAGTATCACGTTTAATTCGAATACTCCACAAACCATACCGGCTTTCGCGGCATTTTCGATATTTAACTGGTTAAAAGCATATAAAAATTCAATGAATAATACTATTACGATACACGGTATCACTGATACGCACATTAATAGCCGGTCTTGTTTTTCAAGTCGATTTTTGGCCTTGAAGTATGAAAACAGCAATAAATAAGCCGAGCATACAAGATAGGGCACGCACCATAGCAGCAGTGTGTTAAAGGTGGACGTGAACAACTTTGAGTCCGGTTGGCAGAAACCTTTCACCGGGAAAAAGATATACATGAAAATCAGCGGAATAATTAATACTACCATAAAATAATTTTTCCATTTGGCGAGCGTTCCCGTATAACTCAAAATATACATCAAGGTACAATACGGCAAGAAATAGTGCGTTATTGAATAAAAAAAACCCACCAAAGACTGGGCATCGATTTTACTTATAAGATCAGCCGTTAAAAACAGATTATTTTCGATGATTAACCCCACCCACATAAATCCGCATACAAAAGCGGCGGCACTATACCAGCGGTTGGACTCCATTTTAGGATCCGCGGTTAATATGAGAGCAGCAATAATCCAAAATACGGCCAAACCAGTAATATACATTAATTTGAGGCTCCTTCAAAAATAGATATAATTTGTATCAAAAAGTATATATATACATAATTATAATTATTGTCGCTTAAAATGTATACCCCAAGTCAGCAATATTGTGAATCTTTCATAAAAATTTTCATGGTTGGCACGAAAAAAAGCAAGTCAGGATCGCCCAAGACTTGCTTATACTTTTTTAGGATACTTACAACCATAAACTAAAATATAATTAGATTTTATTATTTTAAACATTTCTATTTTTACTTTGTTGGATGATTAACATCTCCCGTCAGATCTACCGCCTCTCGGCATAACCGCACATACGGGACCTCTGGGGGTCATAACGCAAGTCCCATCCATTGGCATTGTTTCGGTAGGCATTGACCCAACCGGAAATGCTAAATACATTGAATCCCGGCCGCAACGTTCTTCGCGACGGCGCCTTGGTTCTCTACAACAACGCTCCCGGCGATGGTGTTTTGACATATCAATATCACCCCTTTTCGTGATTATTGGGTTGCACCCATACTATTTTATTAATGAAAAGGGAGATTGCGCTTGGGATAAAATAAAATCTTATCCGGTTAGACTCCAAAAAAACCGTTTATAAAGTTGCCATTCGATTGGAATATTCATAAGATGAGGTGGAGGATGAATTGAATGGAAAACGAAGAAACTGGTAAGCTTAATCATAATATTCATGAAACGATGGAACTGATCTTTTCCCTCAGCAACAGCCAACGTCAATTAAGTTTAACCGCTTTGGATCTGCAAGCCTTGGCCCTCGGCAAGAAACACCAGATTGAGAAAGCCATTGACAATGTCGACGATCTGGATCATCTCATCGGTAAGCTGATTAGGCATTTGGAGAAGCTGATTGAATGTGACACCTTCCGGAATAATTCATTGGAGTATTTCCAAAATAGCGGCGACTGATTGGTCCAACTTCTGCTTTACGCTACAGATTTATTAACATATTCCCTTGGAATAACGCAACTTTTCTCCCCCCACATAAACTAATTCATAAGTAACTCACGTAAATATTAGTTTTAAAGGGGGAGAATACAATGGGCAAAAGACATCGGAACTGCGAATGCGAATGTAAGGACCCCGGCTACCATGTCCATAACTATTTTATTTATACAGGAGTAGAGGATTGTCATCGCCACGTTATGCGCGGTGTCACTTCACCAGCTCCCGATACTCCCGGCCACAGGCATGATTATAAGGGAGTCACCTCCCGCGACGATTGCCATACTCATGACTATTGCAGTTCTACCGATAAAGCGGAGTATATGTGCTACGGGCATATCCATCCAATGGAAGGCAAAACTTGCCGTGCCGACGGCCATAAACATTGCTATCAGGGAACAACTAACCGGGACCAACGAACTTGCCGCCGGTGATTTAAACCGAATAGTTACCGGAACAATTCAATGGCGCAATGAATCGGTTCAAAAATTTTAAATCGCGTTCAATATCTTCCGATTCGAAACGTCCTGAACCATGACGTAAAACTGGTTCTTTATTACTTTATACTGTATTAAGAGATCTAATGTTATCAAGATGTTATACTCAAATGTGATATTGTCGGAGCAACTATTTTATGATAGTGTATAGTTAAAAGGAGGTGGTTTAATAATTTTTCGCAAGCGTTTGCTAACAAAAAAGGAGGATCATAAATGAAATTATATAAAAATTGGATCGGATTTGCCATTTTGGTTTTGGCAATGGTATGTTTGATTGGTATTAATGTGACCGTAGCCGCGCCGGCGGCTCTTCCGCTGATTAGCCGGAGTGTACCGTGTTTTGCTTCAAGTGATTACCCAGCCAGCGCCAATGACAACAGTTATAGTACGTCCTGGCGCGCTACCATACCGGGCTGGATTGCTTATGATCTGTCCGCCGCACCGGTGTCGCAACGGGGTCAGGTAGTGCTGGTATGGTATAATACCGATACTTACGATTATGATCACACTCCCAAAAACAGCTATTATGTAGGTATTCCCAAAAACTATACCATTGAAGGAAACGCCGCGGACGGCGGCAGTTCTAGCGCTCCTACCACGGGGTGGGTGACGCTGGCGACGGTAACCAATAATATTTATCACTCCCGTCAGACTGTAGTGAACCTTACGGGTTATAATTGGATACGGTTGAATATCAGCTCCTTGGAAACTCAAGGCGGAAGCAATACTTGTATCAATGTGGATGTCCATGACGCCAGCCGGGGAGTTCAGGATGATTGGATCTTTTTCGGAGATTCCATTACCGCGGGCGGTATGGCAGTTTCCGGCACCAATACCTTCGGCCAGATGATCAACGCCGCCAAGCCCGGCTATTACCCCATCGGCGAATGCGGCGGAATTGGCGGGATATTTAGTTGGCACGGCGCCCAATATATTAATACCTGGCTTTCCGTGTTCCCGGGGAAATATGTAGGGATCGCTTACGGAACCAATGACGCCTGGGGCAATCAGACCGGAGCCGTGGCATATTACACCAATATCGAGACTATCGTAAAAGCGGTACTCGCAGCCGGTAAAGTTCCGGTGGTGTCGAAAATACCCTATTCCACTAATGCTGATGTTGCGAATAATGTACCTTCTTATAACGCGCAAATCGATGCTTTGTATGCCGCTTATCCGCAAGTGGTTAAAGGGCCTAACTTCTGGACTTTCTTCCAAAACAATCCAAGTCTCCTTGGCTCCGATGGCGTACACCCGTCCGACGCCGGTTATGTTGCATTACGGCAACAGTGGGCAAATACCATGTTGGCTTCGATTTATAGTGGCGACACCGCAACTCCGACACCGACACCGATAGCAACAGCAACTCCGGTTTTCATCGCGACACCAACTCCTGTTCGGACGGCGACCCCAGTGATAACTGCAACACCGATGGCAACCCCGACACCGGTTCCCACAACCGGCAGCATTAAAGTTCAGTTCTATAATCAAAGCACTGCGGCAACCTCTAACCAGATATATTTGAATATCAAATTAATGAATACCGGGGCTGGCGCCCTTGCCCTCTCGAATATTAAAATTCGTTATTACTATACGATTGACGGCGTCATACCGCAGAACTTCTATTGTGATTATTCACCCGCCGGTTCCGGCAATATTAGCGGCACTTTCGTCACCATGAGCACAGTCAAGACCGGCGCCGATACATATGTGGAAATCGGCTTCACGAGTGGAGCGGGGAATCTCGCGGCTGGTGGCAACACTACCATTCAAGCCAGAATCGCCAAAAGCGACTGGACGAACTATACCCAGACCAACGATTACAGCTTCAATTCTTCAGCCACTACTTTTGTTGACTGGACCCAAGTAACCGGTTATATCTCCGGGGTTTTGCAATGGGGTACCGAGCCCTAATGAAATAACCAGTTGATTTAAAAAAGAATGGCTTCGAATTACGGAGCCATTCTTTTTTAAACCTCAAATTCGATAATTTTTATTAATTCATGAAGGATAATTTTATGAGTGGCGTTTTGAAGCAAAAATACTTGAATTACCCCACAATCATATGTTGTTGTTATTGCGAATTTATAGTAAGATAATGATTACAAAGTGAAGTAACATCATATCCTTTTGTGACAAAAACCATCGTCAACCAATGCTTTAACTATATTTCACCCACTTCAAACCGGTTTACGGCGAATTTTACCACGGGTTATCACCCATTAAGTTTTATCCCGCGTTCATTCAAATGTCCTCTTAAAGGAGGTGATATTAGCCTGTATTGATATGGGCGCAATCAAAAGAACGATCTGACAGGTATTTTTCGCAAACGTTTGTTTTTGAAAAGAAAAGGAGTTGAATGTGTATGAAAAAATCTTTCGGTATTCTTGGTGGACTTATGATTCTAGCTTTAGCCGGTATTTGTTTTATCGGTTTTAATGTCTGGGCGGCCGCGCCCACGGCTATGCCGGTGATCAGCCGCGGCTGTCCGGCTTACGCTTCGGTAGATGTGGCGACCAATGCTAACGACAGCGATTATGGCACAACCTGGAGAGGCAATACTCCCGGCTGGCTCGCTTACGACCTGTCGGCGGTACCGGCGGCTCAACGGGCTCAGGTGGTAGTTGCATGGTATAATCCGGATACATATGATTATGATCCCACGATCAAAAGCACCGGGACCTATGGCAGCCTTAATTCGTATACCTTGGAAGCAAATGCCGCGGCCGGCGGCGGAACCAGTGCTCCAACTTCCGGCTGGGTGACCCTGGCCACGGTCTCCAATAATATCTATCACTCCCGCCAGCATGTGGTCAACCTTTCAGGATACAACTGGGTGCGGTTATATGTAACCTCGGCCAATGCCAGCGGCGGAAACTGGGTGAGTATTAACATGGATGTTCATAATGCCAACCAGGGCGTGGAGGACGACTGGATCTTTTATGGCGACTCCATTACCGCCGGCGGCATGACGGTGGGCAGCGGCACAACCTTTGCCAAGTTGATTAATGCCAGTAAATCCAATTATTTCCCAGTTGCCGAATGTGGCGGAACCGGTTCCATCTTCAGTACCGATGGCGCCAATAAAATCAACACCTGGCTTAATGTATTCCCGGGTAAATATGTGGGAATCGCCTTTGGCACAAACGATGCCTGGGGTAATCAAACCGGCGCGGCCAAATATTATACCAATACCGAAACCATGGTCAAAGCAGTCATCGCTGCCGGTAAGATTCCGGTGGTATCCAAAATTCCCTATTCCAAATTAACGGATATCAGCAACTATGCGCCTTCTTATAACGCGCAAATTGACGCCCTATACGCGGCTTATCCCCAGATCATTCCAGGGCCTGATTTCTGGACCTTCTTCCAAAACAATCCGAGTTATCTTAGCGGTGATAATGTCCATCCGTCCACCGAAGGTTATGCGGCAATGCGGCAATGCGGCAACAATGGGCCAATACCATGTTGACGGCTGTTTATAGTGGTACTGTGGTAACACCGACAGCAACTCCGGTTGTGACACCGACACCAGTTCCCACTGCAACACCAATAACTACCGTAACACCGACTCCTGTTACCGTGACCCCGACGCCCTTAGTAAGGACTCCGACTCCGGTTATCGCGACCCCGACGCCTGTAGTTGCGACACCAACTCCGGGTACCGGTAATTATGTGGTAACCTATAGTATGAACGACTGGGGCAGCGGAGCTACAGTCAACATAACCATTAAAAACAATACTTCCACGGCGGTTAATGGCTGGACTTTGGCCTGGACCTTCTCCGGTAACCAGACCATCACCAATCTGTGGAGTGGTAGTTATACTCAAAATGGCACCTCTGTATCCGTGAAAGATGCCGGATATAACGCCAATATCTCCGCCAACGGAGGTACGACAAACTTTGGATTTAATAT
>JAEZJQ010000065.1 GCA_023436305.1 Bacillota bacterium
TTTCACATTGCTTTATCGATCGTTTTCTTTGATTATAAGATCCTCCTTAACATTTCAATTAATACGTTTCTTTCCTTATTGGAGATAATATATTTCTTATAAAAACGGTCATTCGGGAACGCTACTAGATTAAAGAAAGTATTGACTTCCAACATGGCGATTCTGAGTCCGGCGGAGTTTTGACGGGAAATGGTTCCAAGATCTGATATTTGTTGATCATCGCACCGGTGATATTCATTTATTATCTCCAAGTCAGCATAGTTGTGTTGTTTGATCATTTATCATTTAGAGCAATCGAAAATCAGGCAATATAATTCCAGCTTATCTTTGATAGGCTAATTAAAAAGATGCAATAAAGATTCTGAAACCTGATAATATTCATTTTACCAAGGAAATTATAAACGTAAAAGACATTTTTTGCCATTCGTCGTAGCAAATCAAAACGGAAAGGCAATTCCGAAAATAATTTGGCGATAATATAGAAAAAACCCTGTATTTGACAGGGGTTTTTCAATGGATCTAGTATTGAGATTCCATGGTTTTGGACTTACTTTTCTTATCGGGGAATTATATCAATTCCGCACAAGACGGAACCCGATATAAGACTGAGCGCCGCCATCCGCCCAAATTTGGTCGAGCCTAATACTTGGCTGGGTTGTACTATAGGCTCCGCCGCGAAACACCCGGGTGGAGCTGCTGAAAAGATCAAAACAATACTCCCCGACATTTCCGCTCATGTCATAAAGACCCAGATTATTCGGCGCTTTTGTTCCTACCGGATGTGTGGTATTGCCGCTATTGCCTTGATACCAGGCAACTGCTCCTGTGGCGGCAGCATCTAAGTAATTTGCCGCCGCTCCACTGGCATAACTGCCGGGAGTCCACGTTGTTCCGTTTTGATATCGCGCTACCAGATCCCATTCCATACTTGTGGGTAAGCGGAAGCCCTTGGCGCCGGGGGCGGGTACTGCACTATCACAGACTGTGGCATAGGAATCTCTGGAATCACGGATGATCGTGCCGTAATATGTATAAACACAGGTGTAATTCGTATTGTTCTGCGAATTGTAATATTCTGTGAGGGCGTTGCACCAGACCATGGCGTCCCGCCAGCCGACACGGGTCACAGGATGCCGGTCGGTAGTCCCGGTTCCGGTCCCATCGCCTACCACCCCAAAATTTTGGAAGAAATACCGGCCGGCGCCCAGGTCCGCACTTGTGGCCCAATCACGTACTATAGCCCATAAATTATATGTCACTTCAGTATCCGCCATCCAGTAGCCATAATTCACTGCGGTACAAATACCGGAGTCGTCCGTACCCGTTGGGAAACCGGTGGGGCCGGGGACATAACGAAGATTAAAAGCCCCGTTGCCAATTGCGCAAGCATTCAATTGGCCGGGGGAGTGCGCTAAACTTATTTGATTTTGAGTTAAGATTAAGACAACCAGTAACAAAAAAACTGTAATTATTTTTAAAGTTACATTTTTCATCTCATTTAACAACTCCTTTCTTATTTTGTTAGAATCCACTTTGTTGATTACAAAATCCTCCTTCACTATACAATTTATTTCGTTGCAACATTATTGTATTTTATGTATAACATGTTTTTTATAGATTAGAAATATACTTTTAGTATATTTTTATATTTGTATCTATTCCCGTGAAGTATCACGCGAGTGGTCAAAACAAACAAAGAAATTTCTTACATCTTCGTGAAGTTATCATAAAGCGAAGCGGTCAATCCTAGTTTTGCCTCTGGGTTGGTCTGATTTTTTATACTAAAGGTATATTTCATTCTTATCCGTTTTGTTATATATTTTAGTCACTGAACCGCCATCCAATTTGAAAAGAAAGGGGGACCGTTTTCACTTATCACACCAGAAATATCGAGATACTCAGCCATTATCAAAAAGGAGGAGAAAAATGAAGCGAAAAATTAACGGGTTATTTATTATGGTATTTGTATTATTATTGATCGCAGTAATTGCGATGGTAACCGTTCCCACGATAGCCGCCTTTGATTATAGACCAGCCTTAATAGATGCCGTATGGTTTTATGACGGCAACAAATGCGGCCCCAATGTAGCGGTGGATAATGTATTCAGCAATTGGAGGGGGGCCTGCCATACTACAGATGGTAGTGATGTAGGTCAGAATTTAAGCGGCGGGTTCCACGACTCCGAAGATCATATCAAAATCGGTATAACACAAGGGTACGCCGCTTCGGCACTGGGGTGGTCGTTATATGAGTATAAAGATGTGTTTGACTACTGCGGTAATACCGGTAAGTTGCTTTCAACCCTCAAGTATTTCTGCGACTACTTTTTAACCTGCCATCCGAATGCCACGACTTTTTACTATCAAGTGGGTGATCATTCGCTGGAAATGATTTACTGGGGTCCTCCCGAACTGCAGACCGGTTCCCGGCCTACCGTATTCTGGGCGGATCCGGTCCATCCGGCGTCCAATGTCTGCGGGATGACCTCCGGCGCGCTGGCATTGATGTATCTTAATTATAAAAGTGTGGATGCCACATACGCCAATTGTTGCTTGCAGGCCGCCAAAGAACTATACGCCCTGGGCAAAAACTATTTAGGCAATGCCGGCGACCAGTACGATTACCCATCCACTTCGTACTGGGATGATTTGGCCTGGGCCGCGATGTGGCTGTATGTCGCGGAAGGAAATAGCGCATATCTGACGGATATGGACGGTTTCCTGGCCAATACCAATTTATATGGGGATAACCCCTTCACCGATCAACGGACTATGTACTGGGACGATATGTATGTACCGGTATTTTGCAAGATGGCGCAAATGACCGGGTTGCAAAAATACAAAGATGCCATGACCTATAATCTGAATTATTGGAAAAACACCATAACTACAACTCCGGGCGGGTTGAAATATTTGGATAGCTGGTATGCATTACAATACGCCGCCGGGGAAGCGATGATTGCTTTATTTTATTACGAGAAAACCCCATACGGGGGAGCTGATTCTTCGCTTGTCCCCTTTGCCAAATCTCAAATCGATTACATATTGGGTAACAATCCCGCCAACATGTCTTATATGATTGGTTTCGGAAACCAATGGCCCCTCCACCCCCGCCACCGGGCGGCCAATGGCTATACTACAAGCGAGGATAAATATCAACCGGCGAAACATACCTTAACAGGCGGCGTAGTCGGTGGGCCAAACTCCGACGATACTTTCCCCGATAATGTTGATGCATACATGAACACAACAGTTGGAATTAGTTCGAATGCCGGTGTGGTCGGGGCATTGGCTGCGATGATAAAATATATATATCCTTTACCTACTCCCACTCCGCCAACTGTCACGCCGACTATAATTCCAACTCCGACAGCCACGCCGGCACCTTCGGCTACAGCTATGCCTACTGCAGATCCGACGTGGATACCATATTTACCAACAGCAGAACAAGTAAATATCATCCCCGTGCCTGAACAATCCCTGGTAAATGTCGATATAACTTTCCCTTCGGCAGGTTACCGGGTGGCTGATCCGGGTCAGGTGGCGGTTGCCGCGGGGATTATGCCTGACGGAACGACCCGGTACTCGAATCTCACGACCATGACGAAGATTGAACAATATACCGGTGTTTCGGCACAGGTATTAACTACTATAAGAATTACTTATCAAATCCATTACGGCGATACTACCTATTTTGCGTTTCAGGTATTTTATTATCAGGGAACCGATCAAAAAGTAAAGGATATTACTATCTATCAACAGACTACACCGACTGTAACACCGGTAACTCCTACCCCAACACCCACTATTTCCATGACGCCGACTCCATCCGGTGGGGGTATCAAGGTTCAGATGTACAATTCCAATACAGCGGCCACTTCCAATATGATTTACCCTCAATTTAAGTTAATAAATACCGGAACCAGTGCCATCAGTCTATCCGATGTTAAGATAAGGTATTATTACACGATTGATGGGGTGAAGGCGCAGAACTTCTACTGTGATTATTCACCGGTAGGAAGTAGTAATATTACAGGCATGTTTGTAAGTATGACGACTCCGAAGTCCGGCGCCGATTATTACTTGGAAATCGGATTTACCAGTAACGCCGGGAGCCTGGCGGCCGGTGAGAATGTGACGATCCAGACCAGGTTTGCCAAGACCGATTGGTCGAATTACACCCAGACTAACGACTACTCCTTTAATCCTACAGCGACTACTTATGTGGACTGGACTAAGGCGACCGGTTACACCTCCGGAGTATTAAAGTGGGGGACGGAACCTTAAGGTAAATCGCAAAGGTCGGTAACGTTTAGTAAAGTTGCAAGGTGAATGTGAAGAGGCCGTCCCGGATTTTACTTCCGGAACGGCCTTGTTTTTTTATACTAAAAGTATATTTTCTTACAGTTAACTTTATCATATACTCATTTCAAGTCTGATCCAATCCCAATTGATCCTAATAAATCTATGATTAACAGAATTTCTTGAATATCACGGTTGTGGATCAGAAACTGTAACAACAAATTGAAGCATGAATGGAAGGCCCTATCTCAAAGATTCATTTTTACGGATGCTTGGCGAATGGGTGTCCGGGCAATCCGTAAATTAAAGGCGGAACAAGGATGGAGGTGACCTAAAAAAAGCATTCCAGGTGCTTTTTTAATCCAAGGGACTTGAAAAGTTTATCAATCCATGCCGATTAAGTCAAGAAAACTAGTAATATCAATGTTTTTTGAGTTTTACAATTAGCTAATTATTATGAAATAGAGAGGCAAGAATAATGAATACAAAAAAGATTATCGGTTTTACTTTAATGTTATGTTTGGTTATGTCAATTTTAATGTCTTTGTTTAGTGTCGAGTTATTTGCGTCTGGTGAACCTGACCTTATCTTTACAGATGCAAAAATAACCTCAAAGACAGATTCGGCCATATTATTCCAATATACGATTAAAAATAACGGTGCTACAACAATTCCAAATATATTTAATGTATCAATCCAAAGTTTTTTTTCTGATAATACTATATTCAATGATTCAGGAGATGTAGCTGCGGGTGGAAGTATTATTGGTGTAAACCGTTCACTTGCTCCTGGTGAAAGTTACACTGGAACACGCGGTGCATTTGGCACTGTACCATCCGGAAAAAACAATATTGTATTTAAGATCGATTATGGCAATATTGTTTATGAATCAGACGAAAACAACAATACCTACAACTTATCAACGCTTCCGGGAATTACAAAAATGGTTGATTTGAGACCGGAAATACAAAGACGCGGAATAGCTATTAGAAATCAAGGTAGCAGAGGTACTTGTCCTCTCTTTGCCTTAACATTCTTATTAGAGTACCAATATACAGGAAAGTTTGGAACTGGCAACAGTTATAATGACCTTTCCGAAGAATTTCTCAATTACTGGGGACAGACTTGTTCGGAAGGTTATGGAAGTGATGGTACACTATATGAATATATTCTCAAAGCTTATAAAGAAAAAGGTGTTTGCGCTGAAGCTTCCGCTCCATATATATTTTCCAATTGGACATTTGCTACATTTCAAGCGGAAGGTACCAACCAAAGTGTTTGTGATGAAGCTTTAGTAAACAGAAATAGGTATTCTTTCAATGCTAAATTATGGTGGTCGGCAGACTCAGGCCAACAACTGATACATAATATGGATATTTCACGCCAGTATTATTCTAGAGATTCTTATCCTTCCGCGCCATATCCTTCTCCGCGCAATCCTGTATCCGACGAAGCATTTAATAAAATCCTTGACTACTTGGATCAAGGAATTCCTGTAGCTCATGGCGGGGGGCATTGTAGAGCTTTCGTGGGGTATGCAAAAGACTCCACCCAACCCGGCGGTGGCTATTTCATCATAAGAAACTCCTATGGTGTCACTGAGGGAGATCAGGGCTATAATATAGTCAGCTTTAACGAAATTATAAATTCAGGCAATTTCTTTGATTTTCTCGTTATAGTACCGGACGTATTAAATCCAGCATACTATCTTGAACCCCAATGCGCCCCTGGCATGCGGTTGGATGTCTATAATGCCGAGACCAGCAACGGTACAGATGTCTGGATTTATTCTTTCAACGGTACTCCTGCACAACGTTGGAGGTTAATCGATGTCGGCGGCGGATATTTCGAACTCGAACCCCAACACGCCCCCGGCATGCGGTTGGATGTCGATAATGCCGGGACCAGCAACGGTACAAATCTCTGGATTCATTCTTCCAACGGGACTCCTGCACAACGTTGGAGGTTAATCGATGTCGGTGGCGGATATTTCGAACTAGAACCCCAATGCGCCCCTGGCATGCGGTTGGATGTCGAAAATGCCGGGACCAATTTTGGTACAAATGTCTGGATTTGGTCTTGCAATAGTAGTAGTGCCCAACGTTGGAGGTTAATCCCGGTAGAATAATGGAAAAATGGGTGACGCCACTTGCGGAGGGTAAACTCCCGAAAGAGCGAGTTCCACGGTGCACATATAAATGTTTTGTGGTATTAATGACCGAACGCATCTGGTGGCCTTAAACAACGTTTTAGAGACGGTTGGTCAGGAGTGTGCTTTTGATAAGGAGGGCTACACTTGGCGATTGGACAAATACCGATAAAAACACACCGGTGCAAGTAAGCGGATTAACAAATATGATCACTGTTTCCGGAGGGAGTTATTTCTCTGAAGCGCTAAGAAATGACGGCACGGTTTGGACCTGGGGCAATAATTATTACGGTCAACTGGGCGATGGGACAACCAACTAGCGGAATACTCCGGCGCAGATCAGCGGGATAAAAAATGTAAAGATAATTTTCATTGGGCTTAATCACATGATCGCCGCTAAAATTGATGATACGGTTTGGGCCTGGGGTAGTAATACTTATGGTCAACTTGGCGACGGGACCACCACCCAAAGGAATACGCCGGTCAAAACAAATATTTAGATCAAAATTATTTAAGAAGGCAGGATACTTCTTCAATTATTGCGGATTTTATAACAGATCCGGCGGTTTATTACGCCGGTGGCAAAAAAAGTCTATGCCAATAACAAAACTAGTATGATAGTTCAAGGACTTGTGCCTTATCGTTAGATATGTTTAACCACCGGAGTAGTAGATAGGCCGCCGGATTATTTTTCGTATTGGGGAATAGATTTTAGGCTGATTCGGCGCCAAGTCAAAAGTTTAGAGTGTTTTTTGCCACTTCAGAGTGGCTGCGGTCACTTCAGAAGTGGCATGTGAAGTCTTTCTATATCCTTCCATGTTTTCACCTCTAGCTAAGTATTCCTTAGTCTAGAAGCAAACATACTGCTTGGGTTGACCTAAAGGTTTCGGTTGAAGCCGAGGGATTTGACCCCATTATACAGACATTAAAGGGGCTGAATCAAATAAGGTTTGAATCAGCCTCTTTTTTGATTCCTTTTGTCCCATTAAAAGGGAAAGCCACAATGCTTTCGCCATCTTCGGCGGCAGTCAGGACACGGCCGAATATAGCGTGGGGGTGGTGGTGGAAGGAAAGACGCCTTTGGGAACAAACGTTCAAAATGTCTTCCGGACCATTCCCGTTTTTGACCTTCACCAAGGAACCAAACAAAAGGAATTACAAGCCCTGAAAAGCGGAAAACGTTTGATTGTAGTTGTCATTCCCAATCGTAGTTCGTCAAATTTGGCGGCGCATACCGGTACAGTTACACCGGTAGAAATCCCGGTATATTACGATCCCGGAAAAATCACCACCGCCCAAATATTGATCAGTTCCGTCAAGGAGACCTTCGCGGAGATTGAACGCCGTATGGCCGGGACGCCGAAATTAATCACCGTGAAACCAGTCAAAGCCGAAATAGTAAAATTAAAGAATATCGATTATCTTTTGCCGGGGATCCTAGCCATGGCTTTAATGCAGCTAGGTTTATTCGGTGCCTTGAACTTCGTATCCTTACGGGAACGAAAGATCATCCGGCGGTTGGGCGCCACCCCCTTGCCCCGCAGCATGATGATCTGGAGCGAAATCGTAGTCCGGCTGGGAATGGCCATCATCCAAACAATATTAATTATCACCCTGGGGTATTTCGCTTTTAAGGTGACCATCACCGGGAATATTTTGCTGGTGTTGGCCATGGTGCTGCTGGGTTCCGCCGTCTTTATCGCCTTGGGATACTTCCTGATTAATTTCACCAAAACCGAGGAGAGCGCCCAAGGAGTAATCCAGGTGGTTCAGTTTCCGATGATGTTTCTTTCGGGTATTTTCTTTCCGATAGAAATGATGCCAACCTTCCTCAAACCCATCGTCAACTGGCGCCCCCTCACCTATCTGGGTGATCTGCTCCGGAACGTCATGGTCGGTCTGCCCAGTGCGTATGGTTTTGGACCGACCTGCTGATCCTGGCCGGTTGGTTCCTGGTCCTATTCGTATTGGCGGTGAGGTTTTTTAAGTGGGAATAGGAGAATGGTGAATTGTGAAGAGTGAAAATAAAAAGGATTTTAAGGTTTGATATAGTTGGGTGCAAATCGAATTATTTTGAACATAATTGGCGTTGTTTCCAGGTACTAAGTTTTATTTTACACTTTACACTTAGAACTTCACACTTTATTAAGAATTCTCCCCCTCATTTCCGGGCAATCTAATTTGGGTGATGAAAATTTTCAGCCGACGTATGGCAAAGTCGCTTTTTAAAAAGCTGTGTGAAGTTGAGTGGAAATTGGAACGGGCTAATTTAGCAGAGTTCATGCAGCTCCTGCAAAGGCCGGTCCGGCTGATTTACCTGAATTTCCTGGGAGGCCTGGCCCGTGGCTTTGGAATTGCCATCGGGCTGACCATTGTGGCCGGCCTATTTGTGATTTTACTAACCAAGTTGGCCGAGTTGAATCTGCCGGTGATTGGCCGGTTTATTGCCGATTTGGTGCGGATTGTTAATTTTCAGTTACGAACCTATGGGGGATAACGAAGAGGGCGGTATGCGAATGCGCGCGCGGACCAATTCAGACTTTAAACTTTGTGTTTTGAAAGGTTGATTTAATGGAAGCGGATAAGTTGGGATATTTTAAGGAACGGTTGTTGGAAGACCAACAGCGGTTGGAGAAGGAGTTAAATGAGTCAAATCGTTTAAATTTGGATGAATCTTTAAGGGATTCAGTGAAAGAATTGTCGTCCTACGATAATCATCCAGCGGATCTGGGCAGTGAAACATTCGAACGGGAAAAGGATCTGGCGCTCAAGTTAAACATGGATGAGATTCATCAAAGGATTGGTGAAGCTTTGGAACGTATGGATAAGGAAAAATACGGGAATTGCGAGGATTGTGGACGGGAAATATCTTTGGAGCGCTTGGAGGCTTTGCCCTATACCACCCTTTGCGTTGAATGCCAACGGGAAGAAGAGGCGCATCATCAGAACCGGAAAAGGCCCATCGAGGAAGAAGTTTTAACACCGCCCTTTGGCCGTACTTTTTTGGATGGGACCGATAATGTAGTCACCGACGGCGAGGACATATGGCAATCAGTAGCCCGGTACGGAACCTCCGAATCCCCCTCTGATCTGGGCGGTGAACGTGATTATGAAGACATGTTCGAAGATGCTGATGAATCACAAGGGTTTGTTGAGGAAGTGGATGCAATCGCCGATGTTGGCCCGGATGACATCCCGCCCGATCCTGATGTGGCAGGAATGTGAATCATCTGAATTAGAAATCTCTCGATGAAACCAAGCTTACATTCTTAAAACCACGGTAGGACCATGAGCTCGTTGGACCAGTGGTTTTTTTTGCAGGTTTTTGAAACTTAGTGCCGAATAATTGGATTTATTATTTATAGAAACCCGATATAATAAAAAATTAGCTTAGGCTAAAAGGGAGATGGCCATGCCTTATCTGTATATAACCATCATCATCGCATTTTTGGACCAGTTGGTGAAGTGGGTGGTTCAAGCTGGAATGACCCCATACCAAAGCATTGATTTGTGGAACGGGTTGGTTTCGATTACATATGCTCGAAATACCGGGGCCGCATTTAATATTTTGCAGTCCCATCCGGTTTTATTAGCAATCATAGCCACCATAGTATTCGTATTGGTCTGGTTGAACCGGCGTTTATTATTGGATTACCCCCGAATATTTCAAGCCGGTGTTGCAGTTGCCTTGGGAGGCGCTTTGGGGAATTTCATCGACCGGGTCCGGCAAGGATATATCGTGGATTATGTAGATTTTCATATATGGCCGATCTTTAATTTGGCAGATGTGGCCATTGTTTGTGGGGTGGGTTTAATTATACTGGGGTTGCTGGTTCAAAATTCAGGCACGAAAATAAATCATCGGGAACAGAATCAGTGACGGGAGGAGAAATATGACACTTTTCAAGATATTTGGATTTCCAGTTCATGGTTATGGTTTAATGCTGGCCATTGCTTTTTTGGTTGGAATCATTGGAGTCAGCAAAATGGCCAAACCTCATGGAATCAGTTTTGATAACGTTGTGGATCTGGCCATCTGGGTCATCATTGGAGCGGTCATCGGTTCCCGGGCCGCCTATGTGATCACCGAGTATCGTTACTTTCTCACGGTTCCCTGGTGGCATATTTTTTGGGTGGGTTCGGGAGGACTGGCGTTTCATGGTGGTTTGATCGGTGGTTTTATATCCGGTTTTTTATTTATCCGTTCCAAAAAGATTTATCCATGGAAATTGGCGGATATAGTGGCTCCATTTATCGCTTTGGGGTATTCGATAGTCCGGATTGGCTGTTTTATGAATGGTTGCTGTTATGGTAAAGTTGCCAATGTTGCCTGGGCGATTCAGTGCGCGGCGGGTGATAATGCTTTACGGCATCCCACACAGCTATATTCGTTAGCCGGTAGTTTCATTCTGTTTTTGATTTTGTTCCGGCTCCGTAATCACCGCCATTTCAGTGGATTTCTGTTTTTACTTTATATTGGTCTTTATTCCATCATGCGTTTTATTGTGGAGATATTTCGGGAAAGCCCGGTATTTTTACCAAGGCTGAGTCTGGCGCAGTTGGTATGTATTATTTTAGCAACGGTGGCTTTTGGATTAATCTGGTTCTTTGAACGCCGTGAACGTAGAAGGAGTGCGAATACCGATGCCGTATCGGAAGCTCATCATTGATTCCGACGCCGGCGGGCGCAGGCTGGATCAGTATCTAAGCGAGACCGGGCTATGGCCTTCCCGTACCTTTATCCAAAAGGTGATTGCCGCCGGCGGGGTGCGGTTCAAGGGAAAGGTCCTGCGGTCCAGCTTTCGGTTGGAACCGGACGATGAAATTGAAGTTTCCTGGGATGATCCGGAACCACTTACTGTGGAACCGGAAGCGATTCCTTTAGAGATATTATATGAAGATTATGATTTGGCGGTGGTCAACAAACCGCGCGGCATGGTGGTTCATCCGGCGTCGGGTAATTATCATGGGACAATGGTTAATGCTTTATTGGAACATTGTCGGGATTTATCGGGTATCGGCGGTAAAATCCGGCCGGGAATTATTCATCGGCTCGATAAGGATACTTCGGGAGTGCTGGTAGTCGCGAAAAATGATTTTTCCCATCTGGATTTAGCGGCACAGATAAAATCCAGGACTATGAAACGGGTTTACAAAGCGTTGGTACATGGGAATCCACCCGAAAAGGGCCGGATCGAGGCTCCCATTGGACGCCATCCCACTCTTCGTAAAAAAATGGCGGTGACACCAACGGGTAAAGTGGCGGTTACTAATTATTCAGTAATGGAATTTATTGGCGCTTACGCTTTGTTGGAGGTAAGGTTGGAGTCGGGACGGACCCATCAGATTCGTGTGCATTTAAGTTATTTAGGATTTCCGGTGGTGGGAGACCCGGTTTACGGTTACCGCAATGAGAAGGTACCCATTCAAGGCCAAGCTCTTCACGCCGCTGTTTTAGGATTTACCCATCCCCGTACCGGAAAATACCTGGAGTTTTCCTCGGAGATTCCGGAAGTGATGAAGCAAGCCCTGGAGTGGTGCCGGTTGCGGAAATAAAGGTAAGTATGGGAGACTTGAATTGTTTCCGTTCAAGCCTCCCGGGAAGGAACTAAGACTTACGTACACTCGGCCGGAACATGTCCAATACTCCCAGAACCACATGAGCTAAACCAAACCCCAAGACTCCGGCACCCCATTTACTTCTAAGCAGCAAAGCCCCAAGTCCGGATACTGCCGCACCGGTTCCGGTAACCGCCCAACTGGTGGTAGTTGCCTTCAAAGTTACACCTCCCGTTTATATATTGTCCCATATTCAAATATATTATTGACGGTTTGCGATATTGATGGTATACTTTCTTTAGTTATAATAAGTAGAAGCCATCCGCTTCTCACCCGTTCCTTCAGGTTTCCGGGTAAATAAACGCCAAATTGATAAATCGGGATTACCGTGATTATCAGTTGGATAAGTTTTAGCGGGTGGAAATTTGCAACCTGCTTTTTTATTTTATCATTTTTTTATTATTTTAGGAGGTGACTGCTGATTAGTAACGAGTTGCGAATTAACGAGGAGATCCGGGCGAAAGAGATCCGGGTAGTTAGCTCGGAGGGTGAACAATTAGGGATTATGTCGGTCAAGGATGCTTTAAAACTGGCCGTGGAGAAGGAACTTGACTTGGTTGAGGTAGCGCCGACCGCTAAACCTCCGGTTTGCCGTATTATGGACTTTGGGAAATACCGTTATGAACAAAGTAAACGTGAGCGTGAAGCCCGTAAGAAACAGCGAATTATCGAAGTAAAAGAGATTCGTATGACCCCCAAGATAGAAGAGCATGATTTTCAGGTCAAAGTCAAGGCAGTTCAAAAGTTTCTCAAGGATGGAGACAAGGTGAAAGCAATGATCCGTTTTCGGGGCCGGGAAATTGTTCATGCCGAATTGGGCAGGACTCTTTTAATGCAACTCTTTGAAAATGTTCGTGATCATGCGATCATTGAGCGTGAACCCAAAATTGAAGGCAAAACAATGATCATGATCTTGTCGGGTAAAGCGGAATAATCAGCCATTCGATTTATTTGCATTCAACGTATGGTGTGCTCAACATATTCTGTGAAATGATTTTTATCCTGCGGCCAAGTGCTCAAGTGATTTCTTACAACCATCGGATAGCTGCTGGGTTTCATAAAAATTCTATACCGCGCGCGGCCGCGCGCGATTCAAAAAAAGAGAGGAGTGCATGAGGAGTGCCGAAAATGAAGACTCACCGGGGTGCCGCCAAGCGGTTGAAAGTGACTGGAACCGGTAAAATCATGAAACACAATGCTTTTAAACGTCACATGTTGGAGTCCAAGCCCCCCAAAAGGAAACGGAATTTGCGGAAGGCTGAAGTTATCAGTCATGGTGATACCAGAAGAGCGAGACGGATGCTTGGGATATAATCTAAAGATAACTCCGGCCTCGTGTGCGCCGGTTTTATAATCGTTCCCGGGTTTGTTAAAATTTTATTGGGTTCCCCCTGAGACCCCGCTAACCGGGATTTCATGAGGATTTATCAATATTGATCGGAGGGTGTTTTTCAATGCCAAGAGTAAAAGGTGGATTTACCAGCCGCCATCGCCATAAAAAGATATTAAAGTTAGCCAAGGGTTATCGTGGTTCGAAAAGCCGTATTTTTAGACCGGCCAATGCCCAAGTTTTAAAATCACTGGCTTATGCGTTAAGAGACCGTCGCAATAAAAAGCGGGATTTTCGTAAATTATGGATCACCAGAATTAACGCCGCCGCGCGGATGAATGGGATGTCTTACAGTACCTTCATCAGTGGGCTTAAAAAGGCCGGAGTTCAAATCAACCGTAAAGTGCTGGCTGATATTGCAGTTCATGATGGGCAAGCCTTTAAAGATTTGGTTGGCATGGCGAAGGTGAAGAAGTAAGAATAGATTTTTGCGAAACGGTTATTTTCAGCCCTCCTTCATGACAAGGAGGGTTGTTTTATTAATAAATTCATCATTCTGGAAAAAAGCTGAGTTTCTTTTTTAAACGAAAGTAAATTGAACATTTTAACCCCTTTCGATACGGTGAAAATATATTGCCAAAGCGATGAAAAAGGGAGCCGAAGGATACATTTGCCCAATTTAATCGGGAAGACCGGGACCCAGTTGGCAGTTTATGCGGTCCGCAATAAATTCGAGAAATAAAAACGCAATTAGAGCTCAAAAATTATTGTATTCCCCGTTTCATGGTATTGGAAAACTCCGGTTCCGGGATGAACGGGATTTTCACTTAAAAACTTCGCAATCGATTGGGTTTCCCCAAAAGTATGCATCGGCACAAACAGCTTGGGTTTTACCGTTTTCATGAATTGGGCGGCGCCGGCCCAGTTGGCCAGGCGTTGATCAGTATTGGAAAAGGCAATTTGGATCGGCCATTTTTTGATTTTCTCCAAAACTTCCCCGAAATAATCTACCAGTAACCGGATCTCCTGCTTGTTCAGGTCCTCCCAATTCCAGTTGGCCAGATCACCACCATAATAAATATGGAGTGGGTTAAGGTGGATTAAGAAAGCGACTCCTTCATCGTTACTCCGAAAGGTGTCCACCCTAAAATCATTGATGGCATAGCTTTGATCGGCTTCCGTGATATGACATGAAGGATTTTCTTTAAATTGCCGGTTTTTCTTGACGATATCCTTGGAAAGGATGTAGGTCAGGCTTTTGGTATAAGCACATAGATTCATCGAATTCCGGTTAAAGTGGTCCGGATGGTTATGGGAGGAGAATAGATATAAATCCGTATCCTGAATCCGCGAGATGATGGCAGTGGTTCTGGTTTCGTCAAGGTATTGCTCAGCGGGATAGTCGAACAGGAAGGTTTTATCAGGAAGTTTTACGACAAAACAGTTATGAAAGATGTAAGTGATTTCGATTTTCATGTGGACCTCCGGCGATAAAAAGTGTGAAGTTTGAAGGGTGAAGTGTGAAATTAAACATTTTTTTACCCTTTTCACTATGTGTTTTGGTCTATAGCGTAGGGTAAAAAGAAAGTAAAGTCTGCATTAGCAGCAATTAGATTTCATTATACACGAAATCAATAGTAATCAGTCGGGTCATTTTTTTGTTTTTTGATCATCGGAGATTATATTATTGGATCTTAAGGAATGAAATCAAACCGTGCCTCGAAAATTTTTCTATATATGTTGAAATAAATAAATTGAACAATGGAATTAATTATCGCTAACCATCCCCTAACCCCGCGCCCCGTGCAGCTTCGTGTCCAGAAGATACGAAGTATCTTACGGACACGCCGCATGCTGCACTTGCGTAAGGATCAAAACAAAAAGTTTTTATAAGGGTGCAGGGTTCGCCTTACAAGGAGGGCGAACCCTGCCGGGGGTCGGGATGTCCCCGGTAAGTCTATCTTTAAAGCCCTCCATTGAGGTCGTGCTTTATAAAGCGCGCGGGTTGGGTGGGTTGGCCCAAATCTCATACATTCAAAAAACTTATTTCGACTTATATAGTATGTCTATATTCGTTTGAAAATATCACTGTGCCCGTTTTGGGTGGATACTGCGCGCACCAAAGCGCGCGAAAGCTTGTGATATTTTCATTGATGCCTCTGAAAACCGGTTTGATCGGCTTTCATCGGGGCTAGTAAGATATTCAATTTATCGGTTTGCGGGAGTTTCGAGTTGAATTTCGACTATATAACCCAAATAATCCGGGAATTCGAAAAAATGATTTCGGAGTTGGGTTAACGGGAGTTCAATTTAAAGGAAATAACTAATGAAACACTACTTGGGAAAAATGTTGAAGTGTAAATTGAAGTAAACTTTAGCCAAGAATAAGTAAGAGCATTTACGGGGTTTTAAGCGAAGTTCTATGAAATTGAAATCATTCGTAGCGAAATTGAATAAAATTCAAATGCCGTAGGACCTTTTGATTGTATATTAAGGCAGGAATATGGATGATTTAACCGAATTTCTTAAATAAAGGATCACATCAGCATACAAGGAGGTTTATCGATGAAGCAATTATGGAAATACCCCTTGAAACTCCTAGATGGCTTAATGGACCGGGTGATGGCGGTGGCCGGCGCTATTATCTGCGCGCAATTTCCGCAGTATTACGCCCAATACCTCCAAAGGCTGGGAGGTCATCTGGATGAAGCCCGCCGGGCGGTTTCCCAATATGCCAAGGTGGCGGTCTCCTATAACCTTAGCCTGCAGGAGTATATCAACGTACACTTGACTTCAAACAACAAGATCTTCATTTCCACCGGCAAAGTAATTCAAGGATTGGTGGAACGTCTGGAGCACCTGGAGACCGCTTTCACGGCCTTGCAAAATTCCACGCCCTTAACCCGCTGGGTTGTCTTTTTGCGGGTGATGGACCCGGAGGTCGCCAGGAATACCTGGACCAATTTCACACCCGGAGTTCCCACCACCGTGGAGGCCTTAGTCTATGCCTTATTCGGACTATTGATCGGCTGGGGTGTTTACCAGGGTGTGAAGACTTTGATTACATTGCCGTTTAAGAAAACAGCGTCGAAAGTGTTGCCGGGGAAACCGGGAGTGCCGGTGTGAGTTAAAAAAGATATTTGAGGTGGGGAGCCATATGAAAGGTTAATCGATACTTTATGGGTTCCTATACAATCTTTTTTCGCTTCAGCTCAAAAAAACATCTCCCACAGGCCAAAACGTCGCTGTCGGCACGATGGGCGCCTTGAAAGTCCGTATTAAATAATATGTAATAAAGCTCTCCCAATTTGGGATATTTTTTTTTCGGTAAATTACAAAAATCAATGGTGCTTTTCATGGTGCAAATCTTCGGCAATTTGAAAAAATTACTCTCTAGATTCATCCGCAGCAACTCGGCACCGATGATTTTTTCATCAAAGGCCATATTGTGAGCCACCAGGGTTAAGTTGTCCCGGTTTATTGCCGCGCAAAAATCCCGCAAGACTTGAGTTAACGATTCGCCCTCCCGGATTGCCATTTCCGTGGTGATGCCGTGAATCCGGGCTGCGTCGGCGGGAATGGTGAACCCTTCCGGCTTGATGATCCGGGAGTATTCCATCTGCTCATTACCTTGCTCATCGGATAAAATCCAAGCCAGTTGAACAAGCCTCGGCCAATTTGAAAGTTTATGGACCGGGGCGTTCCAGGATAAAGGCAGACCGGTGGTTTCGGTGTCGAAAATTAGGTAATTCATTGAATGAAGTCTCCATCTGTTAATAAATTAAAACCAGTTGCAGGTTACGAATTTTGGGTTATAAATTTCGGTTGCGAGTTCCGGGTTACGAGTTGGTGAGTTAAGATCCAAAAGAATAGCCAACTTTTTACGTGTAATCCTTATATTTAATCTGAACTGAACATTTTAATTCGTGACTAATGCTTAACTCATCATTTTATAGGTTAAAAGATTTTAACTCGTAACTGTTTTTATATTAGTAGTATAACAAAAAAATCATGGATGGTAAATCAATGAACTTTTATTCAAGGATTTCCACAAAATATATTTATCTCCACCGATTATAAAGCTCCGGATTTACTGCTTTCAGATGTTTGAAAAATATCCTGAATCTCCTTTCTTGAATCCGGAAATAAGATTAAGATATTGTAAGTAACCCGAAAGATAGAAGTGAAAGGATATTGGCCGAGGGATTTTGATGGGCAAGATTATTCCAGCGGTTTTAAATCGTCGCCACCGGAAATAATAACCCGAGAGGAAGTCCCCGGATAGTGATGACACACTTTAAAAACGTAATTAACTTACCCGATTCGAAGGATAGCTCAAACCGATGGGTGCGATTTCTTTATCACCTGGCGCCGCTTTGCTTGGCCGGTAAACCGGCAATCGCTGTAAATCAAACCGGGAATTTGTACGGGAAAGCTTTCGGAAAACGGGGAGAAGATTGGTTGGCTAAGCTTGCCCCGGACTATGCCATCCGCATTTTTCAATTCGGTTCAACTACTAAACGGGTTCTTGTTCTTTATTACCGGCCCGGGCGGCTTCAAGAAATTCTATGCATGTCCGATAACCGTAAACTGCTGGCCTGTTTTGGTTATGGGCCGGATTGCAACCTGGAGGCGGATTTCAATCATTTACAAACCCGCTTCTACGATTCATTCCCCCACGAAGTCGGAATTTTTCTCGGAATTCCCGCTCATGACGTGGCCGGATTCCTGCGGAACAAGGGAAAAAATTATCTTTTGAATGGATATTGGAAGGTTTATCAAAACCCGGGCCAAGCTCTGAGGGTTTTTTTGGAGTTTAACCGGGCAAAACAGAAGATGACCAAATTCATCTTCAAGCAGCTTGATCCTCCGAAAATTAAAACGGTCACCGGAGTAATAAATCGTTCATGAACCCGAACTTTATGGATATACTAATTTTCGGAGGAATGAGGATGGAAGATTATCGTTCACATGAAGCGCATTCGCCAAAAGTTATGGAGAATCGGGAGTTTGTCGGTTTGGAAGAAGAGGATATTCAAAACCTGAATCGGAGCGAAGCCCGAAAGTTCGACCAAAATCCAAGGATAAAACAGGTCATGTCCCAAATTGAAGCGGAACTGGGAAATTCGGGCCGCTGGGAGGAACACTGGTTAACTATTGATGCCGGCGGCCGCAGGGTTTATACCCGGGTCTATTATACCGACAGCCAAGGGGTGGCCATATCCGCGGATGGGCAAATTGTCAGGGAGCTTAATTACCCGCCGGTACCTCAAACCAATCCATGAGTTTGACGCTTTTATATTTGGCTAATTCCACTACTTGAGCCACGCCACCGGGGAGTAGTTTGATCTTGCCGATATACTCGTCTTTCCCCCGGTAAAGATCAACCATGGTTTCTTCGTTCACTTCCCATCCTTTCCGGCAATAAACAATCATCTTATCTTTGGTCCCGGGTTCGATAATACAACCGGAAGCGTGAATATCCTTTAAATAAACGGACAAAGCCGCTTGATATGATCCTAACAATGCGTTCTTGGCAGCGATTCGGTCGGTTAAAGAAAACCAGAGCCGTTCATAATCATTGATGAGCGAATTAGATAAAGCGTTGGCCTGCTTGAAGACCGGGGCGGCCGGATGGGAACTGGGCATTGCCCGGAACTTTTTCATCATCTCCGATAATTGGGTGATTCGGGAACGGATGCTTTTAAAGGATGAGCGCTCCAATACTCTTTCTTGTTCCAACTCTCTGCGATAAGCATTTAACGCCAAAGCGTCACCACCGGTGACTGTAGGGGACGACATATCAAGCAATTCCACATCGCCGAATACATCCCGATATACTTTCAGTTCTGCTATTAGTTCCTGTTCCCGTTGTTTTGAGGTTTTATTTTCCTGTCCCTGAGAATTTTTCAACTCCTTGATTTTATTTTCATAAAACTCTTTTTGCCGCTTTAATTCCAATTGATAGAAACGATGGTAATCAACTTCCCCATTTCTGGTTTTGGTCACTTTTTCTAAACGGGCAATCTCGGCTTGCTTTCGGGAGATTTGTTTTTCATATTGTTTTTCCAGTTCTTTTAGCTGATTTTGCTGGTTTCGCAAGTTCTTTTGCTGGTTTTTATCATTCATGTCCTGAGGACTTTTGGCTTTTTGCTGGATTTCCTGCTTGAGCTTCCGAATCTCGCTGTTATAGGAAGTGCGCATGGTATTTAGCTCGTCGTTTTTGCGGTTTAATTCGTGTTCGGTTTCCACGGCGGCGCTCAAGGTTTCTTTTAAGCGGAGGTCTTCAAAGTCGGAAATGTCAATGCTGATCTGCTTCGATTTCACTTCCAAATAACCGGCGATGGCCATGGTGGATAGGCCGAGTAAAAGGATAAAACCAAAAAAAACCAAGTAAGGCCGAAAATCCCGGTTCTTTTTGGCCTTGGCGAATTCCGTCTCCAGGGAGTAGATATTGGGCTTCTCACATTCCGTCAGGTTGTTTTTTAAAAAGAACTCTTTCCCGGAAAGTTCCCTTTTTATTTTATGGTTATGTTCCATATGCCACTCCATTCCCGCGGCGGCTCTCCGCCACGTGTTCTTTGACAAAATTCACCAGCCAGTGGCAGGTGGCACTGGCTGAATAAATGAAATGCTTCCCGCCACTGTCCCTGATAGTATAATGCCAGACCCGATTCAAACCGCTTGAAATCCGCTTTTAAATCATTACCGGCTTCTCCTTGCAAAGATTCGGGCATGATGGGCCAATAGATTTTCTGGCCGACGGTTTTCCCTTTAACCTGGACGGTATCTAGTTCAAGGAAGTAGATGCCGTGCTCCGGCAGATTTCGGTCAATATCATTTTTGATGTATTCCGAGCAAATCACCGGGACTTTATAAAGGCGGGTCAGGCCTTCCAACCGCGATGCGGAGTTGACATTATCACCGATTACAGTATTGGTCATCCGCTCGTAAGAACCAATGTTACCGTAAAATACGGTTCCGCCGTCGATTCCCACCCCGACTTCCAATAAGACCGCTTGGTACACCTGTTCTTCCTCTTCGGTGAGCGTGCCTTTGAAAGCCAGAATTTCATCATGGCGATTCCGCATCTCGGTTCGCAATTCAGCAGCCACCGCCTGAATCCTGTATCCGGCCAAAATGGCCTGATAGGATTTGTTGGACGGCTTCCGACCATCTCCGAGACTGATCCCGAAGACGGCCAGTAGGGCATCCCCGATGATGGAACCGATTAGGCCATCATACCGGAAGATCTCCCGGATAGCCTGATGATAATGAAGGTTTAAAATCTTAATAATATCAGTTCCCAAAGTTTCGGTCATGGAAGTGAAACTTTTAATATCGGAGAAAAGTACCGTCAGTTCCTTTTGAGTTCCTTCCAACCGGACGGTTTTCTCCTGGTAAGCCTGGATGGCGATATCCTTATTGACGAATTTCCGGAAAATGGAGAGCAGGTTATTGATGGAACTGGATAAGGAGTTAAAGGCCATACCCATGAAGGTGATATTATCATTGGTGGCGCCTGCCAGATCGATTAAATCCATTTGTTGCGATTGGATCATATTCATGATGGCGGTGGTGATTCGATCGATAAAGCGGGTGGTATGCCGGATAATGTAAATTCCAACCAAAGTACAGGCCAGTGTAATAATGATGATGATAATTGAGATATCCCGGAAAATACGGCGTGATCCTTCGTTAAATTCGTTAAGTTCTTCCGCCCGGACCAGAAAAACTTTCCATTTGGGCACATACTTATAAACCCCGAAATATTCTTCCTGGTTAACGAAGAACGTCAAAGCTCCTTCGCCGATTCCTTTTGTTTGTTGGTGTTTAATAAGACGCAGTGCTTTGTAGTCCGTAAAAGACGGTAGCTTTTTTATTTTGGAGGCTTGAAACATAATACTGCCATCGATCCGTAATCCGAGGGTGATGGATTTTCGGTTCTTCAACTGGCGGAGGGCATTGGATTCAATCATGGCCATGGAAGACCGGTAAGCATCCGGGTTTTCCTTTGAAAATTGATACAGTTCATATTGGGTATTGCTGAAGTCGTAAACTTCTTTTAAATCCTTGACCAGCAACTGTTTCATCATTTTAATCAATTCGGTGCGGTTAAAGGCCAGATTGATATAATTGGAGGCGAAACTGGCCACCAGGATGGAAATGGTAAAAATGATGATAATCCGGGAAGTGATGGGGACCACCCGAGTATTGCCGATTTTTTTGGAAAAAGTTTTTTTGGAGGTTGGTTTTGTCATAGCGGCACCTTTTTGAAAAAATGATGATAAAAATAAACCATTTGGGAGAAAAATCCGTGGAAAAATCCAAATCCATATAGGCGAATACAATTCCAATAAAACATAAAATTACATATCGATATTAATTTTAGCTTATATTGGGAAAAGTAACAAGTGAAATACACAATATTATATCGGTTAATTTATGAGGTTTTGTAAGATGAATTTATCCTCGATTCGGATAAGCATATGTCAATTTCTTTGATATGGCGCGAAAATATCGGCCGGTATAAATGATAGATTAAAATTTTTTGATGATTACTTTCGCCAATCCACTTTCATGTTTTTAATTTATAAAGTGAAAAAATAAAACCGGTTGACAAGATTTTGCCGTTTTATGTCGAATATATCTAATTTAATTTCTTCCCATTTGGTTTCCGGATAAAAAAAGGCCGGACCGGGAAGGAGATTTTACAAGGAGGCATTATGCATGTCGGATAAGACGATTCATCCTTTGGCAGGAAAAAAAGCCCGGCCGGAAGACCTGTTCAGCAGAGAGCAGATTGCCGAATGGTATACGCACCCCGAAGGGGATTTGGAACCGGTGAAAAACGGAACATCGGGCCACCGGGGGCATGTGGGAAAAGGATTTTCCGAGTTTCATGTGGCGGCTATGACCCAGGCGCTGGTGGATATCCGGAAGGAAAAGGGCACTTTTGGCCCGTATATGCCGGAATCGCTCGTAAGTGAACCGCTGGGACCGATTATTATGGGAAAAGATGTCCGCTTTGGTTCGGATCTGGCCGAAATCACGGCGGCGGAAGTTTTCGCCGGGAATGATATGAAGGTGTTGGTGCAGCAGGGGAAGCGGAGCACTCCGACTCCGGTGATTTCCCATGCCATTTTAGCCCGGGTGGCCCGCGGTGAAAAATCAGAGGGCGTGATTATTACCGCTTCCCATAATCCGCCCGAGGATGCCGGTTATAAAAGCAATGGTTTGGATGGTGGTCCCAATACCGCCACCGCCCCCATTGACGACAAAGCCAATCATTATTTACGAAATATGGGCGAGATTAAACGCTTGAATTATACGGAGGCGGTCCGCAGCGGTCTGGTGACGGAGACTGATTTTCTCACTCCCTATGTAAAAGATTTGGCCAATGTGGTGGATATGGAATTGATTAAGAAAGAACGCTTCGCGGTGACGCCGCTTGGTGGCTCGGCCCATGGTTATTATGAAGCGGTGAATGCCCATTACGGTACCCGGATTGAAGTGGTATTATCGGAGGAAGATCCTACTTGCTCGAACCGTTCCTACGACTGGGACGGTAAATTACGGGGCGATCCTTCTTCCGAATATGTGATGATGGCGGTGCGGGGAATTCGTGAAAAATTAGGAGTGCCTTTCATCGGCGCTAATGATAATGACGCCGATCGTTTCGGCGGGGAGGACAGTACCGGTATCCTGAATCCCAATCATGTCTTATGTGTTTTATTCGACTATCTGGCTGGAAGCCGCGGTTTCAACGCTAATATGGGCATTGGCCGGACGATTGGAACGACCCATATGATCGATGAGATTGCCAAATCTCATGGACGCCCTTATTATGAGGAGAATGTGGGCTTTAAACATTATGTGAAAGGTTTAATCGAAGGGAAATATGTGTTGGCCGGTGAAGAAAGCGCCGGGCTCTCTTTCCCCAGAAGGAACGGAAAGCTATGGGTGGCTGAGAAAGATGGGATTGCCGCCGTATTGCTTATGATGGAAGCCATGGCTAAAACGGGCAAGGATATTGGTACCTTGTATGCCGGTTTGGTGAAGAAGTATGGCCCTTATCAGTATGAACGGGAAGATGCTCCGGCGCGGCCGGAGAAAAAAGCCCGCTTGATTCAGCTGGCCAAGGATGAAGCCCAGGTGAAAAGCCTGTTAAATGGCAAAGAGATTGCCGGCCGGGAGATCGAACGGCTGAAGATCGGCGACGGCATTAAAGTAGTCTTGACTGGCGGCGTCTGGGTTTTGAAACGGGCTTCGGGTACGGAGGATATCATCAAGGACTATCGGGAAGAACGGGGCGAGACACTGGAAACGGCACGAAAAGCTTCAAAAGAGATCGATACATATTTGGGGCTGGAGTAAGAAAAAACTGGCATACGGCCTATCACGGATGTAAAAAGAGAGAACCCGGAAAGCAGGGTTCTCTCTTTCGTAATAAACTATTCGTTGATATCCAGTTCGAATTTTATACGGATCACCGCATCATCACTTCCAACCGAACTAAAATCAACCCGAATATCCAGATCGTTATCCTTTGGGGTATAGCGTTGATATCTTTTCTCTCGTGCGTCATACTCATATTTACTCCCGACCCATTTTTCCCGGTTGCCGATGATTACATTCTTGGCCAAGCTTCGGGCCCTTAGGGAGTGTTGGATGGCGCTCCAGTAGAGACGGGCGTCATACAATTCACGGGCTCTCTGCTGGTGGGCAATTGCCCGGGCTAAACCTGTTGTATAGTGCCCGCGTAACGCCGCTTGCTGAGCATAGAGTATTGTTTCTGATGTCCGGTGGATTATATAACGGCAATCTTCGCGTTCTCGCTGTATATTTCGTTGATACCAATACCTATTATACCGCTGGTCGCGTTGCTCGTTTTCCCAACGTTCCCATTCCAGATGTTTTTGCTCTCTACGTTCCCTTTCCCGGCGCTCCTGCTCTCTGCGTTCCTGATCCCGGCGCTCCTGCTCTCTGCGTTCCTGATCCCGTCGTTCCTGTTCTTGGCGTTCTTTCTTTTTGCGTTTGAGGTCATCATCTTCCTGGTTTTTTTCCCCAAAGTCTTGTTTGTATTGGGGTAAATTAATCTCGGTAAAGTATTTCGCGAAATGAATGTCCGATTTATTATTCGCGACGGCGTAAGTACCAAACGGACAAATACCGGTCAAAGCCATAATTATCAAACCAACTATCCACTTTTTCATGAATTTCTCACCCCTTCTTTTATATTTTCTATTATATTATGATTTTAGCGGGGAGTCATGAAATAAAAATAAAGGGATTGTGAAGAAGTGTGAAAATGCATTAAAAATTTGGAGTGGGGCTATGTTTGGGGTTTGTTGGGGTTCGATATGCCGCCTCTGAAAGGCCGTTCTCGGCCTCTCAGAGGTTTTTTAATTTTGTATATTACTTTACTTAACTGCCGTTAACACTGCTTTCAACTGAATATCCGCCGAGGATTTTCCAACCATAACGCTATACATCCCCGGTTCCACGGTAAAGGCGTTCTTGGAGACATCCCAATAGGCCAATTCGCTGGCGGGCAAGGTGAAGGTCACGGTCCGGGTTTGTCCGGGGGTGAGGTTGATCCGTTGGAACCCTTTCAGCTCTTTAATTGGGCGTTTTACGCTGGATTGCAGGGCTTTGACATACAACTGAACCACTTCGTCACTGGTCCTGGTTCCGGTATTCTTCACATCCACGCTGACAGTCACCTGGCCGCCGGTCTTAATGCTGGCGGCGCTTAACTTTAATTTGCTATATTGGAAAGTGGTATAGGTTAAGCCGTAGCCGAAGGGGTACAACGGAGTACCGTCAAAATACATATAGGTCCGTTTGCCGTTGATAATGTCGAAATCGGTGATGGCCGGTAACTGATTGACCGAAGCATACCAGGTGGCATTCAACCGGCCGGCGGGGGCGTAATCACCGAACAGGGCGTCGGCAATGGCGGTGCCTTCCTCCTGGCCGCCGTGGGATGAATACAGGATGGCTTTCACGTTGGGGATGCTCTGAATGGAACCGATGGCCATGGGGTAGCTGGATACCAACACCACAATAGTATTGGGGTTCACGGCGGCCACTTTTCGGATTAGTTGCTCCTGGGCGGGGGGGAGAATGATGTCCTGGCGGTCCAGGGTTTCCCGGCTGTTTAACAAGGGTTCATCGCCGACAACCACGATGGCGGCATCAGCGCCCCAGGCGGTTCTTGCGGCGTCATTCAAACCATTAACCAATACTGTGGGCTGGAATTTTTCGGTGACTCCGACTTGACTTTGGGTGGAATTCAGGTTATAGGGGGCAGCGGCGTCAACGGATACGTATTTGCCGCCTGCCAGCCCGGTATCCCAGTGGGATACTTGATAATTATAGAGGGCATAAGTACCATCGGTCTGGAGTTCATAATTAAAGTTCTGGTAGGTGAACCATTCCTGGGCACCCACATAATCTTGCTGTACACCCGGGGCATTGGCGGTGTTAAGTACCTGACTGCTCCAATTGCCGTTGCCGGTGAGATATTTATCATTGGCATGAGAACGGAACAGGTATTGGTTCCATCCGAAATCATAAAGATCGAAGGTTTCGTTAGCGCCAATGGTTATGGCGCTGGCGGTTAACTGGCCACCGCCGGTGGGAGCGGATACATACTGGAAGTTGGTTAATGATTTCAGCGCGATTTGATCTACCCCTCTGGAGAATGCGATCTTATCGGCGGCGATTTTACCCTGGATTCCGTTCAATATGCTCTTGGTATAGGGGAACGGAGCCGAGTAGAAATCCGTCAGAACTTGGTCGGCCAAGGGGCCGATGACGGCGATCTTCCGGATGCAATTTTTGCCGAGCGGCAAGGTCCGGTTGGAGTTCTTCAGGAGCACCAGTTGCTCCCGGGCCGCTTTCAGGGCAAGGGTGGCGTGATCGGGGGCGCAGATTTCCTCCGTTCCCATATTTCCATAAGGGCCGCCGGTAACATCAAACTCACCGGTGTGAAATCTTACACGCAGGATATTTTTTACCCCATTATCAATATCGGTCATGGTAAGTAATCCTTGGGATAAAGCGGACTTGATATAGCCAATGACATTGGTGTTATTGCTATCGTCCTGGGTCATACTGTCAATCCCGGCCTTGATCATCCCAGCGTAGGACTGGGTGGTATCGGGATAATATTGTTGTGATCCGGTCAGATTGCTTGGAGCCCAAGCGTCGGTGACCACAAAGAAATCTTTTCCTTTGGCCCATTGGCCTTTGACCAGATTATTGATCTCCGGGTCCACGGTACAGGGGATGCCATTGACCAGGTTATAAGAGGTCATCATTGACTTGGCGGCGCCGGCGACGATGGGAATTCGAAAGGATTTCAAATAATATTCATGTTTGTTCCGGGCGTCGAGAGTTACCGAAAAAGTGTCCCGGTTCGCTTCCATATTGTAAGCATAAAAGTGTTTCAGAGTGGGAATGGCTTTATAGTAAAACGGGGCATCGCCTTTGATGCCTGAACAATACGCAATGGCTAGTTGTCCGGTTAGGTAGGGGTCTTCGCTGTAACCTTCCGAATAACGTCCCGCTCGGGGGTCTCTTTCCAGGTCGACCACTGGCGCCCATAAGGACAAACCGTTTTTCACCGGATCTCTTTTATTGAAGCCCCGGGCTTCATCGGCGACAGCAGAACCGATCTGCTTGATCAGGTCCACATCCCAGGTGCTGCCGAAACCGGTGGCTTGCGGATAAACAGTGGCCGCGCCCAGCCAGGCGATGCCGTGTAACGCTTCGGTGCCGGTCCGGAACGGGCCTACACCCAGGCGAGGGATGGCCGGTATCCATTGATGAAAGAAGGTCAGTTTTTCATCATCGGTTAACCGGGATAACAGATCATTGGCCCGGGTTTCCAGCGGTTGAGCCGGGTCTTGGAAAGGATAGGAATATTCGGCCCAGGTTAAGCCTGAACAGAGCACGAACAGCAGAACCAGTGCGGCTGGAAGTAATGATTGAAAATAACGGCGTAACATACTTTTTTTCATGGATTCCTCTCCTTCAAAATAATTTTCGATAAATTGAATTCAGGGCTGTATCCAACGCCTTATCGGCATTAGATGGATCGTCGCGCAATTAAACCGATGCGATAAAAAATGATATTGCCGGTAATATGGGATTTGTTTGAATTAAAGTAAGGATCACCCCTTTCGAAATTAGTATATAAGCGGAAAAGACTACTTTGTTTGTAGGAAAATTATAAGAAATTGACTATGAATTCGGAATGGAATAAAGTGATGAAGATGATTCAAAAAAATGAAGATTTAATTGTAATGAAAAAAATGTACGCCGGGGAGAAGATTCTCCCCGGCGTACAAGTCCATTTCCGGTGATAATGGGCTTAAATCCCGAAATTCATTTGTACATTAGCCGTTACCTTGACACTTCCAGGTTCCAGCGGTGTATTCATATTCTCTCCGGCACGTAAAATTTCGGCTTTTTTGTAACTGTAGTCCATTTGGTAAGGACGAACATCGATAGTCGACTCATTGATGGCAATGATCCGTTTAATTCTTGTTCCGGCAGCCCTGGCCAGGGATTCCCCCTTGGCGCGAGCCTCTTTCACCGCCTTGGCGATGGCTTGATCCCGCCATTTCCCCGGAGATTCCACCGAGAAGGAGACATTTTGCACATTATTGGCCCCGGCTTGGATGGATTGGTCGATGGCCGCTACCGCCTCCATTCCCAAAGTAACCCGGGCTATATCCGGTTTCACGATGATAAACCCTTCACCATTGACTGTGATTCCTTGACTAATAGAGTTGGAAACCAAAACGGAACGGAAGCCACCGGACAATTGTAAGATAAAGCTGAACATAACGATGATTCCGATAGCGATTAGCATGATAATTAGATAATTCTTTTTTTTAACGTTTTCCATCTTTGACGCTCCTTTTTTGAAGTGTATTGGGATACAATGATATCCGAAAAGATTTTCTTTGATGCGATTCTAATACTATAGACCGGTTAAATTCATTTTTATTCCGGAATATTGGAAGAGAAGTATTGCCAGGATGCGGAATCAAGAACAAGGAAAAAATAGAGATCCGGATCTCTTTGGGGAATGCTTCGAAGCCAATCCGCGGGTTAAAACCACACGACTGGCAAAGATCTTACCGGTTGAAAACGGTATAATATGAAAGTGGTAAGAAATCGCTCCGATCCCAATCTACAACCCGGAACTCACAGCTAATTTTAACCTTTCAAGGAGTGTTCATTGAAAACAAAATTCCTAATCATTATCTTTTTATTAATCGTATTGATTTTGGTAATCGCCTTACCGCATTTAAAACCTCCTGAAAAGATAAGAATGTCAAAAGAGCCCCCCGAACATCGGCTTATGATGATGGCATTTTTTGAAAATGGCTGGGGTGGCATTTATGGTGATTCTTTCCCCGGATTTCAAGAAAATTATCAGTTCATCGATGTTCTAAGCCCGTTTTGGTACTCGTTGGATGAACAGGGGCAGATTCGGGTGAACCGAAGCCGTGCCCAAGTCCGGGCTTTGGCCGAAAGTAGAGATATCCATGTAATACCGCTGGTTACCAACTGGCAGGGAGGGTCAAGCCGGTTTTTAACCAGTGAACCAGCCCGGCGGACTTCACTGGCCAACCTCCTGAACTTGGCCCGGAATTACCAAGGGTTGAACCTGGATGTCGAATATTTGCCGGTAAGCTTCAGAGAATCGTTGGCGCTATACGTTCAAGATTTACGAGGGCTATTGGCGCGGGAGAAGAAGCAACTGTTCGTCTGTGTTTATCCACAAGTAGATTTTCCGGAATTTCGATCCGGTCTCCATGACTATCGGGCATTATCCGCCGCTTGTGACGGTTTGATCATGATGGCTTATGATTACCACCGTCCCGGCACTCCCGCTGGTCCGATGGCTCCGATCCATTGGGTGGAAGCCAATATCCAACACGCTCTCAAGATGGTCCCGCCAGACAAACTATGGCTGGGAATCCCGGGTTACGGTTACCGGTGGGGCGGCCAAGCTAAAACGGTGGCTATCCCGGCCTGGAAAGCGGAACGGGATGCAATGGATAAAAAGAATTCGGCGTGGGATCGGGCTTCACAAACACCATATTACATTTTTGGTGAAAATAGCGCCGGCGGAGTAGTCTGGTACGAAGATAAGCGGAGTGCCGGGGAGAAATTAAAACTGGCGCGGAAATATAAGTTAAGAGGCGTGGCACTGTGGAGACTGGGGTATGAGGTCAGGGATTTTTGGAGTCTGTTCCGGGGGAATGGATGAACGCTTTGAATGCAGTAAATGATTCCGGATTTTAAATTGGGACTATCTTACCAAAATGTTATCTTTATTTATCAGAATTTCTTGCATCGAGCAGGACAATTTGATATGAGGTAGAATTAATATATTTCAGAATATTTCCGGTTGTACAGACAAATTAATTCAACAGTTTTATATCAATAATCTAGGAGCCTGTGTGGATAATCGATTTTCGAAGCATACAGCATACTTAGTATCGAGTGATATATCTTAATACAACATATAATGAACTGTACAAGGTATTGAAACACATTTTCCCGGGAACGCTCCCGTTATCGGTATTTTAATATTCACAACTATAATCTTAATATTAAGGCATAACCTTGAATAGGGGCAAAAAGATTATCAATCAATCCGCTTTTAATGTGGATAAAATATTTAAAAATTCGGGAACGTTCCCAAGAGGGGGGTGGATGACATGGTTTAGCCCAAAAGCAACCCATTTCTTATAAGAGTCCTGGTTTTTACAGCGACTGGATGTGATTCCATTACCCACAAATTATTCAATGACTATCCGGTTGGCTCGGCTAATGTAGAAATGATGAAAAACACAAACATTTATTCTAAATCAGGTGAACGTTACGAAAGGGGAGAAGAGTGTTTTGAAACGAAACGTTATATTTTTATTAATCATGACGCTGTTATTGATTTCAGCCATATCGGTTATTAATAATTCATACGCAGCGGGAGATGTGAAAGTCCAGATGTTTAATTCAAATACCGCCGCCACTACGAATTCGATTAGTCCGAGAATTAAACTGATCAATCAGAGTTCCTCGGCCATCAGCCTGTCCAATGTGACTGTCCGGTACTATTATACCGTTGATGGGGATAAAGCGCAAAGTCACTGGTGCGATTATGCGGCTATCACCAGCCCGGGCCATACCGCCATCACTTCCAATGTCACGGGCAAGTTTGTTAAAATGAGTACCACAGTAACCGGTGCGGACTATTATTTGGAGATCGGTTTTACAAGTGGAGCGGGCAGTCTGGCGGCCGGCGGTACCGTCGAAATCCAATCCCGGTTTGCCAAAACCGATTGGACCAATTATACTCAAACCGGTGACTATTCATTTAACCCCTCAGCCACCAATTATGCCGATACAACCAAAGTAACGGCATATGTTTCAGGAATCCTGCAATGGGGAACCGAACCGGGGGGAAGCACATCAGCGCCCACGGCCGCGCCTACACCAACGATAACAATCGTCACGCCCACGCCGGTAATAACAACAACTCCTACATTTGGAACAACAGCAACGCCTACCCCTGTGAGAACGGCAACGCCGACGCCAACCCAGGTAACTCCCCCACCGGTGACTCCCACACCGGGGACTATCGTAATACCTCCATACTCATCTCTGCCGACAATTACCAGACTGCCTGATCCATTCAAGTTTATGGACGGCACACGCATGACCCGGAAGGATCAATGGGGGCAACGCCGCGCGGAAATAAGCGCCCTGGCCCAGGCTTTTGAGTATGGCACCAAACCTCCGGTACCGGCCAATGTTACGGGTTCATACAGCAGCAACCGAATCACGGTCAATGTCACTGAAGTCGGCAAATCAATATCCTTTTCATGCTCAATCACGTATCCGAGTACAGGGCAAGCTCCTTATCCCGCGATCATCGGAGTCGGGGGTTCCAATCTTAACAATTCCTTAATAACCAGTTTAGGAGTTGCCGTCATTAGTTTTCCCAATAACGAAATCGCAGATCAGGTAAATACCGGTTCGCGGGGGCAAGGGAAGTTCTACACTATCTATGGCAGTAACCATTCCGCGGGAGCATTGATAGCGTGGGCATGGGGCGTGGACTGTCTGATCACCGCTCTTGAAAAGACTCCAGCCGCCAATATAGATCCCAAACGGCTCGGTGTAACCGGTTGTTCCCGGAATGGGAAGGGCGCCCTCGCTTGCGGCGCGTTCTGCGAGCGGATTGTGCTTACCATACCCCAGGAATCCGGTTCCGGTGGAGCGGCAAGCTGGCGTGTTTCCGATGCCCAGAGACAATCGGGTCAGAATGTCCAGACTCTGTCCCAGATCGTCACCGAGAATTGCTGGTTTACATCTTCATTTTCACAATTCAGCAATACAGCCACGAAACTCCCGTTTGACCATCATTCCATCGAAGCGTTGTGCGCGCCGCGCGCACTCCTGGTAATCGAGAATACCTCGATGGAATGGCTGGGGAACCTCAGTACCTGGACTACGGGGAACGTTGCCCATATGGTATGGGAAGCCCTCGGTGTACCGGATAAGATGGGCTTTTCCCAGGTCGGTCATAGCGATCACTGCGGTTTCCCGTCTTCACAGCAACCTGAATTAACAGCCTATATCCAGAAATTCCTGATAGGAAACGGTAGTGGCAATACAACCATCATGAAAACAGACGGCGGCCTTAATTTTGATAAAGCAAAATGGGTTGACTGGACGGTTCCCGCATTACAGTAAAATACTCAACAATAATCCTCCACCCGTAAATCGGGTGGAGGACCCCTCGTTTGTTGGACGGGTTGTTCCCTATTAGCACTCTCAATTCCTTGGATGGATAATTTGTATTTTTACAAAGTACAATTGTTAGGAGGATGAACATGAAAAAAAACTGGTTAATCGTATGTATGCTCGGCTTGGTGCTGTTAGCATTCCCGTTGGCTACCCAGGCTAATTTCTTTCCCATGGAGAAGGGCGCCCATTGGGTGGGTACATGGGTATCAATGCCGCAACTGACAGAGCCCAACAACATGCCCCCCGCGCCGTTTACGCAGCCTTCGCTGGTGTTTCAGGATACCACGCTCCGGCAGACCATCCATGTTACCATCGGCGGAAAAGTTTTACGGGTGAGGTTTTCCAATGCTTTTGGAGACACCGCGCTCACGATAACTAAAGCGAATATCGCTCTCCCCGCTGGTGGTGGGGTCGGAGGCAGTGCGATCCTTCCGGATACCGTCAAAGCACTGACTTTTCACGGGCGGGAATCTGTAACCATTCCGGCTGGAGCTCAAATGGTTTCCGATCCATTACGATTCGATCTGGTTCCGCAGTCGAATCTGGCGGTGACAATTTACACTGCAAAAGGTCAACCGTCAAATAACATCACCTCCCATCCTGGTTCCAGGACAACATCATATATGATTCCCGGAGATCAAGTATCGGGTCCTGATCTTCCCGGCGCAACCGGTGTTAATCACTGGTATTTTCTAAGCTGTGTCGAAGTATTGGCTGAGAGCAAATCCGCCGCGGTTATTATGCTTGGGGATTCGCTTGCCGACGGAAGGGGCTCGACCACGAACGGGAATGATCGATGGCCGGACCAGTTGTCCAAAAGGTTGCAGGAACACCGGATTACTTCGCATATTGCAGTATTGAACCAGGCGGCCGGTGGAAACCGGGTTTTGAATGACGGACTAGGGCCGAATGCGCTGGCGCGGTTGGATCGCGATGTCCTGGCACAAAGTGGCGCCCGTTGGTTGATAGTTTTTGAAGGTATCAACGACATCGGAACCGCGGCGGCAACGGCGGAAGACCAAAATCAAATTGCTGAAGATCTCATCGCAGCTTACGACCAGATTATCACTCGCGCCCATGCTCAAAATATCCTGGTTTATGGAGCGACGTTAACGCCTTTCCAAGGATCATTTTATGTTGATGATACAGGTTTCAGGGAAGCTGCCCGCCAGAAGGTCAACAGTTGGATTCGGACCAGCGGCAGGTTTGATGGAGTAATCGATTTTGAAAAGGCAGTGCGCGATCCGGCCAACCCCACGTATATTTTAGCCGTATATGATACCGGGGATCATCTGCATTTAAACCCCAGCGGGTACAAAGCCCTGGCCGACGCAGTTCCCGCGGAGATCTTTTTTAATCAGTCTTGTTTGTGGTTCTTACCTTAACAATATTATAAACTAAAGCCCTACTTTAATAGGTATTGTCGTAAATGACAATTGTTCAATTGAAGCTTCACTTCACTAGGAGCCTGTGCGAGTAACACTTTTCAATAGCTTAATACCACTATATGTTGTATTAGAATATGTCACTCGATACTAGATATGCATAGAAAATCGATTATTCGCACAGACTCCTAGGTATCATAAACGAAGAAGATATGCATTTGTGGTTTCACAATATATTGTATATCTTCTCTTATTCAATGTTCTTTCGACGGCCTCAGGAAATGACGCCGGATATTAAAGAATAATTGGTCTTTAGTAAACTTGTCAAAAAGGATCTGATTTCCATGCGGGGGTTTCAGCAGAGTTTTTTTAATCTCGGTTTATTGATTTGGGGTTTCATTTTTCTCAGTCCGGTTCTGGCTTTCGATTTCAACACTCTCACACCGGCATTGAAAATCGTGTCGGTGGCCTGCGGGTCCAAACATAGCCTGATCCTGCTTAACGATGGTACGGTCTGGGGTTGTGGCGCCAATGAATACGGGCAATTAGGGGATAACCGTGGAGTCAATCACCGGGTACCGGTGAAGATACCGGGACTCGTGGATGTAACGACGATTGCTTGTGGGGCTAACTTTTCACTGGCGCTAAAAAAGGATGGCACGGTTTGGGGTTGGGGTTTAAACGAGAATGGGCTGCTTTGGGGAACAGGAAATGTCCCGGTTAAAATTCCGGGATTAAAAAACATTACTTTTATAGTTTGTGGCCCAAGTCATGCTTTTGCGGTCAAAAAAGACGGCACGGTCTGGGGTTGGGGCTCCAATCGATTTGGGCAGTTGGGGGATGGGACCTACCAAGACCACAAGCTCCCGTTCCAGATCGAGGGGTTAAAGAAAGTCAAGACCATTGCTTGCGGAACCAAGCATACAGCCATTGTAAAAATGGACGGGACTTTATGGGTGTGGGGCTCCAATGATTCCGGCCAGTTGGGTGACGGAACCCGGGTGTCCCAATTAAAACCGGTTCCGGTCTCGGAGCTTTCGGGGATTGTAGGGGTCGCTTGCGGTTCGGAGCATACTGTAGCCTTAAAAAAGGATGGAAGTGTTTTAAGCTGGGGGGCCAATGGTTCCGGGCAACTGGGGGACGGGACCAAGACTGAAAAGCTCCAGCCCGTTCAGGTAACAAGGTTGGGGGAGGCCGCAGCCGTTGCCGGTGGGTCGAACTTTAATTTGGCCCTCAAAAAGGATGGGACGCTGTGGGGTTGGGGATCGGATAGTTTTGGCGAGTTGGGAGACGTCAAAGCCGTAGAAAGCATGGACAAATGCATTCCCTGCTGCGGAAAAAATAACATCTACTATTATGATAAACCTGAGCCGGTTCCGGTGACGGAAGGTACGGGAGTGGCTATCATCGCTTGCGGCGAATCCTTTGCCATGATGGTGAAGGATGATGGGACCATTTGGAGTTGGGGTTTGAATAATTACGGGCAACTGGCGGAGGGGTCGGTAATCGATCGCCTCGCCCCGGCGCAAAATTTTTATGGAAGGATCGTGGGGAAAATGGTATTACAATATCAAAATATCACGGCAGATCGGGCCAGGGCCAGGCTGGATCAGGAAAAAGATGTCTTCCTGCTGGATGTCCGAGCACCGGAGGAATTCCGGCAAAAACACCTGCGGAATAGCCAATTGATTCCCGCGGATCGATTGGAGAATGAAGTTCAAACCAGAATTTCGGATAAAAATACCCCGATCCTGGTTTACTGTAAAGGGGGGACCCGGAGCGCCAAAGCCGCGGATATTTTAATCCGGCTTGGGTATCAAAATGTCAGTAATCTGCTGGATGGAATTGATGGCTGGCCGTATGAGACCGTGAGCAGTGGACAATGAATAGTGAATAATGTGGGGTACCGAACCTTGTTTTTCTTTTGAGATAAATCAATAAAATTTTAAAGCGGTATGTCTGTATAAATAGACATACTGCTTTTTTATTCGATTCGACTTATTAAGCGATTACTCAAGAAAAACTCGAGTCGTTGCTCAATCGTTTAAAGTTACCCTTAATAAAGCAATTAACGAACTGTCCAAATTGCATCTATCGCAATGGCCTGCGGATCAACTGCAGGCTTTTTGCTTTGAAGTTTCGCTTCCATAATTATTCTTGATAACAAATAATGTGTTTTACGCATCAAATTGGACAACTATAAATATATTGATACTAAAAAGGAGGTGATTCATTTGTTGATTTTTAAAGCATGGATCCCACCGTGATTCATTTTGTGTAAATAATTGAATAATTTTCGTAAGAGGGGAGGTCTTTCATTGGATTTTAAATTAGTTGCTATCTTATTGGTAATTCCATTGTTATTATTTATCCCCGTGCCGATGATTGATTCGGTCAATCCCAATTTCGGATTAAATAACGAAGTGGTCAATGTGGTTATCAATGGAGATAAATTTGATAATAAGGCAACTGTTAAACTGGTGAAGCCCGGGGAAGCTGATATAATTGCCACCGATGTGAAGGTTATTTCCAAAAAGCAACTTAGTTGTTCCTTTGATTTACACGGCCAAGCAGTGGGAAAATGGTATTTAATTGTTGCCAACCGGAGCCGATTCGCCAAGAAAGATAAAACTGCCACATTGGTTGAGGCCTTCACTATCCAATACCCGGCGCCAACTTTATCCGTGATTGAACCCAATCATGGCCTTAACTCTGAAGCCAAGTCCGCTAATTTGACCGGTACAGGGTTCCGGGCCGGGGCTAAGGTTGTTTTCTATAAAGGGAATCAAAGTGTTGAAGCCGCGGATGTGACAGTGATTTCCTCCACCCAGATTACCTCCCGGTTCAATCTCGAAAAAGCCGAACCCGGAATCTATAATGTAATCATCACCAATGATGACGGGAAATCCGGCTCCCTGGACGGTGGATTTGAAATTCAATACCCCGAACCCACCGTATCAGAAATCGAACCCAGTCAGGGGTTGAACACAGAAACAGTCACCGTTAACTTTACCGGGACGGATTTCCGGGCCGGGGCCACGGTTGAACTGAAGGCCGGTAATCAAGTAATTGAGGCCACGGATGTCGAGGTCGTATCCGATACCCAAATCACCGTAGTATTTGATCTGACGGGCGAGACTCCGGGAATCTATGATGTAATTGTAACCAATGATGATGAAAAGTCAGGTTCGCTAGACGGTGGATTTGTAATTGAATTTCCCAAGCCAACCATAGCAGAGATCGAATCTGGACAAGGGTTGAACACGGAAACAGTCGCCGTAAACCTTATCGGGACGGATTTTCGGGCCGGGGCCACGGTTGAACTGAAAGCCGGGGATCAAGTTATTGGGGCCACGGATGTCGAGGTCGTATCCGATACTCAAATCACCGCAGTGTTTGAACTGACGGGCGAGACTCCGGGAATTTATGATGTAATTGTAACCAATGATGATGAAAAGTCAGGTTCGCTGGACGGTGGATTTGTAATTGAATTTCCCGAACCAACCATAGCAGAGATCGAACCTGGACAAGTGTTGAACACGGAAACAGTCACCGTTAAGCTTACCGGGACGGATTTCCGGGCCGGGACCACGGTTGAACTGAAGGCCGGAGAACAAGTAATTGGGGCCACGGATGTTGAGGTCGTATCCGATACTCAGATCGCCGCAGTATTTGATCTGATGGGTGAGAATCCTGGAACCTACGATGTAATCGTCACTAATGATGACGGGAAAACCGGCATGTTGGATGGGGGATTTGAGATTACGGCAGAGCCAATTGATTCGGCCGCTACCACTGAAGATTCGGCTGTTACCACTGAAGAATCGGATGTCGCTACTGAAGATTCGGATGTTACCACTGAAGACTCGGATGTCGCTGCAGAAGATTCGGATGTTACCACCGAAGACTTGGATGTCGCTGCTGAAGATTCTGATGTTACCACTGAAGACTCGGATGTCGTTACTGAAGATTCGGCTGCTACCACTGAAGACTCGGATGTCGCTGCAGAAGATTCTGATGTTACCACCGAAGACTCGGATGTCGCTGCAGAAGATTCTGATGTTGCCACCGAAGACTCGGATGTCGCTGCAGAAGATTCTGATGTTACCACAGAAGACTCGGATGTATCTGCAGAAGATTCTGATGTTACCACAGAAGACTCGGATGTCGCTTCTGAAGATTCTGATGTTACCACTGAAGACTCGGATGTAACTGCAGAAGATTCTGATGTTACCACCGAAGACTCGGATGTCGCTGCAGAAGATTCTGATGTTACTACCGAAGACTCGGATGTCGCTGCTGAAGATTCGGCTGTTACCACTGAAGACTCGGATGGTACTGCAGAAGATTCCGATGTTACCACCGAAGACTCGGATGTCGCTACAGAAGATTCTGATGTTACTACCGAAGACTCGGATGTCGCTGCAGAAGATTCGGATGTTACCACTGAAGACTCGGATGCCGCTGCTGAAGAGTCAGATGTTATCGCTGAAGACTCGGATGTCGCTGCAGAAGACTCGGATGTTACCACTGAAGACTCGGATGTTGCTATTGAAGATTCGGCTGTTGCCGTCCAGGAATTGAACAAGCAATTAAAACCGATTTTCTTTGATTTTGACCAATTTGAGATTCGCCCCGACCAAATCCCGGTACTTGAGGAAAATGTAAAAATCCTTAATGAAAATCCCGGCCTTTACATTTTGCTGGGTGGTCATACCGATGAAAGGGGTACTCGGGAATATAATCGTAAACTTTCGGAAAAACGCGCCGAGGCTATCAAACAGTTTTTAGTGGAAAAAGGGATTGATTCATCCCAAATATCGGTTTATGCATATGGAGAGGATCACCCCGTCAAAAAAGGCCACGATGAGTCGTCTTGGTCGTATAATCGAAGAGTTGATATTTTGGTGTGGGAGTCACCGCCGGACAGAGAACAGGGATTGATAAAGATTAATTCCGATGGGGAAGAGGACTAAAAAAATAATAAAAAATCAAAGCCCGTGGAATATCCCATGGGCTTTGATTTTTAAGTTGATGGCGGTGTAAGTTTTTTGCAAACCATCAGCCAGTTCATTGATCAGGTTGACGGATTGTTGTAATATAAAAATCAAAAGCCCCAGTAATCAGGGCTTTTGAAAGATATTATTTTTTATTCTTTGCGGCTTCTTTTTCGGTTTTCTGCATCTTTTGAGAGGATATATCACAATAGGCTAAGAAACCGATTCCGCCGAAAAGTACCAAACCGATACCTACAAGTATTAGAACAGTTGTAATTGGCATTTTGACCTCCCGATTATTTATTTTAATAGTCTGAAGTTATCATCGGGGGATCGGGTTCTTGTAAAGAAGTTTTAGATAAACGATAAAACATTATAAATAGAACAATCACCATCATCGCGGTATATAAGTTGAGTGTATCGGTAAAATCCGGGTAGGTTGCTTTATAGTCGCCAATCCAACGAAGTAACTTGGATTTAAATATTAATAATAGAGTTGGTTTAGCCAAAAAAGCCCGATAATTCGGCTGCTGTTCCGTAAGAAAAAGAGTTTGGCTGTCGAGGCTGGATAAAGAAAGGTGGCTGGGGATAAAATTAGTATATTTAAGGTTTTGAGAATTATTTAAAGGGCTGAATACGGATAATATCAACCCAAAAATCATTAAGCCAATTACCCATTTCTGATGAACTGTAAACGGCTTCAGCCTCATCCCCGTCCCTCCTTCTTGGTGAAATTATACCATAGATTCGTTAGAGGACGAATAATTAATTTATCGAAAAACGAAATCTCTAGGAAACAAATAGCGATAAATCCAATTTACAATTGTTCCCGCATATCGAATGCAATTCTCTTTTTTGTAAGGGAAATACCAAAAATACTTTTACTCAACGTTCCCATTTGAAAAACAGGAATAAATACTGTTGACGAAGATAAGACTGCGAGTATGATTTCATTTCCGGAGGGATTTTTTTAAGAAAAGTGGACAAGCGGACTGTGATGGAGAGTTACATAATTAAACTCACATTATATCATATTAGTCCAATTTTCCGCAAGGATTTGCACAAATTTAACCGGAAATCGGATTTGGTGAAAACGCCGGTACGTATTATAATTATAATATAAACAGTAAATAAATCAAGCAATGAGGCGAGTCCAATGAGCTAGAGTCTTGGAGAAACCCAAATTTATTGAAAGTGGTGAGTCCAATGGACAAGTAAGCCCGTACTCTAAATACTTTTTAGAAAGCGGTGAGTCCAAAAGGCAAGTCATGGTAGCCTCGGAATAAAATATTTGATTGAAAGGACGATATATAGTATGCGAAAAACCTCTCGAAAGCTGAGAGGTTTTTTGTTTTGGGTGTGTCATTTTTTAATTTTTACCCTTTCCTTTGACAACCTACAATCATTCAAATATAATTATCATAAAGTTACATATCTATTCAGGAGGTCTTCCATGAAACAACTCATGCTCGGCAATGAAGCGGTAGCCCGAGGCGCGTATGAAGCCGGTGTAACAGTCGCCACGGCTTATCCAGGCACTCCCAGTACGGAAATCACTGAAAATCTCGCCAAATATAATGATATATATTCTGAATGGTCCCCCAATGAAAAAGTGGCGCTGGAGGTGGCGGTGGGTTCGGCCATTGCCGGGGCGCGGTCCATTTGTTCCATGAAACACGTGGGGTTGAATGTGGCTGCGGATCCGTTATTTACAGCCTCTTATACCGGGGTGAACGGTGGACTGGTGATTATGGTGGCGGACGATCCCGGCATGCACAGTTCCCAAAATGAACAGGACAGCCGGTTTTACGCCCGGGCTTCCAAGACGCCCATGTTGGAACCGGCAGACAGCCAGGAGTGTAAAGACTATGTGAAACGGGCGTTTGAATTGAGTGAGCAATTCGATGCGCCGGTAATCGTCAGACTCTCCACACGGATTGCCCATTCCCAGAGTGTGGTGGAAATAGGTGAGAAGACGGCCTTTCAAATCAAGGATTACTGCAAAAATCCGGATAAATATGTAATGATGCCGGCCATGGCCCGAAAACGCCATGGGGAAGTGGAAAAACGTATGGCTGCTTTGCGGGAGTTCGCCGATACCTCTGATATTAACCAGATCGAATGGAGCGGTAAAGATGTAGGGGTAATCACCAGCGGCATCGCTTACCAGTACGCCAAAGAGGCTTTTGGGGAGGGCGTTTCATATCTTAAACTCGGTATGGTATATCCCTTGCCGGAAAAATTAATCACTGATTTCGCTAAAGAGGTTAAAACCTTATATGTAGTGGAAGAGCTGGAACCATTCATCGAAGACCATATTAAGAAACTGGGTATCCCGGTACGGGGTAAGGAATTATTACCCGTAATGGGGGAATTAAGCGTTCAACTCATCAAGGAAAAGATTTTAGGGATAAAAACCGAAGTCAAACCCGCCGGCTCCGAACCGGTCCCCGTCCGGCCGCCGGTGATGTGTCCGGGATGTCCGCACCGGGGGACGTTTTATGTATTGAAAAAGCAAAAATTGAATGTCAGCGGTGATATCGGGTGTTATACATTGGGAGCGCTGCCGCCCATGGAGTCTGTGGATACCAGTATCTGTATGGGGGCCAGTGTTAGCGCCGCCCATGGTATGGATAAGGCGCGGGGCACGGAATTTGCCCGTAAGACGGTGGCGGTGGTAGGTGACTCCACTTTCATCCATTCCGGAATTACCGGCCTCATCGACATCGTCTATAATAAAGGAACTTCCACGGTGATCATTCTTGACAACTCCATCACCGGCATGACCGGCCATCAGCACAATCCGGCCACCGGATATACCATCAAGGGTGAACCCACCCGGCAGCTTGATCTGGTGATGCTGGCCAAAGCGGTGGGGATTGACCGGGTACGAGTGGCGGACCCATTCGATATCAAAGAATTTGAACAGGTGGTCAAAGAGGAGATCGCAGCGGAAGAACCGTCGGTCATTATCGCTCAGCGTCCCTGCGCGCTGTTAAAGAATGTGAAATACGAAGGCGTTCAAAGTATCGATCAAGATAAATGCAGGAAGTGCCGCATGTGCCTTCGGATCGGTTGCCCGGCCATAGTGGACCGGGGAGATGCAATTGAGATCAACGAAGCGCTTTGCGTGGGTTGCCGGTTGTGTTCAAAATTATGCAGTGCGAATGCGATTAAGAAAGTGGGTGGCGGCAATGAATAAATTAAATATCATGATCGTGGGCGTCGGTGGACAGGGAACACTTCTGGCGAGCAGGGTTCTGGGTAATGTGGCTTTAAAGAAAAACTTCGATGTTAAAGTTTCCGAGGTTCATGGTATGGCTCAGCGGGGGGGCAGCGTAGTCACCTATGTGAAAATGGGGTCCAAGGTCTTTTCGCCGTTAATTGAAAAAGGAGAGGCCGATGTGATCCTGGCTTTTGAACAGATGGAAGCTTTGCGTTGGGCGGATTATCTCAAAGAGGGCGGGGACATTATCATCAACGAACAGCGGATCGACCCCATGCCGGTGATTACCGGAAAGGCCAAATACCCGGAACGGATTATTCAGAAATTGAATGAACGGTTCAAGAATACGATGACCATTGATGCTTTGAAGATTGCCAAGGAGTGTGGCAATATCAAGGCGATTAATATTGTGTTATTAGGGCTGTTGGCCAAATCCATCGATATTGCCAAGGAAGTTTGGCTGGAGGCCATCCGGGAAGTGGTTCCGGCTAAGGTGCTGGAAGTTAATTTGAAAGCATTTGAAGCAGGATATAAACATTCGTAAAGATTGACATAAAATTTATTAAACGGTTGAGAACTCTGCAGTTTTGATAAGGCAGAGTTTTTTATTTAGGAATTGCCACTGGTTGGAGACGGTTATTTCAATTTCATTCAAACATTTAAGTATACCCGGCATTACTGTGGACCATCTAAGCATCCTCCAGCCTCTTGCCACTCGTGTTGAATAACATGGAGTTAAAAGGCAGGTTACCGGTCTGAAAGAGTAGCTCATCCTAACTTGATCGAGGAATTTGTGGAAAAAAGGTAGCTCATCCTAACTTGAAGCGAGGAATTTGTGGAAAAAAGGTAGCTCGTCCTAACTTGAAGTGAGGAATTTGTGGAAAAAAGGTAGCTCATCCTAACTTGGAGCTAGGAATTTGTGGATAAAAGATAGCTCATCCTAACTTGGAGCCAGGAATTTGTGGATAAAAGATAGCTCATCCTACCTTGAAGCGAGGAATTTGTGGATAAAAGACAGAATGTTGAGTGTAAACGATAGCTTGTCCTGACAAAAAGCCGGAAAAAAGGGATTAAAGACCAAATGTTTCTGTATTTGAGATGAATAAAAGCCTTAATATTTCATCATTCAATTAGCCCGGAGTATTCACCCCGGGCTATATTGCACGCATTCATGTGAAAATATTTCTCGGAGTCTATCCC
>JAEZJQ010000038.1 GCA_023436305.1 Bacillota bacterium
GCACCTGGGCGCCGGGACGACAGATCGAGGATTATGTTGTTTCAGCTGCGATTGAGGCCGTGAAACCGGCCAGATAACTCATTCGGGTGGTTTTCGTTTTAATCATACCAGGAGTTAAGTCAATGTCTGTAAACATGATAATCAGGGGAATATCCCTGATTTCTTCTTAACCGGATTTAAAATGTTCTTAATCAAAGGATAATAATTTTTTATTAAAATTAGTTTTAGATGTTTATGCCTTTTTAAATTCAGGAGGGGAAAACATGAAAAACGTCGTCATCATTGGCGGTAGTGATGCCGGGATCAGCGCCGCTTTACGAATCCGGGAGTTAAACCCGGAGATAAAACCGATGATGATAGTGGCTGACAGTTACCCGAACTTCAGTATTTGCGGTCTGCCCTACTATATCAGCCGGGAAGTGACGGACTGGCGGAATTTGGCCCATCGAACCAAACAGGATATTGAAGATCAGGGCATTCATCTGCTGTTGGAACATACGGCGCAAGCGATTCATCCCGAAACCAAACAAGTTACGGTGTTGGATTCAACCGGACTGGTCAGGAACCTGGACTATGACAAACTGGTAATTGGCACGGGCGCGGTATCTCTGCGACCTCAAATTTCCGGGATACAGAATCCGGGAGTGTTCTTCTTGCGCTGGATGCCGGATTGCTTTGCGATCGACGAATATATTGCCAAACAGGAGCCAAAAACGGCGCTCATTATTGGAGCAGGCTATATTGGCATGGAAATGGCGGAAAGCTTGACGAAACGCGGCGTCAAAGTATCTATTGTTGAGTGTGCCGATTCGGTATTACCATCCGTTGATCTTGACTTTGGGAAGCAGATTCAGGATACATTCATGCAAAACGGAATTTCGGTTTATAACAATATCTCGATTGAATCCATCTCGAAAAATGAAAATAAATTGACGGTTAAAGGTTCGAACCAGTTTGAAACCCTGGCCGATATGGTTTTGGTATCGGTTGGCAGTATCCCGAATAACGCTTTGGGTAAATCGATGGGTATCCAAACGGGAATTAAGGGCGCTTTGAAAGTGAACCGGAAGATGGAGACCAATCTTCCCGATATTTATGCGGCGGGCGATTGCGTGGAGACCTGGCATAAGGTTTTACAAAATTATACCTACCTGCCATTAGGTACGGTGGCCCATAAACAAGGCCGGATTGCTGGAGAAAACATTGTTGGGGGTAATAAAGAGTTTGCCGGGACTTTGGGCACTCAATCGGTGAAAATCTTTGATAAAGTGGTGGCGAGGACGGGCCTGAATGAAAAAGAAGCGACTAGCGCCGGGTTTCAACCCATCAGCGCTGATCTTGAGACCTGGGATCATAAAGTGTATTATCCTCCGGCGGAAAAGATATTGATCCGGGTGACGGCGGATCGGGACACCAAAAGGATTCTTGGGGCGCAAATGATGGGGGCATATAAGACGGAGGTGTCCAAACGGATCGATATCTTCGCTGCCGCTATTTATCATAATCTTAAAATAGACGAGTTTTCCGATTACGATTTGAGCTATACTCCACCGCTCTCCAGTCCCTGGGACCCGGTTCAAATGGCGGCGCAAAAGATGGATAGAAAATTTTAATCGCTAGCTTTATTGGTTTTGGTTTTCCCTGATTTTTTCGGCTTGCGATTTAACGAATTATATGATTAAATTATCATATAGTTATATGGGAGAGGATTTAATGGAAAATTCCTGGGATAATCGCATAAATAGAGAGAGGGCGCAGATTTTTAAAGCGCTGGGCCACCCACTGCGGCTGGCGATTTTGGATGCATTGGAAAACGGCGAATGCTGTGTCCAGGACTTGGAGACGCGCCTAAACGCCGAACAGTCGAATCTGTCCAAACACTTAGCGTTGCTGAAACAAACCGGGTTTATCGATTCCCGGAAAGATGGTTTATACGTTTATTATTCATTGACGATTCCTTGCATCAGCAATTTCTTTAATTGCGTCAATCAAGTTCTCCTTAAGAAGATTGAATCAAGTCAAGAGTTATCCGAGCGGTTATAATTTTTTCAGCGCTATATTACCGATAGCGCATATAGTCATATAATGAAGAGATCGTTTGACAAATCCATTCATTAAATAAAGAGGAGCGATTAACTATGGAAATCAAGGTTTTAGGTCCGGGTTGCGCCAACTGCAACAAACTGGAGAAAGTGGTGAGTGAGGCTGCCAAGGAACTGGGGATCACCGATCCGGTGCAAAAGGTCTCCGATATTAAGGAGATGCTTTCCTTTGGAGTCATATCCACCCCCGCTTTGGTGATTGACGGGAAGGTTAAATTCTCGGGACGGGTTCCTTCCAAGGATGAGATTAAAAGATACTTGCAGGGTGAATCCGGCTCCAATAGTTGCGGTTGTAACTGCGGTTGCTGTAAATAGGAATTATTATAAGTCACAAGTCGAAAGTCAAAAATTAAAAGCCAGACGTAATTTTGTGAATGGCTTTTGACTTTTGACTTTTGACCTTAGACTTGGTTTGAAAGACTTTACCATTTATTCTGGCTTTAGCGAGGAGCGATCACTTATGGGTTTCATCGCATCGGTTTTTGAAGCGCTCAATAATCAACTTCTGAAAATGGAGTGGCTGAGTAGACTGGTACAATTATTGGTTGAAAAAGCATTCGGCTTGGATATGAACGCCAGACTTGGCGGCAGTGTCCATTTCTTCATTTACGATACTGTCAAAATATTTGTCCTGCTCTCAGTGCTTATTTTTAGTATTTCCTATATTCAAAGTTATTTTCCGCCGGAACGGACCCGGGCGATCCTGGGGCGGTTTAACGGCATTAGCGCCAATGTTCTCAGCGCATTGTTAGGGACAATCACTCCCTTTTGTTCATGCTCGTCAATCCCACTCTTTATCGGTTTCACCAGCGCGGGACTGCCTATCGGCGTGACTTTCTCCTTCCTGATTTCGTCACCTTTGGTCGATTTGGCGTCAGTCTTATTGCTGGCCAGTATCTTTAATTGGAAGATCGCCATCGCGTATGTGTTGGTCGGGATCGTTTTAGCCGTCACCGGCGGGACCATTATCAGCAAGTTAAAACTGGAAAAATATGTAGAGCCGTTTGTCTTTAATAATCGGATGGCTGATGCCGATGCTCCCGAAATGACCCGGAAAGAGCGGATCTCCTTCGCGAAGGAGCAGGTATTGGAGATTATTCATAAGGTTTGGTTGTATATTCTGGTTGGCGTTGGAATCGGCGCGGCGATTCATAATTGGATACCCGAAAACATTATTACCGCGATTCTCGGAGAAAAGAACATCTTCTCGGTGTTGATTGCCACCTTTGTCGGCATTCCGATGTATGCGGATATCTTCGGGACTTTGCCGATTGCGGAAGCTCTCGTCACGAAAGGTGTTGGGATTGGAACGGTGCTGGCCTTCATGATGGCGGTTACTGCGTTATCGTTGCCGTCAATAATTTTGCTTAAGAAGGTTGTCAAAACAAAATTGTTAGCCATTTTTGTGGCAATTGTAGCCGTAGGCATTATTATTATGGGATATGTCTTTAATGCGTTTGGATTTTGGTTTGTCTAAGTAAACCGGATCTTATTATTATTTTGGAGGCAGTTGCAATGAGTAAAAAATAGAATGGGATTCCCCGCGAGGAAGTTCCCTGGTATCCGACGATTGACCGGGAAAAGTGTCAAGGTTGTGGTGTGTGTGGATTTTTGCTCCCACAGCACCTATAAAATGGATACGACTACCGGTAAACCAGTGGTGAAGTATCCTTAAAACTGCGTGGTTGGCTGCAGTGGTTGTAAACCGGAATGCCCGGCGGAGGCCATCTCATTCCCGGCGTTAACCATTTTGACAGACTTCGTTGGCCAAAAGTAAAAAGGAGGTTATCCCATGCTGAAAAAATCGAAAATACCATTGGCGGTCTTGATCATTGTATTTTTTGGAGCCGGAATTCATTTCGGCGGATTAATTTTTCATCAAAGTTCCGGGCAGGTGATGGCCGCCGCGCAACCGGAAACCGGAAAAGTGATTGACGCCAGCAAAAACTATTTGGAACCCGGTAAAAACAAACGGATGATGATCATGGAGTTAGGGGCAACTACTTGTATTCCCTGCAAAAAGATGGTCCCGGTGCTGGAAGAGTTGGCCAAGGAATTGCAAGGGAAACTTGATGTGCAGTTCGTCGATGTCAATAAAAGGGGCGATCTGGCGGAAAAGTATCGAATCTTTGCGATTCCCACCCAAATCTTTTTTGATAAAAACGGGAAGGAACTCTTTCGCCACGAGGGCTTTTATCCCAAAGGGGATATTATTGCCAAGTTAAAAGAGTTAGGTTTGAAATGATCCTATCGATTTTGGAATGGCTCTCAAGAAGTTTGGAAGCAACTCCGGTCTTAGCCATAACCGCCGCCTTTGGCTGGGGAATCCTCAGCGTCGTTCTCAGCCCCTGCCATCTGGCCAGTATCCCGCTGGTGATCGGTTTTATCAATGAACAAGGCCGGATTACCCTGGGGAAAGCGTTTCGGTTATCGCTGGTATTCGCCCTGGGGATTTTAATCACCATTGCGGCCATTGGGGCGATTACCGCCGGAATGGGCCGGATGATGGGCGATATCGGAAAATGGGGCAATTACTTGGTGGCGATTGTCTTTTTGATCATCGGCCTTTATTTATTGGACATTATTAAGCTATCTTGGGGAAATTCGGCGGCGCAAAATATTGTCCGGAAAAAAGGTTATCTGGCTGCTTTAGTTATGGGATTAATATTTGGAGTAGCCTTAGGACCTTGTACTTTTGCCTATATGGCTCCAATGCTGGGAGTGGCTTTCCGGGTGGCCGCCACCAACCTGCCCTATGCCATCATGCTCATGCTGGCGTTCGGGTTGGGGCATTGTCTGGTGATTGTCCTGGCCGGTACACTGACGGAACGGGTTCAACAATACTTAAACTGGACCGAAAAAAGCAAGGCGGCTTCAATCCTTCGTAAAGCTTGTGGAATACTGGTGATTTTGGCGGGAGTATATTTTATTTATACTACTTTTTAAGCAGTCAATGAAAAATGCCTTAATTTCGGTGATTGAGACTATTCCCCATTTTCCGGGGATAATTTTTTATTGAATCAATTACATTGCAGGGACTTGCGTTTCAACCATTCTTGTAATCCGGTCAGATCGGCGGCAGATTGGGGCAGTTGCCGCAAATGGTCAAATATCAGGCTTTGGATAAATTTCATTTTTCCTTCCGGGGTAAGCGAGTAATAGACCCATTGCGCTTGTTTGCGGTCGGAAACGATTCCGGCGTTTTTCAAATAGGATAAATGGCGGGATGCTTTGGTCTGGGGAATCTGCAAGACTTCCATGATATCACAAACACAAAGTTCCTTTTCATAAAGTAAATTGATGATGCGCAGCCTGGTTTCATCCGAGAGCGACTTTAGAACGTTTAATATATTATTCATGAATTGACCCCGCTTTAAAAAAATGGTATATTTGTATAAGCAAATATACGTCCGTGCGAATATAATATATTGTAATCTTTTATTGTCGACTGTGCAACGGTAAATCTAAGAATGGGCGTACGCGTAAGGAGGCTTAATCATGTTCGAAAGTGTAACCAAAAAGCTGTCATTTCTTATCGTTATCTGACAATACATCGGCGTAAAAAGAAAAAAGGTGGGGTAGTCATGATTAGTGCTTCTTCCGGAAACATAGCGTCTATATTTATTTTTGTACCGATTATGGGGGCTTTATCTTTTTTTAGCCCGCGAGTACTTTCAGTTTTTCCAACTAAAATAGGATATATTAGTAATTATACTGAACATAATATAAGGAAGTCTTTTTTATACTCATTATTTATTAGTATCGGGTTTATGTTTGTCCTTTCTTTATTGGGTATAGTCTCAATAACATTACCAGGCATAGCTAAATGGCTCTACCTCTTTTTTTGTATAGTCATTATGCATGAAGGAATGCAACTGATTGGCATTGTAAAGCTTAGTTCGATTATACCCAGTTATGAGAAGAGTTTTAAAGGCGCATTATTTATAGGAACTTTTGGAGGCTTTTTATTATTCAAGATTCTTACGCGTGTATTGAATGCGGCATTTGGTTTTATGGGGAGTACAAAGTTATTTGGTATTATAGTTTTCGTTGCCTACGCTATCGGGCAAAGTGTATTATTATTATCTCTGGAATTAATGGTTTCTATCATAAATAATACTCCATATCCCAACACGCAAAGTATTAAAAGCCGAAATAAATTAATAAAAACTATTTTAGGGGTAATTTTCATTTTTATGGGATTTATCTTATCTTATTTTGGATTCAGTTATGATTTTTGAAATGGGAAAAGAACAAATTAGTTTGTCATTGATGACTGTTTGCGGGTATTTGTTAAATATAAATCAAGAGGAGGTAAGGTGATGTCTGATAAAGTAACTCGAAAACTATCATTTCTTGACCGTTATTTGACTTTATGGATTTTTACTGGAATGGCTTTAGGGGTTCTTATGGGTTTCCTTATCCCAGGTGTTGAACGATTTATTAATAAGTTCCAAGTGGGAACCACCAATATTCCTATCGCCATTGGGCTGATTTTAATGATGTTTCCACCATTCGCCAAAGTAAAATATGAAGAACTCGGTGATGTCCGCGTGTTATCAACGCGACGCAATTGGAAGGTATTGATTCTTTCCCTGGTGCAAAACTGGATTGTCGGACCGATTTTGATGTTTTTCCTGGCGATTATCTTTTTGGGTGGATATCCTCAATATATGACCGGGTTGATTTTAGTGGGTTTGGCTCGTTGTATCGCCATGGTGATTGTCTGGAATGAACTGGCTAAGGGAGATACGGAATACGCGGCGGGATTGGTGGCGTTTAACAGTATTTTTCAAGTATTGTTCTATAGTTTTTATGCCTGGATTTTTATCACGGTCCTGCCTCCGCTCTTCGGTTTAAAGGGTAGCGCCGTTCATGTGAGTATCGTTCAGATTGCCAAAAGTGTCTTTATCTATCTGGGAATTCCCTTTATCGCCGGAATGTTGACCCGTTATTTTATGATCAAAGCCAAGGGAAAGGAATGGTATCAAACCAAATTTATCCCCAAGATCAGCCCGGTTACGTTGATCGCTTTATTATTTACCATTGTGGTGATGTTTAGTTTGAAAGGTGATTTGATTGTCCGGATTCCCATGGATGTGATTCGGATCGCGGTGCCACTCTTGATTTACTTTAGCGTGATGTTTCTGGTGAGCTTTTGGATGAGTA
>JAEZJQ010000085.1 GCA_023436305.1 Bacillota bacterium
CCTATTTTCTTGAAGCCTGTCAAGGAAAAATAATGTAACAAGTTTGGCATCACAAGTATTTAAACCATTCAATCCGGGATGGAGTTATTGAATAGGCCCAATATTCTCGGGTTACTCCTCGGCATGCATACATGCCGGTTAAAGGAGCAAGAGGATCTGATTTTAGGCTTTTCAATTTTTTATAAAATGATAATATCGCAATCATCCCTTAGGAGTCTGTGCGGCTAATCGATTTTTGAAGCGTATTTAGTATTAAGTGACATATTCTAATACAGTATATAGTGGTTTTAAGCTATTAAAAAGTGTTACGCGCACAGACTCCTTAGGGAGAAAGAGGGTTGACTTGAATCTGGCATCAATAATTATTTCTGACAGATACTTCAATGTTTTTCATAATGCTTCTTATGTTTATGAGCGGCGATATGCCTCGTACAATATTCATATTCGTCATCGCATTCCTTACAATAGACAAAATCCATTCTCGGCTCTTTTTTTTCGGTGGTGCCACAAACTTCACATTGATGGATCGGACGCGATTTGGCAATTTCCGAAAAGAATCTTTGGCGATTATAGTGGACCTGCCGTCTTAATTTCAGCCGCTTTACGATATCAACCCCGAAAAACAAGAAAAAGTTCAACACCGAAGCCAGGGAAACGATCTTATCGGATAGCGAGCCGAACCCAACGGTAAAGGCAATCATAATCCAGTAAAGGCCCGCCAAATATTTTATTTTTACAGGAAGGATAAAGAAAATGCGTATTTCATAATTGGGAAATAAAAAGGCAAAAGCCAGAAATAGCGATAGATTAAGGAATACTCCGGTTGAACCACCCACCGTGAATGCCGCAATTATAGTGGCCAGCATGCCTGCCAAATAATACACGTTAAATTTGAAGCTGCCCCATTCTTCTTCCAAACTGGTCCCCACTAAATAATAAAAATACAAGACAAATAATATGAATAACGGAGAAGTATCCGGGGGGATAAAAATAAAACTGATAATCCTCCATAATTGACCCTGCATTACCAAAGACGGTTCCAGCTTTAAAAAATTAATAACATCGGTACGGGTTCCCAACATCAATAAAAAAACTATAAAATTCAGACCAATGATATAGTACATTAACCTTTTTATGGCGAACTTACCCCATTTCCGTTCCAGCCGCTCCAGCCAATTCATCGAAAAACAGCTCCTTTCGCTTACGATACAAAACTCTTAATAAGATAATGCCTATTTTCCCGCACTTTGCCAAGAAAAATATAGAATCTTCATACGATATATTCTTTACGGCAATTTAGAAATCCTTCGTTCATGATTGGGATGGGTGGTAGCGCTGATCATAAAAAAGACCGGGAAGCATGCAGAAACAGCGGTAAAATAATTATAATACAAGAAATACAATTTTAGAATTAATATATTAGCAATTTGAAAAATGTAATTATTGAAAGAGAAATGTTATATTTACAAATGAATAATGGTTTAATATACTATAATGCAAAAGGTGATAACGATTTTTCTTAAATGTTTCGAGTGATGGGAATTGTCAAAAGGCTGGATTATATTATTCCTCAATTCCAATTCAATGGAAAAATCCATGTCCGGTATGAAGAATTTTTAATCATTGAAATTTAAAAATAAAAGGAGTGTAAAAACGATGAATGAATCCGTTAAAGATATGCCGCCCATCCAAAGGTTGAATCTGGTAACCACCAAGTATTGCAATTTAAATTGCCGTATGTGTGATTGGAAGAAATCCTTCCCCCTTTTTATGCCGGAACCGTCTTTCAGCCAATGGAAATCAGTCATTCAAGAGTTCGCCATGCTTGGGGGGAAAGAATTGGAGATATCGGGTGGAGAACCAATGATGCGCAAAGATATTTACCAGATTATATCCCACGCCCAATCCTGCGGTTTAACCGTCTTAATGGTTAGCAATGGAGTATTGATCGGTCCGGTGGAGGTGGAGAATTTGCTTGCGGCCGGCCTTGGAGCGATCTCGATTTCTTTAGAAGGGCCCGAAGAACTCAATGATAAATTGCGCGGCCCCGGCAATTTTCAAAAAGCACTCAATACCATCAGAAATTTTTTAAGCCACCAAGCCGGATACCCGGATTTAAGAGTATATGTAGGGATTACCTTGTCGAAATATAATTATGCCGAAATCCTTTCATTTTCAAAATATTTGTTGGAAGAGATTGGTGTCCATAGTATTGCCATCAATCCATTTACCATAGGGATGCTGAGGGGAAGGAACCGTAGAACCCGGCCGGTTGAATTTGATATACCGCCCGAATTGATTCCTGATTTGACTCTCGAACTGGAACGGCTGATTGAGTATGCCCAAAGCGTGCCCGGCAAATTGCCTTCACCAAATTTCTTAAATCAAATCCCGAATTATTTTCGGGGCAAAAGATTTATTCCACCAGGCGGATGCCATATACCCGAGACGTTTGGCGGGATTCATCCCACGGGTTTCTTCTTTTCCTGCTGGAGATATCCGCCAATTGGAAATGTCTTCAAGATGAGTTTGACAGAAATTCTCAGTTCCCGAAAATATCAGGAGTTTCGCAAGCGTGCCTTGGCGGGTAAATGCGATGGCTGCGTTACATCTTGTTATACGGAAATTTATTCATAGCGAACACAGTACTTATCATTTTTCATCCCTTCCGGTTATTTGGTTGCTTTTGGGTGACATGAAACATAGGAACTATCGCCACCTTACCCCGTTAAAACTTTATAAACAATATTAAATAGAATCCCGTAGCCAATGGAGGATTCTTTTGAAACGCGGAGAAATATAAGGCATAATAATCAAGAAGCTTTTCCGTTTTATATCAAGGAGGCGAACCTTTTTTGCCCGCCAATTTAACCCCGGTCTACCACGCCGCCGAAGAGCGGTTCCGCCAGGCTAAAACCAAAGAGGAAAAAATCGCGGCCCTGGAGGAGATGCTGGCAGTGATCCCCAAGCATAAGGGGACCGATCACTTGCAGGCGGATATCAAACGCCGGATCGCCAAATTGCGTGATGAAGGCGATGAGAAAGGCGCTTCCAAATCCGGGGACCCGTTTCTGATCCCCAAAGAAGGCGCCGGGCAAGTGGTTTTGATGGGCTTTCCCAATACGGGGAAATCGGCATTGGTGGGCGCGTTAACCCGGGCCAAGGTTAGCGTGGCGGATTATCCGTTCACTACCGCGCTACCGGTCTCCGGGATGATGAGTTTCGAAGACATTTTAATCCAATTGGTGGATCTCCCGCCGGTCACTGAAACGGAAATCCCGAAAGGCATGGCTGGAACCCTGCGTCTGGCTGATCTGATTGTGATTACACTGGATGGCGCTACCGATGATTGCCTGGATCAATGGCAGGGCTGTTTCAACCTCTTGAATGAACGGCGCATTTTGGAGATACCCGGAGAGGTGGAAGGGCCGCAGACCAAGTCTCCCGCCGATTTTTTACTGGTAATGACCAAATCCGACATAGCAGAAGCTGGTGAACGTCTGGGTCTGTTGCAGGAAATGCTCCCGCCGGGCTGGATGACGGCCGCGGTATCGGTAAATGATCCCGAAAGTTTGACCGGGTTACGAAAAATGATGTTCGAACGGCTGCGAATTATCCGGGTGTATTCCAAAATCCCCGGTAAAGACGCGGATCGTTCCAATCCCTTTGTATTAAAAGCGGGACAAACGGTGTTCGATATGGCGGGCCGGGTTCACCGGGATTTTCCCAGCAAGTTGAAGTCGGCCAAAGTATGGGGTTCGGCCAAGTTTCCCGGCCAACCGGTGGAGAAAGACTTTCAACTGGCGGATGGTGATATTGTGGAGTTGCATGTTTGATAAAAAAGAGAGCTAATGGAAAGGCAAGTTGGCAAAATGAACATTTAACATTCGACATTACAATTGACATGATAACTTTCAATTAATTTAAAAACGGGGGTAGGTAAATGAAATCGAAATACACTTTTGTTTGTGAAGCTGCCAATATATCCCAGGGCGGGAATCTGAATGTTTTGGGAATTTTTCAGAATATTAACGCCGAAAATTTTCCAATCACTTTTGCGAAGATGATCTATGTAGCGTCAATTCAATTTCATCGTTCCGAAACCGGCAAACATTTCTTTAAAGTCAATTTTATCGATGATGACGGTAAACCCGTTATTCCGCCGCTGGAAGGGGAATTTATGGTATATGAAAATAATTTATCCGCCAATCTACTGCTTGGGATAGAAGGTATTGTATTCCCAAAACCGGGAACTTACGCCATCGACCTGGCCATCGATCATCAGCATGTGGCAACGGATAATATTCAGGTCATGAAAGTTGAAAACCAGCCCCGGATATAAAAAGGTATATCGAAAAGGCAAGGAACAAGGCGCGGGGGCCGTGGAAACCGGCGTTACAGTAAAGTTTGCATCTTCAATAAAACCATATTAAACGATCGCTTGTTTTCAAAGCGATTTTTTTTACAGATCCGGAGGTGACCCTTTGAAAAGCGGTATTCCTACCGCTAGCTTTGCTATTCGATATTGCCGAGACAATGTTTCTGAAGGTCTTTTTCATACTAAACATAAATCCGGGAAATGCCGATGAATTTTTGAGAACCTTAATTTCAGTTCGGGAGCGATTGATTTGGCAAATAAAGTAAGCATGGAAATCATTATTGAGCGGTGCATTAACTGCAACCTCTGCATCAAGGCTTGTCCGGCTAAGGTGTTTAAAACCGATGATCATTTTATTTTGATTGATAATCATAATAAAAAATATTGCCTGAATTGTAACGATTGTGTTTCGGTTTGCCCCCGCGACGCGATATACAAGGATGACGTCACCGATATGGGGGTGGAGGGAAATATACTCGCCAGAGATTTTTCCTGCAACCCGGAGCAGTTCATTAATTTATTACTGAATATCCGACCGGTTCGAAATTTTGCTCCCCGAACTTTGGAGAAACATGAGAAGGAATATTTGGTCCGGTTGGCGTCACTTGCGCCCCGCAACGGTTTTGGCGATGAAGTCCGGAATACCGGAGTTATCCTGGTCGAAAACAAGGAATTATTGAAGGCCATCGAACAATATACCTACCATTACCTGCTGGCGCTGAAAAAAGACCTGGCTTCGGTTTGGCAGACTATTCCCAATTTATTCAACACCGCTCTACGGCATAATATCAATGCTACTCTTTCCAGAGTAAACCTAATTCTTGATGCTTACCAAAATCAGATTAATATGCTGACTTTTGATGCCCCTAACTTGTTGATTTTGCACTCGGAAAAGGGCAGCCGGGATGCCGGCGAGAATCTAACGGTGATGGGATATCAATTGACATTGGGGGCTAATGTGTTGGATCTGGGGTTGTGTTTTTTAAGCTGGGTAAGCTCTAGTCTTCAGTCGATGATGATTAAAAGGACAACTGAACTGGAAACCATCCATCAAAAGCTTGCCATCCCTAAAAACCGCGAAATTCGAAGCGCTTTCGCCATCGGTAAAAAGCGGGTCAGTTACCGCAAATTAAACGAAAGAGAAAAGGATAGTATACCGCTTATTGTCTTTTAACGTGGATTTTGATTGGAATTTGACGGTTTTCCGATATGGTTTTGAGAAGTGGCAATAAACCGAACGGCTTATCAAAAACCATGAAAATCGATGGCTAACGTAAACTTTTTCCCACTGATCCCGTTGATTCGATTGAGGAATATTTTTTAATAAGGAATAAGTATATCTTGGTTGATCCGCCAATCCAATAATTTAATTTTAGGAGGATTTTGAATGGCAACCGGCAAAAATCATATAAAAGTTCATGTAGTTTCAGAAACCCCCTTTTTAATGAAGGGCCAGGGAGTCCACACGGCTTTTGTAGATTGCGTTAATTTGTTGAAAAATGTTGATGATGTGGAGGTTGTAGTCAATGATGAAGGATGGGGCGACCTGATGCACTCTCATACCTATGGCCCTTACTATTTTTGGAAAGGCCGCCGGTATGCCGGACGGCGAGTTTATACCGTTCATGTCATTCCGGATTCCATTAAGGGATCATTGCCTGCGGCTAAATTTTTCATGCCGTTTGTGCGTTGGTATTTTCGGAAGGTTTATTCTTACGCCGATATTTGTATTGCCATTTCACCGAATGTAGAGGCGGCCATCAAAGATCTACAAGCGGACACCAAGGTGGTTCGTATCTTTAATCCATTGCCGGTGGACACATTCAAACCCACACCGGAGCGCCGGGCTGCCGGACGCAAATTGCTGGGATTGCCCGACGATGCTTTTGTGGTGTTGGGAGTCGGCCAGATTCAAGGAAGAAAGGGCGTCGAAACCTTCCTGGAAGTGAGCCGCGCCTTTCCGGAGTTAACCTTTGTTTGGGCCGGCGGACGGCCTTTTGGACTGATGACCGAGGGGATTGTCCGGTTAAATCAGCTTATGGCTGAAGCCGGAGAAAATGTAAAATTTCCGGGTATGTTTGAACTGGAGGACATGCCCCTCATTTATAATGCGGCGGATCTATTTTTGTTTCCCAGTTTCCAGGAAAATTGTCCCTTGGCGCCTCTGGAAGCCGCTGCCGCCGGATTGCCGGTGGTGTACCGCGATCTCAAGGACTATACCGAATTATATCAGGCGCCGTATTTAAAAGCGAAGGATACCGCCGATTTTATTCAGATCACCAAACGCTTGTCCACGGATGCCACCTTCCGGGAGCAGGCTAAACAAATATCCTCCGCGCTTTTGCGGCAATTTGAAAAGGAAACCATTAAGCAACAACTGATTTCGCTCTACCAAGAGATTCTAAACGACTCTAAACGGACGATGGACCCACCTGCTCAATCCCCGGTGGCTTGACTTAAACCGAAACCGGCTGGTTCTTACCGGCGAAAACAGTATTTTGAGACGAGCGTTAAATCATAAAAGGAGCCCTAGCGGCTCTTTTTTATATGATTGAATGATATTGTTACATTTTAGTTTCGAAGAATAATGGAGGAAAGAGCGATAAAAGTGCATACCTCGTATTGTCGAAAATCCAGATTTATCAATTAAATTCCAAGCTAATTCTTCCATTGGAATCATTTTAGAGTAAAACGATTATTGCAAATTGGTTAAATAATACCAATCCGGCTTGCTGTTTGTGGAAAATGCAGGTATAATACAAAATATCAATTCATTTTATTATCAATGAATTTCCGGAAAACATAGAAATTCATTTGAAAGTCAGAGGTTTTCAGCATTGCGAAGTTTTGCTTTTTCGAATTATGTTATCGTTAAATTTTCATCAATCAAATGGAAACATCAAACCCGGCCAAGGAATGCAGGCTGGGTTTGACTTTTTTTATTCGACATGGAACCGTTAAAATTCGACAAAACAATTCGTGTAGCTGGGAAATTAAGTTCAAATTCATATCAAAAGGGAGTTTATAGGGGGAGTCGTTATGAAGATGACCGAATTGAGAAAAATGATACTGGCGTTTGTTTTAAGTTTATCAGGGATTTTATTTTTCAGTATAAATGCCCGGGCAAGTATTATGGGGCCCAATTCACGTTCAATTAACGGAAGTGGTGGTTCGCAAGTCTTTCACCTGGCTCAAAATCAAACCGTATATTATTCAATTTCCCTATATCTTTATTCGGGTGGGTATTTACGTATCAAGCAGGGGGGTACGACGATTTTAAATTATAGCGGTTCGGCTTCGGAATATCGTGAGATAGTTATATACAGTAATTTTCAAGGGACAATCGGTGATTATACCATTGAAGGTTATGGTGGATTTGCATCCCAAGGAAATAGTTATGGCCGGGTATCGTGTACCGTCAACTATATGGAATCCGGAAAACTCGTTCAAGTTGTCAGTAATCCAAGTAAATTCAGTTCTAGTCCCGGATATTTTACTCCGGCAATTACAACGAATGTTAATTACGATTGGCAATTTTTTGACAATGTAAGTTGGCCGGAATATCAATATGGTTATATGAAAATTATCGACACCACGAATAACAGTGAAGTCGTGGTGAAGGAAGGAAAAACGGGTCAGGCCGGCTTTTTTAAAGCGATGAAAGATCGGACATATAAAATTGTATGTCAAGGAGGACAGCATTCGTTTAATGGTACCGGTTATATTGCCTATTATCCATGTCAAGTTGATCTAACCTACGACGACACCCCAACCACAATCAATATGACAACAACATCGGCCAATCAATGGCTCAAAGGCAATAGTGACGGGAGCAGCAAGGTTGACTATAATATCACTTTTTCAGGCGACATCCAAAACTCAGTCGACCCGCTTCTGGTGAAGGTGTTTTTCGGCCCGGACGGCCAAACCGCGCCACTATATAAATCATACTCAATTGAACCTAAGAATTCAACAAATATAACGGGTTCCTGGCCGGTTCCCACCGGTGTCAACGGCCTTTACCAGGGTTACGCCGAATTGTGGGAAAACAACGGCACCAATCTTAAACTGAAAACCAGTAATAAAATTGTTTTCAACATCGACAACACACCGCCAACCATTAATGTAACAAAATCGCCCGATCAACCCTATTACTCCAACCATAAAACTCCAACCATCGATTTCAACTTTACGGCAAGCGACGGCGGTTCGGGTCTGAAAAATGTTATTATCTTCGTTGACGATTTCCAGCGACAGTCATATACAGGGGTTACCGCTCAAAGCGGGACCTACTCGTGGGATTTTCTCAATTTATCAGGCCAACATACCATTACTTTTATAGCTTGTGATTCCGCTGGTTCAGGCAACCAGAGCACGCAGACTTTTACCATTGATATTGACAATACCAGCCCGGAATTTCCCGGTAATTTGCAGGTGAGCCCGGCTCCAGCGTATCAATCGTATGTCAAATCAAACACGATAACTTATAGCTGGCCGCAAGTCATCGAGGATCATTTTCAGGAATATCAAATCAAGATAGAGTCCGCGACAATGGATTATCCTCTTATTTGGACAACGGTTCGGAATTGGACTTCG
>JAEZJQ010000087.1 GCA_023436305.1 Bacillota bacterium
GCGACTGAATCCGCCGATTGAGAACCGAGGTTCTCAAACTCTCCTCAGTCATCCCGGTTTTTTGGGGTCGCCGCCATCCATGGCCGCCTCTCGCTTGCGAGAGGAACTGTCATGCCAATTGGGTCAAAGCTTCCGATGGCGACCGCTTTTTTTCATCCTTGAAAAGAAGCGCCGCGCGACTCCATCCGTGGAGTCGAAAAAGCAACACACCCCATAAATGTATGACAGAGCGACAGAAACGTATGATAAAATGATATAAACGAGCAGGAAAGTGACAGAAACGCATGAGAAAATGATATAAACGCATGGAAAAGTGACAGAAACGCATGGAAGAACGATATAAACGCACGGGATAGTGACAGAAACGCAGACTTTGAGCATTTGACTCGAAATCTTGGCTGAACATCACGGAGGAGCAATATTTATGGGCATTTCAAAAAAACGGATTGACCAGTTTATGTTAGCCGCCCGGGTAATGATCGAAAACGCCTTGACGGACGATGAAGTCGGGCGGGCGCTGATCAGTTACGGCTACCATGAGGAAAAGCTTATGGCTGGGAAACGGTTATATGATGAAGTGGCGGCATTGCAGAACGCACAGAAGAAGGTATACGGGGAGCGGATTGCGGCTACCGCCGAGTTTAGCAACTCCAGGAAAACGGCCAATGAACAGTACATGAAAGCGCTCAAAGTTGCGAGAGTCGCCTTTAAAGATGACCCGAAAGCGGATAAAGCTTTGATGCTTCATGGCGAAAGGAAGCAAAGCTTTTCGGAATGGCGGGAACAGGCGCAGGTGTTTTATGAGAATATCCTGAAAGAGAGTGACTTGATGAATACTTTTTCCGGATATGGATATTCCCCGGACAGGCTCCGGCAGGAGGCCGCTCTTCTCGAGCTGGCCGTTATAAAAAGCTTGCAGCAGAAGAAAAAGATTGGTGAAGCCCAGGAGGCGACGGCCATCAGGGATAACAAACTGGATGAGCTGGCCCGGTGGATTTCCGATTTGCAGGCGGTGGTGAAAGTGGCTTTGCAGGATAATCCGCAGCAGCTTGAGAAGTTGGGGATAGTGGTGAAAAAGAAAGGGTGAAATTTGAAGAGTGAAGGGTTGGGCCAAGGGATCTGATTTTAGGCCGAAGAACAATTGTTAAATTATATTTTCCGCAATAGGCTTACGTATCAAGGGTTTTAAGTTATTTTTTTCACTGCGAAAGTTGAGTTTAACTTAAAATCCCCTCGAATCGACTCGCCTCCAATCATTATCGACCCGTTGCTTAAAAATTTGATTGCCCATCCGGACCTATCCCCCGACCCCTTCCCTCGGTAAAAATATGATGCTCAATTTTGGAGGGAAGGGGAGAAATGCTACGTTAAAATACTGGCAAATTGGGGGGGATCACCCTCTTCCCTCCTACAGATCCATCAAATTTCGTTCGTAATTTTAACATATGCCAGTTCCTGATGTTTCCGAAATTAAGTCGTCGTGCCAGCTTAAATTCAAAATATGGTACGTCATAATCGTAAATTTCACATCATGATATATGACAACTTCTTCGAGTTCACTGACTTTGACTTACCGTGCCTGGAATCAAGGCTTTCAATTCTTTATTGATAAATTTAATTAACGCTGCTTTTTCCCCGTTCGGCACAACAAAAAGCCTAGCTGCAGCAATTGGCAATTCCCATTCGTGAATCTCATGACGATTCATTCCGGTTATTTTGATATAGTGCTTGATATAGATTCTATATATAGTTTTGGTAAATAAGTATATAAATATTTTTTTCATTAATGGATAATAAGAAGGTGCCTTGGCATATTTTAATAATACGATTGTTGTAGCCACATCACCGGCCGGGTTTCCTACTGCAGCACACATCCAGTCAATTACAATAGGATTGGCTTTGGAAGCATATAGTATATTATCCGGATAAAAATCTCCATGACATAAACAGTTGCCATCATTTAATTTTTTTAACTTATGAATTATCTTTTCTTTGATGTTATCAGGTAATTCATTACTTTGGTTAATACAAAATTCAAGTTGTATTTTCTGTTGTAGAATGCCCTCGATTTTAGTTTTATGAATAATAGAGTGAATTTCTGCCATTTGTTTTGCATATGAAAAGAAAGACCAAGGTTTTAACGCCATAATACTCCCCATTGTTAAACCCTGAATATTCTCGAAAACCAATCCGGTTCTACCTTCTTGTTCAACCTTTCCAAAAAATTTGGGTATCGGTAAATGATGATCTTGAATCTGATTCGTTATTTGTATTTCATTTTCTATGGCGTACACTGGATAATCCTTTTTAAATAACTTCAAAACTTGGTTATTGCCAATGTCAAATACTTCTGCTGTTGCTCCTTGACTGATTAGATTTTTACTCATGTTCTACTCCAAAATTATAAATTTATGATATTTAAATAGACACCTCAATTGTTTATTTTATTATATAGCATAATTTTTAAACAATCACAAGGTTCTAAATTATGTAGCTGTTCAGGGTATCGGTTTGGCGTTGCGGGTTTAAAAAAAATAGACCACGAAGGATGGTGGTTGCCCTTACGAAGGGCCAAGGGATCTGATTTTAGACCGAAGACAGTTGCCAATTTATTTTTTTCAATAGGTTACGGATAAAGGTTTTAAGTTGCTTTTTCCACTGCGAAAGTTGAGTCATTTATTAATTATTACGAGGAGGCTGCCATGATGCTCTTTGGGTTAGAAATTATCATGTTTCTTGCAACAATATTGTTTGTGATTCTATGGATATGGAATCCAGGGGGCTATTATGAACCTTGGAAAAACGGCAAGGAATACAGCATATTTATTTTTCGACAAATACTTCGTCGATGCGGGTAAAACAATATAAAGAAAACCCAAAGCGTAAATGTACTTTTGTGATAGACGATTTTTCAGAGGGGTCGTATTTGAACGTAATCCTAAAAAAGGAATTTCTCCTTCCATCTCGAAAAGTATCCAATAAAATTCTTACGGAGAGTTTAACCCATGATTTCTACCACTCAAACCACCGAACCTTGGAAAATCAAAGCCCAGCAAGTGGCCCATGGCATTCGCCGCCGGGTGCTGGAGCATACCATCAACAATAACGGCGGCTATTTAAGCCAGGCTTGTTCCGCGGCGGAGATTTTCGCCGTCCTTTATGGCAAAGTCATGAATCTCGGTCCCAGCCTTGCCCCTCCGATTCCGCCCCCTTTCCCGGGAGTGCCGGGGTCAAACAATCCGGATTATTTTACCGGGGCGGCTTACAATGGCCCCAAATCACCGGATAAAGACCGATTCTTTCTATCCCCGTCCCATTATTCCCTGGTCCTGTATGCGGCGCTCATCGAAACCGGGCGGATGGACCCGGCGGGATTAGCCCAATTTAATCAAGACGGGAGCACCGTGGAGATGATCGGGGCCGAACACTCACCCGGCATGGAGATCATGACCGGCTCCCTGGGGCAGGGTTTGAGCCAGGCGGCTGGAATCGCCCTGGCCCGGAAACGGCGCGGCGAAACCGGACGGGTCTGGGTGTTTATGTCCGATGGCGAATTTCAGGAAGGACAGACTTGGGAGGCTTTCCAGTCCATGTCTTTTTATCAGTTGGATAATATGGGCATATATGTAGATGTAAACCGGCAGCAATGCGATGGCCGGATGGCGGAAGTGATGAACATCGAACCCCTGGTGGACCGGTTGGGCAGCTTCGGAGCCCGTGTTTTTACGGTAAACGGCCATAATCTCAATGAATTGGCGGCTCCCGCCGCAATAACATACCCGGGACAGCCGTTGGTAGTATTGGCTTATACCGACCCCTGCGCTGGAATGTCCATTTTAGAAAAACGCGCCCCCAAACTCCATTACGTCCGCTTCACGGATGAACGGGAGCGGGAAGCCTACCGGCAATTCTTCGATCAATTTTAGTTCCGTCCTTCTCTAAAGTTTTTAAGTCGCCATACGCCACGCTCGACCCATTTTGACACGTAAGGAGTATTTATAATGGAAATCGTAAGCAAAGTACACGCCCGGAACCTGGTGGAATGGGCCAAGGATAAACCGGAAGCGGTAGTTCTCTCCGCCGATCTCACCGGATCAACCGAAATCGATCTCTTCAAGGCGGCCTATCCGGATCGGTTTTTATCCATGGGTATCGCCGAGCAAAATATGATCAGTTTCGCCGGCGGCTTGGCCAGAGAGGGTTATTTGCCCCTGGTCCATACCTTTGCCGTGTTCATTTACCGCAGAGCTTATGATCAAGTGGCCATGTCGGTAGCTTATCCCAATCTACCGGTCAGGCTGCTTGGGTTTCTGCCCGGCATTACCACTCCCGGCGGGGCAACGCATCAAGCCATTGAAGATATTGCGCTGATGCGGGCTCTTCCCAATATGACCGTGTTGGAATGTGGCGACGCCACCGAGGTGGAGACGGTCTTGCAAGTAACCGAATCCATTCCCGGCCCGGTATATATAAGAATGATACGGGGTGAAATTCCCCGGTTATTTGACCGTTCCCAGCCCATGCGCCTGGGGGAACCGCGGATCCTGAAAACTGTCGCAAACACACCGGACATTACCCTTTTTTCCAGTGGTATCTGTACCGAGGAAGCCATGCGGGCTACTTCCGTTCTGGCCCAGCGGGGTGTGGTGATTCAGCATTGGCATATCTCCACCTTGAAACCATTCAATTCCCAAAGCGTAACCGATGCGGTGAAACAGGCCAAATACGGCGTAATTACCATGGAGAATCACACCATTACCGGGGGATTGGGCAGCGCCGTGGCGGAAGCTATGGCCGAAGCCGGAACCGGGGGTAAACTGATCCGGATTGGCCTTAAGGATACCTTCGCCCACGGCGCCAGCCGGCCTTATCTGATGCGGGAATACGGGCTGGATGCCATGGCTCTGGTTCAAAAGGTGGAGGAACTGCTCGGCCAAAACTTGAAAATTACCGCGAGTGACCTGGCGGCCATCCGGCTGGAAGCGGTTCATAGCAAAGCCAAAGTGGAGGCGCTTTAATGGGGGAATCAATATTTCAACTTTCCGGAGAACGAATTCAGGTCTGGTACCGGCTTTGCGGCAACCAAAACGACGCTTACGCCAAGGCGCAAATGATCTGTCTGGAACAAACCGTTGAATTTCCGGCGGAATTAGTTCCACAAGGTTTTATTCAAGATCAAATCCTGGGCCGGATTGAATCTTTTGGGGCGATGGGTGAGGAGCGTTTTCTGGTTCAAATCAGTTATGCGGTGGAAACATCGGGGTTTGAATTTACCCAACTGTTAAACTTATTCTTCGGGAACAGCAGTATCAAACCGGGAATCCGGCTGGAGCGGTTTGAATTACCGAAGGGGCTGTACAAATTTTTCAAGGGGCCCCGTTTTGGCCGAAATGGCTTACGAGAACGGCTTGGCGTACCCCGGCGTCCCTTATTATGTACTGCCTTAAAACCCATGGGGCTTTCAGCCGTCCAATTGGCGGATTACGCCTACCGGTTCGCCCTGGGCGGGATCGATATCATCAAGGATGACCACGGTTTAGCCAACCAGCCCTTCTCCCCTTTTGAGAACAGAGTGGAATGCTGCGTGGCAGCAGTGGAACGGGCCAACCGGGAAACGGGCCGGAAGTCCATTTATGTTCCCAATATCACCGCGCCGGTAAACCAAATCAGGGACCGGGCACTTTTGGCCAAAAAGGCCGGAGCGGGGGGGTTATTGATCTCTCCGGGCCTCACCGGATTCGACACCATGCGCTGGCTGGCGGAAGATGATGAGATTGGCCTGCCAATCATTAACCACCCGGCACTTCAAGGCAGTTTTGTGGTCAGTCCCGACATGGGCATTTCCCATTATGCTTTATTCGGCCAATTAGCCCGCCTGGCCGGAACGGATGCCGTTATCTTCCCCAATTACGGAGGCCGGTTCTCCTTCAGCAGGGAAGAATGCCAACAAATTGCTGCGGGCGCCACCGGAACCATGGGGCTGCTAAAACCGATCTTTCCGGCACCCGGGGGTGGCATGAGCTTGGACCGGGTACCGGATATGCTAGAAGTCTACGGACGTGATGTCATCTTTTTGATCGGTGGGGGCTTGCACCAACAAGGCCCCGATTTGGTCGAAAACTGCCGCTATTTTCAAAGAATGGCCGCCAAATTTGAATAAATTATCCGGCAATTGTTGAATTCCCATCGCCGGTCCCTTCCGGACGGCCATCCAATTCATCCCATATCAATCCACTTTGCGGGACACAAACATCACCAGCGCCAATATGACGAACAGCCCCCCACTCCCCGGCAATAACAGATAATCTTGATTCCAATGAATCAATAACCACCCGATCGAATGCTGAAAATGTATTATTAAACGGCAAAAACGCATGACAAAATGATAGAAACGCATGAAAAAGCGGTAAACGTATGGTAAAGCGATAAGAACCCACGGAATAATAGCATAAACCCATGAGTAAATAGTATAAATTTATATAAAATGATATAAGCGTATTAGTGTCACCGTCCCATTAATGCTGCTGATCTTTCGGATTGTTCATATCATTGATCTATTTGTCGGTAAGAACCTGCAAAATCCTTCACCAAAAATTTTAATCCGGAAAGTGGGCGATGAAAGTAACCGTGGAAGAAAAGAAGAGAAACTAAAGGATTGACAAACGAACAATCGAAAAGTAAAATTATGATAAATTGGAATATGATAACCGGAGGTTCTAAAGATGACCACGAGTGAATCTGGGGAACTGGTGGCGGAGATTGAGCGCCTCAAGAAAGAACAAGATGCCCTGATATTGGCCCACAATTACCAGAATGATGAAATCCAGGATATTGCTGATATCGTTGGCGATTCACTGGCTTTAAGCCGTGCCGCCGCCAATGCCAAGTCCCGGACTATTATTTTTTGCGGTGTTCATTTTATGGCCGAGAGCGCGGCGATTCTATCCCCGGAAAAAACCGTGATTCTGCCCGATGAAACGGCCGGTTGCCCCATGGCCGAAATGGCCGATGCGGAGGAAGTCCTTCGTTGGCGTAAGACTTATCCCAATGCAGTGGTGGTTTCTTACGTCAATTCCACCGCCGCGGTGAAAGCCTTGAGTGATTATTGTTGCACTTCAGCCAATGCCGTCAAACTGGCACGCAACATCCCGGAAACCGAAATCATTTTCTTGCCGGATCAAAACCTGGGGCGATATGTGGCAGAACAGGTTCCGGAAAAGACCTTCCATATTTGGCCGGGGTATTGTATTACCCACCACCGGGTGGAACCCGGGGAAATTCTGCAGTCAAAAGCGCTTCATCCCGGCGCCCTGGTGCTGGTTCATCCCGAATGCCGGACTGAAGTCTTAAAAATAGCCGATTTTGTCGGAAGTACCTCCCAAATCATTGATTATGCCAGGACATCCTCCCATTCCACGGGAGTAAGCGAATTCATTATCGGTACGGAAATGGGTATTCTTCATTGTCTGAAAAAGCAAAACCCGGATAAACTGTTTTATCTGGCAACCCCGGGTCTGGTTTGCCCCAATATGAAGCGGATAACTCTCCCGAAAGTCTTGGCGTCTTTAAGAAATCTCACGCCCGTAATCACCGTGGCTCCGGAAATACGGGTTAAAGCCAAAGCAGCCCTGGATAAAATGCTCCAATATGTAAATTAAATTGTATATGATACGCCATATGCCGGAACCGGAGGACCCAATGGTTCATTCTTTGCCTGACAAATTGCCGCCCTTGCTTGATTCAGCTCCGATAATCGTCGTTGGCAGCGGGATCGCCGGTTTATACACGGCTTTGCTGCTGAGTAAGCAATACCGGGTAATTTTGATAACCAAAAATAAACTTTCTGAAAGCAATACCAATTACGCTCAAGGTGGTATTGCCGCGGCCATCGGTATCAATGATTCCCCGGAATATCATTACCAGGATACCATGATGGCCGGCGCCGGATTATGCGATCCGGAGGCAGTATTAACACTGGTATATGACGGGCTATCCCGGGTAAAACATTTAATTGCCCTGGGAACTCCTTTTGATCGGGTCCGGGCCGAAATATCCTTGACCAAGGAAGCGGCCCATAGCCGGCGCCGGATACTCCACGCCAATGGCGATGCTACCGGAAAAGCTGTCTCCGATACGCTCATCGACAGTATCTGGAAGACGAAAACCCAAATCTATGAAGATACTTTCGCTTTAGCCCTGGTCCGGCAACAGGAACGCTGCAACGGTGTGATTGTCCTTCGCCGGGGAATTTTGCATTTTATAGCGGCTTCAGCCGTGATTCTTTGCACCGGGGGTCTGGGCCAGATTTATGAAAAGACCACCAATCCTCCAGTGGCTACCGGAGATGGCATGGCATTAGCCTACAATGCCGGAGCCGTCTTGCGGGATATGGAATTCATTCAATTTCACCCTACTGCGTTACACATGCCTCCGGCCCCTCCGTTCCTGATCTCTGAAACCGTCCGCGGTGAGGGAGCCATTTTGTTAAATAATCAAGGGGAACGCTTTATGCCCCACTATCATACTTTAGGTGAGCTGGCGCCACGCGACATCGTAGCCCGGGCAATTTTTGCCGAAATTCATAAAGAAAACGGCTCCCATGTTTTCCTCGACTTGTCCAAAATTCAACCCGCGGTGATTAAAGCTCGTTTCCCGCATATTTATGAGACTTGTCGGAATTATGGCCTGGATATCACCGTGGAACCGATTCCGGTAGCCCCGGCGGCTCATTATATGATGGGTGGAGTCGTCACCGATCTATGGGGACAGACCAATATTCCGGGATTGTATGCCGCTGGAGAAGTTGCCTCCACCGGAGTCCACGGCGCTAATCGGTTAGCCAGCAATTCTTTACTGGAGGGGTTGGTTTTCGGCGGCCGGATTGTGGATTATCTGCAACGACAGGAGATGAATGAACCGGAAAATGTCGCCGGTGATTTCACCATTCATTATCCTCCGTTATATACCAGTGGACAGGATCTTCATGAGCATTACCGGTTTTTATATCATTTAACCGGTGAATCATTGGGCATCACCCGGGATGAATCCGGCCTTGCCATGGCGTTGAACACAATAGACTCTTTGCCGAAGCAGCATGATGATGTTCAATTCAATCCCGCTTATTTTGAATTACAAAACATGTACCTCTTGGCCCACTTGATGTTACAAGCAGCTTTGACCCGTAAGGAAAGCCGGGGCGGCCACTTCCGTTCCGATTATCCCTCTCCCAACACCGGGTGGCGAAAACATATCTTATTTCGGCAAAATAAAATGGAATTCGCGAATTAGTATTTCTTGGATTATATGAAGGAGGCTAACCATGAATAAACTAATCCTGGCGGAAATTGTCCGGGGGGCTTTAATTGAAGATATTCAACACGGAGATATTACTTCCGAAGCCATTTTCTCAGAAAACTTCAATGTGTTGGGAACGTTTATCGCCGAAGTCCCGGGCGTAGTCGCCGGTTTTCCGGTTGTAGAAGAAATCTACCGGCAGTTGGATCCTGACATCGAATGTACCTGCCTGATCCCCGATGGCAATATGGTGAATTCCGGCGCAAAGCTGATTCAGATATCCGGCCCGGTGAAACCCATTTTGACCGGGGAGAGAGTAGCCTTAAATTTTTTGCGGCGGCTGTCGGGTATTGCCTCACAAACCGCCCGAATGGTCTTATTAGCCACCGGAGGTCACGCTAAAATTGTGGATACCCGGAAAACCACTCCCGGTCTACGGATGTTGGAAAAATACGCGGTCCGGCAAGGCGGCGGGATCAATCACCGCTTTAATCTGGCGGATGCGGTGCTCATCAAGGACAACCATATTGCCGCCTGTGGTTCAATTATCAATGCCGTAAAGCGGGCACGCAACTATATTTCCCATACCATGACCATCGAAGTGGAAGCGGAAACCGAGGCTCAAGTCGTGGAGGCGCTAGCCGCCGGGGCTGATATAATTCTGCTTGATAATATGTCTCCTCGGGAAATGACCCGGATGGTAGAACTGATCCGCAGTGATCCCGCCAACCATAATGTAATCATCGAGGCTTCCGGGAATATTGATGAGTCCAATGTTCACGAAGTGGCGGCAACCGGGGTGGATATTATCTCCAGCGGCTCTCTCACTCACTCGTCCAAAGCGTTGGACATTACACTACGAATTGAAACCATTATTGAGTAAAAGAATATCAGGTTTTTACAGTGTATTAACGCGCTCAGGTGATTCGTAGAGTTTGTTGCCCCCAGTAATGGAACCCGTAATACAACCCAAGGGCCGCCAGCAACAAGGTGGCCGCCAAAAATAAATACCGGCTTGGAAACTGACCCGGGGGGGCTTTCACCCGGGTAACGCCGGCGGTTAAAAAGCCGCCGGCGAGTCCGCCCAGATGGGCAAAGTTGTCGATGATGCCCGCCAGGGAAAACCCGATCAAAACATTAAGGATAATTGTAGCAATGACATCGTAACCGAAGTATTTTTTAAAAATCTTCGGATTTTCCAGCCCATAATAAAGGACAGCTCCCAATAATCCAAAAATCGCTCCCGAAGCCCCGACTCCCTGGACCCCCGGTGAATGGAACATGGAAAAACTGGCGATATTTCCTAATATTCCGGCGATTAAGTATATGGTTAGGAATTTTGCATGTCCAAATATCCTTTCAACATTTTGCCCCAGAATATATAGCGAATAACAATTCACCAGTAGATGGAGAAATCCCGCATGAAGGAAGATGGGTGTAAACAATCGCCAATTCTGGCCATTGACAATATATTCGCTGATTTTGGAACCAATCGTCAATAGTCCCTCATATGGAACCCGAAAATAAAATGAACCGGCATATAAAAGCAATAATACCGCAATATTAATCCCAATCAAAAAATAGGTCACGGTTGGTTTGGCCGCTTGAAAATCGATAGTATATTCCGCCGCTTTTTGAGCTAAAATTTGGCCAAGATTCGGTAAGGTCGTATATTCATCATTGGAGGTCGAAAGCAGCCGTTTCAACAATTTGTCAAGTCCATCCACCGGCAAACCGGCGTTGGTATGCCGGCTGATTTCCCGTGTCGCTAGATCGACCGTAAAAAGCGAGAAATACTTGCGGATGAATTCCTGATGATCCTGAATGGCGGCAATCATTGACAGCTTTTCAGCGCCGGGGTCTTCGTTAAAAACGAACACTTCAATCAAATGAATGATTTGCCCCGGTTCGGCCTTCCACAGCAGGTCATGAGCGGCGGCCAACTTGGCGCTGATAGCGGCAGTGTTAAACCGGTCGCCATCAATTAATTCAACTAAGAAATTGACTCCGCTACGGGACTTTTGCAGTACTTTAACTTCGTCTCCTGAAATTATCAGGCCGTCCCTGGTGCGTAACGGTTCATAATCCTGCTCCAGGATTAATTTGGTGTAAACGGCATTTAAATAATTGTGTTTCATATTTGCCCTCGCGCCTACATTGTAAAAATCGGCCTGGATTTAATGCCAGGCCGGTGGTAAAAATGCTTAAATTCCGGATAACGCTTCGCACGTTATAACCGTCAAGCTTGCTGTGGCGCTTCGTTTTCTCCGGGTTCGACCGGCTGTTCACCCAGCAAGGTTCGAAAATCGGCGCCTTCGATGGTCTCTTTCTCAAGTAGTGTTTTGGCGACTTTATCCAACAAATCCCGGTGTTCCTCAAGTACTTTGGTGGCCCGTTGAAACGATTCGTCCATGATCCGCCGGATCTCACGGTCAATCGTGGCGGCGATCTCTTCACTGTAGTTTTTATCACGAGCGATATCCCGTCCTAAAAAGATCTGTTCCTCATGTCCGTGACCAAGTGTTAGATAACCGAGAGTTTCACTCATTCCATATTCGGTAATCATTTTACGAACGGTTTTGGTGGCCCGCTCCAGATCGCTACGGGCGCCGGTGCTGATCTCGCCCAGGGCAATAATTTCGGCTGCCCTGCCCCCCAGAGCAAACACCACATTTTCCAGTAGTTCAGTACGGGTGCTATAATGTTTATCTTCCAGCGGCAACGCCAACGTATAACCGCCGGCGGATCCCCGTGGAATAATCGAGACTTTATGAATGGGGTCGATGGTGGGTAAATAATGCCCTACCAAAGCATGACCTGCCTCGTGATAAGCGGTTAACTCTTTTTCTTTGGCACTCATAATCCGGCTTTTCTTCTCTGGTCCGGCAATTACGCGTTCAATGGCCTCTTCGCATTCTTCCATATAGACCTTCTTTTTATTACGGCGGGCCGCCAGTAAAGCGGCTTCATTTAAAACGTTGGCCAGGTCGGCTCCGGTAAACATCGGTGTTTGACGGGCCAATACCTTTAAGTCCACTTCCGGGGCAAATGGTTTTCCTTTGGCGTGAACTTTCAAGATATCTTCCCGGCCTTTAATATCCGGAATATCCAACGTTACCTGGCGGTCAAACCTTCCCGGCCGGAGTAACGCCGGATCGAGAACATCAGGACGGTTGGTGGCCGCTAAAATAATGATCCCGGAATTGGGCTCAAAACCATCCATTTCAACCAACAATTGATTTAAAGTTTGCTCACGTTCGTCATGGCCGCCGCCTAATCCCGCGCCACGTTGCCGTCCCACCGCGTCAATTTCGTCCACAAAAACGATACAGGGAGCATTTTTCTTGGCTTGTTCAAACAGATCCCGTACCCGGGAGGCCCCTACTCCCACGAACATTTCCACAAAATCGGAACCACTAATACTAAAAAACGGCACACCGGCTTCTCCGGCTACAGCCTTCGCCAGCAAGGTTTTACCGGTTCCAGGAGCTCCAATCAGCAGAACTCCTTTGGGGATTCGTGCCCCAAGCTCTGTAAAACGCCGCGGTTGGCGTAAAAACTCGACAATTTCCACTAATTCTTCCTTGGCTTCATCTTCGCCAGCCACATCATCAAAAGTGGTCTTGGTCCGGTCCTCAGTATGCAATCGGGCCTTGCTCTTCCCGAATGATAAGGCTTTATTGCCGCTGTTTTGCATCTGATTCAGCAGGAAGAACCAGAAAATGATGAATAGAATCAAGAAACCCAGGTTGGGTAGGATCATGGCCCACCAACCGTTACCGGCATTAGAAAAGGAAACCTTAACCCCTTTGGCGGTCATTTGCTCGTAATACAGCTCCGGATGATTGGCCGGGCCTTCGGTCCGGTAGCGTTTGAACCCGTTGTGGGGCTGCTGCTTGCCTTGAATGGTACCGTCGTTGTTATTGACCACCGCATCAATTATTTTACCGGCTTCCACCCGTTTTATCAGTTGATCAAATTTAAGCGGTTCAACCGGATCCTGCGTGTTCATGAATTTGGCGAAAATAATAAACGCCAGAATGGCAATTGCAAAATATAAAATGATTTCCCGCGCGACTTTGAACAAGGATAAACCTCCTTTCGGCAATTTAAGCCGATTTTTGCCATAATAATTATTATACCATATTGTAACGAAGCTACAATCAAAAATTATCCGGTAAAGTTGTTTTTTCAACAAACTTTGATAGGAATTTTGTATTTATTCTTAAATTAGGTCCTGTCCCGGACGGTAATATGCCAAACCCATTGCTCCCGATCCCGGACTTTACACTCATCACTCAGCCGATATCCCACTACCCAGGCAATCCGCCCCGTGGCATCGATCAGCAGCGGAATTTTGCTTCGCTTACGCCTGGGGATTTTATGGTTAATAAAAAAGTCATGCAGTTTTTGAGTGCCACCGGTTCCTAATGGACGGAAAGCATCTCCCGGACGCCAAAAGCGAATCGACGCCGGCAACTGGAACTTATCCGGGTTTAGATAGGCTTCCCATTGATTCGTATTTCCCCAAGTTTCGGGGATTTGAACCAATTCGGCGGCCAGCGTCAGATTAAGTTCCGGGATCCGGGTTTCTCCGGGAACATTTACCGCGTAAGCGGCCATCTTAAAAACTTCCGGTTCCACTCCACCCGGCAACGGACCTTTTTCAAAGAAAATGATCCCGTTTTCATAATAAACAGAAACCCGCTTATAGATATTTACCGGTTGAAAATGATCCGTTTCATTAATAATTTTCGTCAATAACCGTTTTAACTTGAGTGATTCTATCCGATAGGCGGTTTCGACCCTAGCCAGGATCTGGGTCAGCAGATAATGCTGCATATATGAATGGAATTTCAAAAACGGCCTTAACTTTAACCCGATTCTTTGCGGTTCGGTCACCAACACTCCCGGTAATTGTTCCTGTGCCAGAACATCCATAAAATCGCGCTGTTCAGCGGCTAATTCCGAGAGTCTTGCCAATGCTTCTTTGAATCGCGGATTAAAATGGGTCTCAATCTCCGGAATCAATTGATTTCGGAGCCGGTTGCGCCGGTAAATCAGCTTGCGATTGGAAGAGTCTTCAACCCAAATTAATTGATGCAGGGCTGCATAAGCTTGAATCTCAGCCCGGGAGATTTGTAATAATGGCCGGATATAAATCCCATCCCGGATGACCGGCATCCCGGCCAGACCATCCAGACCGGTACCCCGGATGACCCGGTATAAAACCGTTTCCGCCTGATCATCACGGTGGTGCGCCAATGCTACCTTGGAGGCCCCGATCTCATTCCGGAATGCTTCAAATATCCGATAGCGTTCTTCCCGGGCCAAAAGTTGGAGTGATTGCGGTTTTTGCCGGATTCTTTCCGGAATATTGATAATGATTTGCTTGGTGTTTACTTGTAAGCGTTCCCCCATTTCCTGAAGCAGTCGTTCCTCCAGTATATTTTCGGCTGGACGTAACGAATGATTAATATATAAAGCCCAAATATCCAACCGGTATTCGCTCAAACCAGCTAAAATGTGAAGCAAACAAAGCGAATCAATCCCCCCGGAGAACCCGACAACGATCCGCTCTCCTTTTGCCAGTAACTTATATTTTTTAATCGCCGCGTTTACTTTGTCGAGCAATGAATTATACCTCAACAATTTTTTCGGTTAATTTCCCAAAATTCCTTTTATTCTTTAAAAAATTTCTTGGAATTTATGATTTAAGAGATTAACGGTTTGACAGAGTTATTGTTCCCGATTTTTTGAAGCGTATTAAAAAGGGGACTTGTTGAAAAAATATCAGGGGCAGGTTTAAAAACATGGTATAATTAAATTATCGATTTATACTTTACGGTCAAATAAGAATTAGAGCAGGTATTGCCATGCCCATACTTCGTGATGAAATCCATAAAACAGTGGTCCGGTTGAGGCTGCTCCGAAATGAATTAATGGAGCGGGAAATGCCCCAAACAGCGGATACCTTGTCCCAGGCCATACGTTGTCTGGAAAATTCGGACAAAGCCTATATTACGGAATTGGCCAATAAAAAGCAGCTTAATTCCGGTAAATAATTCCGGTTCTATTAAGCTGCGGCGCTCATCCCGTCGGAAAATTTGTCTGAATCCGGTATGTTGCATATTTGGCTTAAAAAACCGTCCCTTTGCCACCCGATCTCGCTTATTGAGAAAGCGTGGAATCCTCATTGTTTTCTTGTTTCGCGCAAAATCCGGGGGAACGGCCAATATAATAAAAATTAATTTTTTTAATCGAAATAACAGTGTTTTTCCTGGACTTGAAGGACGATAACTGACATATCGTCTTTGGGAATCCCGTCGTAGTTTATTTTCGCCAAACTCAAAATATATTCGCCTAGAGCCTCCGGTCCAACTACTTCCACTTGTTTTAAAGCCCTGATCAGCCATTCTTCCTTTCCGGGAACGGTCTCCTTGCTGTCGACCACCCCATCGGTGGCCATGATGATTAAATCATCCGGTTGCAGTTGGATTGAGGTTCTTTCGATATCAATTGTATCTAAAATGCCGGCCGGGAGCGAGGTGGATTTGATGCTCCAAACTTCCTTGCCGCGTTTAAGGTATGTGGCCGAAGCGCCGATCTTAATGAATTCAGCTTGACCGTGATAAAGATCAATTTGGACGATATCGATGGTGGCAAAGGATTCCGCTGGTGAATTTAACAACAACACCGAATTGACCATTCTAACCGCCACATCGCGATCAATTCCGATCCCCAGTAATTTATTGAGAATCGAAACTGTAGTACTGCTTTCGATAGCCGCTTTTGGTCCATTCCCCATACCGTCGCTTAAAATCGCCACAAAGTGGCCGTCTTTTAATTCGTGTAACGAATGATTATCCCCGGAGTAAAGATTTCCTTCTTTCGGAACCTTGCAAACCGTGGTTTTAATTTCATAATTATAGGATGGGATTAAGCAATAACTACAATCTCCATTTTCCAGGTGGCAATTTTTCTCCCATACCGAATACTCCTGGCCCAGTAATCTACCAATGAGCGCGGCAGCCAGATAAACGCACTCCCGCTTTTGATTACAATTATGCTGTTTAATCCGGATTTCCAGATTTTCATTTTGGGAAGCCAACACCGTCAATTCCTTGATGGAAACTCCGATGCGGCTGAAACCATGGCGCAATCGTTCTTCAATCTCATATTTAAAGGATATATCGGTGTTGACTTCCTGGGCCAGATTTCTTATCAGGTTCGAAACTCCTTGAAGTTGATCCACTAAAACAAATTTGCCCTCATTCAGTTTGCGTTGAAGTTGAAATTCGGTATTGCACCGTTCAAACAATTGGTTGATGGTGGCGAGTAATTTAAACTGTTGAAAACATGATTTGGCCAGCCGGCCCTTAACATGTTTGGCGTGAACCTCCCCATAAAGCTCGGCATAGGCGATTAGATCAAATATTTCCCGGTAGGTGGCATAAAAATTTTCTCCCCAGCATCCGGCGTAACCGTTGCAGTATTGGCAGTTTTTGGTGCTCACTTCATCCAGCATGGAGTACAAATCCATTTTCGGCTTTGCCGGTTGGTTTTGTAACTCCTCATGAAAGTTCCTGGCCAGTTCGGCGAAGATTTCGGCCAATTGGTTTAAGCGGTCCAAAACGATTCCCGAAATCATTTTTTGTTCGTTGGATACTTCCGGCCGGTCTGCTTGAACCGGAAAACAATTGGATAATTGGGATAAGCACTTTTTCGGAACCATTAAAAAGGTAGCCATTCCAATCCCCCAAGATAAGTTTTCCCAAAGCGATTCCAGATGAAACGGTTGCTGCAACGTAATAAAAGCTAGCCCCAAACAACCGCCCATCGCCGTGCCCATTTTCCCCAGATCTCTAAAAAAACCTCCCAGAAAACCGGATAAACCATACAAGGCAATTAGACCGATCATATTTTTTGACCAAATTCCAGTGATTAATGCGATTGAAATACCCATAGCGGCACTAATTCCTCCTCCTCCTATGTATGAAACAATCATAATAACTATAACCACAATAATATCGGTTAATTTTATTGAATGAACAACTAATTCCCTTGTACCGCCTAAAGCTAGAGTAATAATCAACAGCAAAGCCATCAGACTATATTTGGATTTAATCTGGGCGGGATCGGCGATTACCGTAAACCCTTGTCGAAAAACCAGCATTAATACGCCACTAATTATGAATTCCACGGTGGCCGCTATCCATAGATAAGGGGCGGGGTTACTCATCGCAGTCAATCCAAAAACTAAAACCGCCCAAATAATGATTACCGGGATCGGGCTAACGGCGCCCGTCCGGAAACCGTCCTTTGGCTTTCGGTTCACACAGAATATGCTGCCGAAAATGATTAAAAAGAGCACACCGAGTTTTATTGCCTTATCAACCCCCCTAATACTATAAATCCCTACCATGCTACCCGCGAAAACAGCCAAAATTTCAGACCATTTTAATTTTTTTACACTTATTGTAGCCAGAAAGAGTGCTGTACCTGCCGGGTATATCCCTCCGGGTACGGCAAACCGGTTCATCAATACCGCCAGTAAAAAGTATCCACCATGAATGCCCAGAGTTCGCCAAAATGTGTTTTTTCGATGGGGCACGGTCTTTTTTTTACGGGAATTTGGCCTGGGGAACACCATCGGGTTAAAAATCGGACCCTTTTCCAAACTTACCGCTTGTCCGGACAAAAGCTCACCCCATTTCCCAAAAAAATATCCACCCGCCGATTGCGCTATTTATCCGGCCGTAAGGGGTGGATAAGCAAGTTACATTCAAGAATGCTTTTGAAAAGCAAATGACTGTAACATACATATACGCGAACAGGGCGTGGTATTTTGTGGAGGTTATCTTCTTACGCCGTCCAGTATATCATTAATTGACCGACAAATTTGTCGATTTTTAAATGTGTGAATAATTATTTTCATTATTTCTTCTTTAAAATTCGGCAGGATGCAAAATGGTAATGGTTATTACCATAGTTTTATTTTTTATGATGCTTAATACCGGAAAATGAAAGGCCTGGCAGTGGTTTTCCAATCAGTAAAATTAAGATTACCAAGCATACAATACCGAACAATGGGTAACCCCGGGCAATTAAATTTACAAAACCAATTTTACCGATGGCAATCCCGGTGAATGTCAAAATAAAAACCCAGCCCCGGAAAGGCCAACCGGTGACTGCCGCCAGCCGTTGGGCTACACCGTAAGTATTGGCGACCAAGGTGCTAAACATCTCCCCCCACAAAACAACAGCATAACCCCAATACACCCATATCCCGGCGTTTTTTGCCAACTCCGCCATCGGCAAAGGGCTTTTCTGTATGGAATAAAAATTAGCCAGGATTGCCCAATGAATCAGCCCGGCTATCAACCCCAGGCCAATGCTGCCCAACCAGCCACCAGATCTTAATACTATTCGGATCGGATATTTTTTCCCTAGCGATAATAAGACCGGTACAGCTAACACCAGATTATACGCCGAAAACTGCAAAGCCGCCAATATCCAGCGAAAATTGTTACCGTCCGCTACCGGTTTCATTTCCCCCGTTTTTAGCGATAAAACGGTAACGAAAATTGCTCCAGCGAACATTAACGGAACGATGATTAAATTGATTCGGATGATGCCTGTTAGTTCCCGGAGTAAAACCGTAATTAAACAAAGAGCGGTGGCTACAATCCCCAGCCAGTAATTAAGATTCATGGACTCAAAAATGGCTCCGCAACCAGCGAACATTACTCCAATGAGCACGGTAAAAAAAACCAGCAATAAATAATCCAACGCTGCGGCACAGCGCCCTCCCATTATGTGTGCCAGAAAATCACGGTAGGACTCCGGTTTTAAAATCGCGCCGATTTGAAAAACTTTGACCCCGGAAAAACCCAATAAAAAAATGGCCAGGATTAACCCAAGCCAGCCATACCAGCCATGAACACTGAAAAATTGTAAGATTTCCTGTCCTGACGCAAAACCCGCTCCCACCACGGTGCCGATAAATGTTGCCGTTATTCCCGGAATTACGGCGTAAACGCCACGATCATTCGAATCCCGGCTCAATTAAAACCACCATCGTTTACGAACCGGTACCGGATTATGATTCACTAAATCTATCCATTCGACCATGGTTCCTTGATATTGATAACCGATTCTCCCCAAGGATTCTCCGGGTTTTAGCGGCGCCATGACCGGATTTTTAAAAATTTCCACCTTTTTTGTAAGCTCATGTTCATGGCCTTTTTTAACTACGGCGATGAGGTCCCGCCGAGGATAAAGTTTGATTTTTGAGTTGGTTCCTTCTTTAACGGCTAATTGGCAAACCATTTGTTGGCGGGTGGCGATTTTGATGATGCCAAATTCCCGGAAACCGTATTCTAAAAGCCGGCCGCAATCTTCCCAGCGGTTTTGAGAGTTTAACACTACCGCTATCAATTGTTTTCCATCCCGGGTGGCTGAAGCCACCAGACAATGACCGGCTTCATTGGTCGTTCCCGTTTTAACTCCATCAGCCCCTTCCAAACCCCATAATAAACGATTGGTATTGGTAACTCCGAGCTCGCGGCTTTGCTCGGTCCATTTGATAATTGCCGTTTTCTGTTTGACCAAACCGGCAAATTGTGGTTTCGCTAAACCGTAACGGGCAATCAGGGCCAAATCCAGCGCGGTGGTGTAATGGGAAGGCGCACGGAGGCCGTGCGGATTGCGGAAATTAGTATTCAAGGCGCCAAGTTCCTTAGCTTTACGGTTCATCAAATCCACAAAACTTTCCATACTGCCGGAGATTCCTTCGGCAATGGCCATGCTTCCATCATTACCGGATTGGAGCATCATCCCCTTGAGGAGTTCCCGGAGGCTAATCCGATCCCCGGTGCGCAACCAGATGGATGACCCCGGGGTACCCGCCGCCCTGCGGCTGACTTTTACAATTTGATTGAGATTCCCTTTTTCCAGGGCCACAATTGCCGTCATCATCTTGGTGGTGCTGGCTGGCGCTCTTCGTTGGTCCTCATTTTTGGCGAATAATACCGCACCGCTTTTCGACTCGATCAATACACTGGCGCTGGCATGCACCGGTGGTCCTTGGTGATGTTCAGGCAAGAAAACCAGCGGCGGAAAGGATTCTCTGATTTTGTAAACCTTACTGTTGACTGGTAGGACCGGCTGGAACTCCATTTGGATGACAAAAGCAGCCAGAAACAGCAATAGCAAAAACCCCAACTGCTGTTTGCGCCCATTCTTTACAAAAATAAAAATTCGCATCCGTTTCCCTCCAAAACAATACTTATGAAACCGGTGCGAATTTAATACTGGGTTATTCAGTTTTTCATCAAAAAAGCTCCCGAAGGGAGCTTTAAAGCTCTCGAAGGGAGCTAGCTCTCGACAGAGCTTTATTTTATCGATATTCCTCCGGAACGGGATCAACCCCATAATCGCTGTAATGCAATTCAGTGCTAAGATCCACGTGCCCGGCCAATGATTCTACCTCTTTGCCTTCAATTAAAATTTTTACCCGGTAAACATCGGGAAATTTGGTCAGCGAATTGACGATGGAAATTATCGCCAGAGCTTCCAATGTGGACCCCGGATTCAATTCCGTGGCCCGTTGATTTAAGTTGACGGTGGCCAGTCCGTTTTGTAAGGTAAGGCTTAGTACTGCAGTTCCTTGGGGAAAGAGTTTCATCAACTTGGAGCCGGAGGCCGGCCCTTTGAGCAAAATTTGTAATGCTTGGAGATGCCTATTCCCCAGAGGATTCACCGGACATAAAACCGGTTTTAATTTAAATTCGGTGTTTTGCGGTTCGATAAAGAATACTGCCACCGGTTCACCCGGGAGACTTTTTTCTAGTTGAATATTCCGCTCATCCAGCCGTTTGTTTTCGAAAAACAAATGAACTAAACCCGCGCCCAGCGCCAGAATCAGGAATATATAAATTAAATGCCGGAACAATGAGCTTTTAGGACGGTTCTTTTTTAAAATTTCCATTGAATACCCGCCAAAAGTTTGGGGCTTTGATCAAACAGTGTATTCATATTGACCACAAGAGCTACATTATTGCTGGCATGATATTTGATGGTATAATTGTGGAACCAAATCCCTTCCCCGCAGATATAAAGATAAGGCTGTAAACCGAATTCAAATTTACCGGCTTTCCAATTAAAATCGCCCCTTAGAAAGAGGTAGGGTTCATTATTCAGATTATAACTGTAGGTTGGCACTCCATATCCGAATTCGCCACGGACACCGGAGTAAATAAACAGGTTGTTATAAACCTCAATTCGAACTGCCGCTTCGTATCGGGTCCACTGATCACCTTCGTAATTCTGGTCGCCGAATACAGCAATTTTCAAATTGTCGCCAAAGGGTATGATGGCGTCCACCCGGCCAAAGGGAATGGAAGCTTTGTCCTCGAAATCATACCGGACTCCGGCATTCACGCTAAAAGAATCGGAGGCCCGGTAAAGCAACCCTAATTTTAGGGCGTTATCTTTATAGATCTCGATTCCATCAAAATGTTTGGATAAACGAACATTCCCTTGGGAGTTGAATGCCGTTCCACCCAAGAGAGTCAACTCACCATGATCTGCCGGAGTGTTGGAGGTTGATTCAGCCGTCGCGGTAGTTGTTGGGCTTGAAGTGGTTTCGGCAGTCTCAGCCGCTTGAACGGATAGGGTTACTCCAGAGAGCAAAATGAAAACCGTCATTAAAATCCATAGTTTTTTCATCATGAATATCTCCTTTGAGTAATTAACTGTAATTATCCTGAAGATAGAAATCAGTGGAAAACTAGAAAGCAAACTGCTCCATGCTGATTCTATACGAATACCAACGTATTTGTCCGAAACTAGTTCACGGTTCGATAAAATTATTCCACAGATCAGTAGTAAACTAAAAATCAGTTCGTGAAAAAAACCAATAATCCTTTTAAAAAATTATGAATTCATACCGGTAATAATTTGTTGGAGTCCCAGGTTTTCTGTGAAATTGATCATCATTAGGTAAAAGCATTCGTATGGCGTTTTAACCGCCGAACAATTTTAATATACCGGTTTCAAAAGGCGCCGAAATTACGCCTTTTTCGGTAATAATGGCGGTTACATACTTGGATGGGGTAACGTCAAAGGCCGGATTATATACCCGGATGTTTTCGGGAGCGGTTCGTTTACCGTATCCACAAGTAATTTCCTCCGCTTTTCGTTCTTCGATAACGATTTCCTTACCGGAACCGATAGCCAAATCAATGGTTGAACTGGGGGCGGCCACATAAAAAGGAATGCCGTGTTCCTTGGCCAGAATGGCCACACCATATGTGCCGATCTTGTTGGCGAAATCTCCGTTGCGGGCCACTCGATCACAGCCGACGAAAACCGCCTGGATCTTCCCCTGAGCCATCACCATCGCCGCCATATTGTCACAAATGAGGGTCACATCGATGCCGACCGTCTGCAACTCCCAGGAGGTCAAACGGGAACCTTGATTCAGGGGCCGGGTTTCATCGGCATATACTTTAATTTTCAGCCCTTGCTCATGGGCCATAATCATTGGGGCCAGGGCTGTGCCATAACGGGATGCGGTGGCGATGGGGCCGGCATTGCAATGGGTAAGTATTCCCATACCGTTTTTAATGAACGGTAAGGCGTGCAGGCCGATATTTTCGCAAATGGCGGAATTCTCCTCTTTAATGGCATGGGCTTCATTCAGAAGCAATTCCTTGATGGCCGGGACTCTTTTTTCCGGAGTGGTTTGGGCGCAACGTTTCATCCGATCCAGCGCCCAGAAAAGATTTACCGCCGTGGGCCGGGCCGAAGCCAGGTAATCGGAGTTTTTAAACAACTCCAGCCGGAATTCATCACCATCAACTTTTTGGGAATTCATCACCGATAGATACAAACCATATGCCGCCGCCACTCCGATGGCCGGGGCGCCCCGCACCTTCAAATGATAAATTGCGTCCCAAATCTGCTTGATATCGGTCAATTCTTCAAAACAGGTTTCCAAAGGCAGTTTGGTCTGTTCCAAGATTATCAAGCGGTTGTTTTCCCATGTTACGGAGTCGATAAAATCGTTGTTATATTGTGCCATTTTAGTCCATATCTCCAATTCACTAATTTTACGTTACTATTTCCAATAATTACACGCTGAATAAGTTCGGCAAATGAAATGAATTCCCTTTTTCGAGAGACCATAAAAATAAACATACTGTTACGATTATTAAATGGATTATGCTTTAAACAGTACGGTTCAAAAATAAAAGGAGTTCAAGCAAAGGTACGGGTTCATAGGGAAACTTACTGAATCATACCCCAAACCGATACGGAAATGGCACGACAACAAGCCCGCAGGGTTCAGCCTGTGGGTTTGTTGTTCAGAATGACTTACTTTGACGCCGTTTTCATCCACTCATGGTCTCTTCTGTTTATACAGCGTGGAAACCGCTCCGAGAACCACGCCCATACCAGCGCCAATTCATAGCCATACAACCAAATTTTGAAGCAGCGCCAATCACGATGCCTATTGCGCGCATAAGCCGATGGATGATCCCATATTCCAATAATCCGAAACCCTGTGCTTTTTCATGAGAATCCGACCTCCCATCTGTATGGGCGTTGCACAACATCAGTATGCAACCGATGCTGTGCAACGCTAAAAACCCCTATGACCTACTTCTTTTCCACAGGCAGCCAGACTTCGCACCGATAGTCCTCAGCCTGTTGATTTCCTTCAAAATACACTTCAATATCCGGCGCGTTTGCATACACGTAGCCGGAATTCGGGAGCCACTCGCTGACAATACGCTTTTGCAAGGTCTGAATGGCTGATGGCATGGGGCCGATACAGGTAAAAATAGCCCATGTACAGGCAGGAACAGTATATTCCTCCAACCCTTCCGGCACAGCCATGTCACTGGGTGCGGCAATGTAATAATCGAAATCCTTGCCGTTCATACAACTGCTTACGCCCAGAATTCCTTTAGGCTCCTGATTCAATAATCCCAGAATCTGTGCAAATACGCCGCTTTGCACTGTCTTTGCCCAAAATGCCGGAATCTGCGCAAAGTTTTCCTCCACGTTCAGCTCATGATGCTCTTTGACCCCGACGATTCTGAATGCGTCCTTTTTTTCAATACGATAGTTCATTTCAGCTTCTCCTTTTATGGTAATCTTGAAGCTGATGGGTAGATAGGCTTTGAGGACTGCTCCGGACCTTCGCGCTTCGGATGGTGCAATTCCATGTACGCTCTGAAAAGCGCGATTGAAAGCGGTGGGTGAATCATAGCCGTATTTCAGCGCAATATCAATGATTCGTTCGCTCCCGTTCTGTAAATCTGCCGCCGCTCTTGTCATCTTCCTCCTGCGTATGTATTCCGAAAGTGGCACCTCCGCCAAATAGGAAAACATACGCTGAAAGTGAAACGGGGAGCAGTAGGCAATCTGCGCCATGCGTGTCAGTTCAATTTCATCCTCCAAATGCTCTTCCAGATACAGCATTGCTGCATTCAGCCTGCTCAGCCATTCCATGCCATCATCTCCTAACTCCATATTAAAGGGATAAATCCGCTTCGTCCTCTCTTTTCCTGCACTGATCAGAGAGGTGGTATTTTTCCTTCGCATCGAGATACACAACGTGATCCATTAATCAACTCCCCGTTTGATTACATGGTATTACGGCTGATATAAGTAAAACAACGGAGAAAACCAACACCGCGCCTCCAAGCCATACGGATAAAACCGGGAAGACCGAGGTTAAAAACAGGTACTTCCGGCAAGCGCACCAGATCAGAATTCCCAATAGGAGAAGCGCTATTACAGCCAGGAACGGCTTCGCGCCGAACCGCTTTTGCCGATAAAAAGCCATGATTAGCCTTAAGACCATCAGCAAGCTCGCAGAGAGCAACATACCAACCGCCGCGCTCAGTCCGTAATGCCCCCAGAGGATCTTCCCCATGCCGACGGATGGGAACGCCCTCCACTGCGCCCAATCGCTGAGCAGATAGGATATGAAGGGCCAGCTTTTTTGGCTGTTTGTGAGGATTACGATGGCGTCGCCCGTTTCCGGCACAGCCTGAAAATGCGTCATGATGCCGTTGCCCTGGCCGCCGTGGGAAACGCTGCGCAAGCCGTTTGGCAGCGTTTCGATATAATGCCCTAATCCATATGCGTCAAACACCAAGCCGTAAATCCCGATTTTATGGCTTTCGGGCGTATACAACTGCCCGATGCTTTCAACGCTTAACACCGGATTGTCCTTCATGCTCGCCGCCGCAAACCGGCCAATATCCTCGGCTGTGGCAAACAGGCCGCCCGACGCCTTTTCGGGATATACATAGACCGGCACCGGCTTTCCACCGAGGTTATAACCCATAGGCGGATACGGGGTCATGGCGTTGTCCACAGCAAAGGATGCGTTTTTCATGCCCAGCGGAAGGAGCACCTCCGAGCGCATGTATTCCGAAAAGTCCCGCCCTGTGACCTCCTCTATGAGAAGCTCCAGAAGGTTATAGCCGGTGTTGGAGTAGGAAAATTTCATCCCCGGCTCCCGCATCAAAACCGCCTCCCGCGTGAGCTTTTCCCTGAGGGAGGGCATTGCTTCTCCGGGCGAATAAATGGATGAGAAATCACCCAGCGGCATCCCGGCGGTATGGCTCAAAAGCTGGCGTATCGTAATCTTTTCCGCCGGATAGTCTACTTTCGGAAATCGCCAGCCCGTAAGATACTGCGACACTGGGGCGTCCAAATCAATCAAGCCGTTTTCCGCCAGCCTCATAACTCCCCAGGCGGTAACGGATTTTGAAATGGATTGAACGCTCATTGGGGTATCGACGGTCAGGATTCTGCCGCTTGCCACGTCCGCGTAACCATACGCCTGCGTCCATACGATTTCGTTATTACGTACAAGCGCAACGGCGCAGCCCGGAATCCGATACAGCTTCATCAGTGCGGGAATGCGTTCGTCCATATTCGCCCGAAACGCTTCCAAAGGAGCGCCGGCGCGCATATTCCGCTTGAATTGCAGACTGCCGGAAAGCAGCGCTACAAGCAGACCGATAAACAAGGATAAAAGAATAAACCATACCCACAGCTTACAGCCTCCAAATGTTTCCGCATTTTTCATTTTCATACCTCGTCGAGCAGAGAGTCTCGACACTCCTTTCAGACCTTTGACGGCGTTAATCAGCCTTTTTACAGGTGTTCTTAATAATAAAATGGCCTTCTAAAAATCCAAATCAAACCCGAAATTATAACGAATTCCCCGGCTATCGGTCATGCCTTGGGCGATGTCGATACGGAAGGGGTATCCTAGGGGGGTATTGATGGCCAAACCGGCGCCGATATCGGTTATCCAGGGATATTGGGCATTTCCGGCCGACATTCGTCCGGTATCGACAAAACCAATCAACCAGAAAGCTGGATTTAGACGGTAACGGTATTCAAAGGAGCCTGTGAGAAATGAATCTCCGATATATGCGGCTTTGTGTCCTCGTAGCGGTACCGATCCGAACCCCCCAATGACAAATTGCTGGTTCAGCGGGGCGCCCGGCGACATATAGCCGGTGGACAAGGCGAAAACCAAATTATTTTTTCCGATAGGCCATTCTTTCTTTGCTTTTAATACTCCGGCGTTGGCGGAAGGGGAGTTTCCGGTCAAATCAGTTCCCCAGCGGCAGGCGAGTTCGTATTCCGCCCAATATTCCCAATTTATCCGGGGAACTACGGACAGGTAGTTTTGGGTTTGAGTTTCCCCCGGGTTTTGACTGTACATTACCGGGTTGTAAAACATACTTATTCCGTAATTGAACCTTTCGGTGGCGTAGCGAGTTGCGGTGAGCTGTATTGAAGTACCGGCGGCGGTATATTGAGGCGATTCTTTGCCACTAGGGTAGAACTGGCGGATGGAATCAAATTGCGACCAAAATCCGCCCAGAATCCATCCCTTGCCGCCCGCGAGATGGGCTGCCAGTTTATAAGCAGGCCTGCCGTTCCAGTTGAAACCGGCGGAAAAACTAAGGCCGTTTCCCAAAGGATTATAGAGGGTCAGGTTATATTGAGAGGATAGAAGATCCTGTAAACTCAAAGCCACGAATTCAAGGGGTTCCAGATATAAAAGAACGCCATCGCAAACCCGGATAATGACCCGTCCTTTTCCCGGCTCGATGATTTCCATTGTAACCCGGGTTTCGGTGGGATCAAACATGTTCATGGCCTGCAACCGCTTCAGCACCAAATCGCGATAGCCTTCCCGCCACATGTCCCCTTTTTTGAAGGGGAGCTGCCGGATAATGACCCCGGTATGGGTCCGGGTATTTCCGGTAATGATAATTTCGGCGATTGCAACGGAGGCTTCCGCTGAAGCGTCTGCAAGGACAGGAGATAATAATAACAGCAATATCAACAAATATATAGTAAAATGATTTTTCCAAGTCTTCACTGGCGGTTCTCCTTCCCGGCCCGGACGATGACGCCCTTGGAGTTGACGGCCAGCGGATGTTTCAATCCTGTTTTACAAGCTTTTTGGTAAAAGTGTTCCTGATAAAGATCGGGGATTTTAATCTGTACGCCGGAACGGTAATGTTCCAGAGCCTTTTCCCGGTGACCCAGGGTATCATAAATGGCCCCCAGATAAAAATAGGCTGGCAATAGGTAATAGGGTTCCGCAATTTGGGGCAACTGAACCATTTGGTTCAAAACATCCCGGGCCCGATCAAGCCGATTCGTCCTAAGATAGCTTTGGCCCAGGAGAAATAAAGGCAATTCGGCTTCCGGGTGCTTTTGAACGATAGGTTCCATTGTTTTCAGGATATCTTCAGGGATAGGGTTATGTTCCGCTTTTATAACTTGGCGCCATTCCAGGAGATAACCGGTTTCCTCGGTGGCGGGGATCACCCCCAACGGTGGTTCCGGTTGTCCGGCGGCCCATATCCGGGCGGCGGAGAATCCTATGTAAGAACCGTCAGGAGCCCATTCGCCGCTTTTATTACTTGCCCACACTTCCAGCCGGGAAGGGTTGAATAGTATACTGGCGATGGTAGCCCCGTTTTCAATTCCCGGCAGGAAGCCGGATCCGGAAACGGCCGGATCGTTTTTATCCCGCATGGTGTCTGCCGCCCGGTGAATATCATATTTACCCTCCCAGAGCTTCTTCAGTGAGTCGAAACGGGATTCCCGGAGCGCGGAGCTTAGCCAGCCGTCGGTTTGGTAGGCCTTAAGGGATTCACTGGCAAAACGATTGGCGGCGTATATAAATTCGGAATTGTGCCGGACCGCCATCCGGTGAGCCGTAACCTCAATAACAACAGCCTCTTGGTTCACGGCGTCGGCCGCCAGAATGTTCAGACCTACTGTACGGGGGGAATTCTTGATAATATGTATGATCTGATCCAGATTTCCGCCATATTGCAATGCATGACGAAGCATGATGGTGAAGGGTATTCCGGATACGGTGAGTTCTTCCTGGACCGCAGTGGAATAGGTCATGGCGATGACCATTCCTTTTTCATTCATGCCCTGCATCATGCCGACCATGGAAGGATAATTCAAGGTAACAAACTTCAAACCCTGTTCGGGGTGATAAAAATTCAGCGACTGATATTTGGCGATATCTTTCAGTACGCTGTAATCCAAGTTGCGTCCGATAATCATATCTCCGTTAACGGTGGAACGGTTCCAGGCCGCAAAGAATGAACATCCGCCGTAGACCAATCCTATATCCTGCCAGGCATTACTCATGATGAGTTCATTGATATCGGTGTCTTTCCCGCGGGAGGCGGCCCAAACGAATCCTTGTAGCTCTCTTAGATACTCCGGGGGTGTAAAGCGCTTGAAATTGGGGATGAATTTCCAACCGGCATAAAAGTTCTTGAACAACCGGATCCAAAACCTCCCGGTCAAGTTAAGCCGTTTGAGTTTGTCAAAAGCCTCCAGCATCTCTTTTTCTTGGGGAGCCACGATTAAATGATACATTTGAGCGCCGATCTCTTCGGGAGTTCCTTTGAAGTAGGCGACTTTTAACCCATTAACCTCGGTGGCCCACCCTTGGCCGGCCCGTAAAACCCCGTTTTCCCGGTGAGTCGCAAGGAGGGGGCTGGGGAGTTCAGTCCCGGCCAAAGCAGTTGACCAACAAAGAATTAAAATCACAACCGGCAAAATCCATCTGCAGTATTTCATGTTCAACCTTATCCATCCTTTCATTGTATGGTACGCACATTCCATTCCATGCGCTTCAGCCGCGATAAGGTGAGAAACACCATTTGTCCTGCGTCAATCATACCGACCGTGTCACAGACACGCTCGACATCGTCTAAATGTGCGTGGAAAACAGAATGGTTTTACCCATGTTCTTTAAGTCCTTAATCAGGCGGAGCACCTCGCCTCTTCCTTCCGGATCAAGGGCCGAGGACGGCTCGTCAAGAATGAAAAGCTCCGGGTTTCGTATGAGGGCAGCGCCAATGCCAAGCCGCTGCTTCATGCCCCGGGAAAACCCGCCCACAAGGCGATTATGCGCCTGTGCAAGTCCGATCCAATGGATAATTTCCTGGGTGCATTCGGTATTTCGTGTGCCGGACAGAAAGACCAAGGTTTCACGCGCGGTCATCCACTGATAGAACTTGGGGTCCTCGGGAAGGTAGCCTATGCATAGATCGCCGGGATGTGTAAACCTTGCGACATCCTTTCCATTCACAACGCATTCGCCCTGCACAGGACGGGAGAGACTGGCGAGAATGTTCATCGTTGTGATTTTGCCCGCGCCATTTTGATCGATAAAGCCATAAATCTCACCGGTCTTTACATGCATATCCAGCCCTTTTAATGCCTGAAAGCCTTTGAAAGTCCCTTTACTGTAATCATTTGAACTCCTTCCTTCTCCCCGCCAGGAGGAAGAGGACTGGGCCGATCACGTTGAAAAACAGGCAAATGAAAAGCCAAGCCCACTTGTTCAGGTTCTCAACGCCTTCCCTGAAGATTTTGATCCCACAGTATACAGCCAGGCTTATCTGAAGGAAAAAAAGCGGGGACAGAATCAGAAGCGTTTCTTTTGTGAGCACCAACTCATTCATGACGTAAGTCCCCTCATTTGGTTTTATTCCATGTTCAGTATAGAGGAATAAACGGTCATATGACAAGTGACTGGAGTCATATTTCAGGTAACAAAAAACGGGAGCCGCGCCCCCGTTCTTAAAAGTTGAACCCCTTAAAATCCCAATTCTTTGAAATGCAATATGGCGTTCGCCCGGTCGGCGATTCCGGCTTTGTTATAGATCTGGCTGACATAATTCTTAACGGTGCCGATGGTCAAAAAAAGCATCTGCGCGATTTCCTGATTGCTTTTTCCTTGCATCAGCAGACGGATGATTTCCTGCTCTCGCTTTGTGAAGTCCGAAAGCGCTGTTTCCGGCCGCCCTTGCCGGACGAGGTGTTTTGTGATTTTGGCGGCGATATTTCCCGGCAGAATCACGGTTCCCCGCACGGCGTCACGGATTGCCTCCGCCAGCTTAGCCCCGCTGATATCCTTAAGAAGATACCCCGAAGCGCCGTGGGTGATGGCTCCAAGTATGGTTTCATCATCGTCAAAGGTGGTCAGCACAAGAACGGCTGTTTCAGGAAAATCCCGTTTAATCAGGCGCGTGGCCTCAACGCCGCCCATTTGCGGCATTCGGATATCCATGAGTACAACATGAGGGAGGTGGACCTTCGACTGCTCATAGGCCTCCATGCCGTTTTCCGCTTCCGCAACCACCTGGATGTCCGGATAAGTCGCGAGAAGCGCGCGCAGTCCGTCCCGGATAATAGTCTGATCGTCCGCCAGCAGGACAGTGATTTGGTTCATGGCGCATCTTCCTTTCCCTGCGCGACAGGGATTGTAAAGCTTATAGTAAATCCTTCTCCTGGCGCGCTCTCTATTTCCAGCGTTCCGCCTACGCTTTGCACGCGCTCCCGCATGATGGATAGCCCGGAGCCGGGCCGCACATCAGCCGATCCGACGCCGTTGTCCGTAAAGGCAAGCCGAAGCTGTCCTTTATGCTCCTGAATCAGAATGTCCGCCTCCGATGCATGTCCATGCCTGATAGCGTTCGTCGCGCATTCCTTTACCGCTGAAAGCAGGATGCCTGCCTGAAGCGGAGGCAGACCAACCTGCGAGTCGATGACGCTTTGAACGTCAAGCCCGGTGTCCGAACGAATTTCCTGTAAAAGCTGCCGGAGGGCGGTGGTAAATTCCGCTTTGTTTCCCACTCTGACCGCTTTGACAGAAGCGCGAAGCTCCGAAAGTCCGCGCCGTACCTGCTCTTTTCCCTGAAGAAGCTTTTGCACCGACTGCTGCGGCTGCTTTGACAGGAGTCCTTCAGCCGCTTCTAAAGACAGGACGGCCGCAGTCAGCGTATGGCCGACCGTATCGTGCATTTCGGCGGCAATGCGGTTGCGTTCATCGACCACGGCCATACCCTTAAGCTGTTCGGATTGCTCTTTCACCTTATGGAGGGCGGCAGCCAATCGTCTGCTTGTCACCATTTGCTTTTTCAGCGTATAGAAGGCGATGAGGGCAAGCAGAACCACCAACATGTTTACAAAAAAATACCGAACGATTTGGCTCATTTCGGAAGTGGCGGACATCAGGATTGTTTTTGCCGTGCTGCCCACAAGATAAGTGCCGAGCGCGCCGATCCCATACACCTTCGCCTGAGGCAGCGGGGCGTGGTTGATTGCGCTGATTCCCGCAATCAACGCGAGATACAAGTTGTCTCCGGAATGATCCAAATACAGGATGGGAGCGCACAGCGTAAGTTGCAGCACCGGGAAAAGAGGACCGGTTGCAAGGCGGTTTTCCGTAGGGATCAAATTGTACAGGAGCATCAAAAGAAAGGATATGGAGAGAAGCGTAGCCAAGGGGGTGTAAAGTGGATTCCCGGTATTTTCTGCCAGCATATGCATCCCCATCACTTCGTAAGCCGTCACCAGCAAGAGAAAAATGCCCCTGCGTATATGGGGTGCGACATTCTCGTCCCCGTCAGACGTGGTATCGGCTGGCGGCTTTTCACCGCTTTTGAACAGGTAGACGGCCGCGGCGGGCAAATTGAAAACAGCGATCATCACGGCATACAGGTAGCGCTTAGCCGGCGTGAACCTGTTATCCTTCAGGCACCTTCTGATGTAGAGAACCTGTATGGATAGCTGGAGCAATACCCCGGGAATGAGAACCGGCAAAACCTCTCTAATTTCCATACAATTCTCCCTTCTTATCAATCAGCCGCATCGCTTCCTCCAGACCGGGCCTTGTAGTCTTCATTATACACGCATTGCCGTAACGTAAAAATACCCACGTCGGTAGAGCGGATGGAGAGGCTGGAAGCGTCCATCACCAATGTGTCCCGCTTCGTGGAGAAGGCGAAACGCTACATCGAGATTCCGGAACTGACCGGCGAGCTTCTGCACCTTTTCATCGAGCGCATTAAGGTCGGAGAGCGCTTCGCCCGTATTTTATTAAATGAAAACCTCCTTAATAAACATTCTTATTCTTTAAATTTATATTCATATGCCAGTGTTAATGCTTCGTAATAAGTATTATTGGCTGAATTGTACTTTAACACGAACTTGGAATGGTCAGTTCCGAATTGAGCTTTTAAAACCAGACAGCCATTCAGATCCTGGTTATATTTGGTATAAGTTGCGCCAAAATGTAGAAAATCGGATACATTGAAAACTCCGTTGATACTATAGAAATAGTCTGTATATTCACTTATATAACCGGTTTGGGCATCCACGGTCAGAGGTTCTCCGGCATAGGTCAATCCGGCGGTATAATCGATTACCTGAGTTGCACTACTATAATTGGCATCCATACCGGCGACGACATGTTCGGAAACAACCAGGGCGCCTTCCAAAGCCGCGTTCACCCGTTCCGTATCGGGGTAATAACTAAAATCACCCGTTATTTTAAACCCTTCGGCAAAAATTTTTCCACTGAAATCGTATGCGATAATTTTACTCTCAAAACGAGTGCTGACAAAATCAAAACTGGCCGCAAGGTAACTGTTTTCATCGATGGCTGCCCGGTACCCGGGAGAGAGGGTTGTTTGATGCCCATAAAGATACATTGAGTGGTCTTCAACCGTTGTAGACCGGACTCCGATGAAGAAACCGGAGTCGAATAAAAAGCTGCCGGATAGGTTTAACGTACTGATGGGTCCTACAAAATTATAGTTGTAGGTAAAAAAAGTTTGGTCATTTTTATAAATTTCAAAATTTAAAATTTGGATGGGGTCTGTCTCTTGATTTATACCATAAAAATTTCCTAAAAAATAAGGCGTATCGGGTTCGATGGAATACCAGTGATCAACGGTGGCGGGACCGTCGCCCAAGCTTCTTACGGCTCCCAAGGTATTTATCGAAATAAGTAGCACCAGAAGCATCATTGCCGCCAATATCAATACTTTTTTCATTTTTTTCCCCCTTCTGAATGTAATATCTTTTACATCGTATCATATTTATTCCAATTTATAAACGGCGTACGATGTTGCCCCGCATTCCCGCGTTCAACCCGATTAAATTATTCACCGGACGGGCCAAAGCCAGTTTTCTCCCCCGGTTTCACCGATATAGAGGGGATTTATCCCGAATTGGCGCAACGCTAATCCACGAGCGGTATAATTAGTCTTACTTTAAGTCCGTAATAGGGTTGGGTTAACAAGATGATATTTCCTTTCAAGGTATTTTCAATAGTGGTCTTCACGACATCCATACCGACTCCCCGGCCGGATATAGCGTTCACTTGTTCATTGGCGCTAAATCCGGGTGTAAAGACCAGGTCGATGGCTTCCTCATCGGTGATATCCAAAGCCATTTCAGGCGTCAACAGGCCACGTTTGACGGCCTTGGCTTTAATTTGTTCGAGGTTGATTCCTTTCCCGTCATCACTAATTTCAACCAACAAATTAGAGTCATTTACACTGGCTACCAGTTCGATGGTCCCTTCCTCCGGCTTGCCCAAGGAGATTCGCTCATCCGGTCTTTCAATGCCCTGGTCCAGCGAATTGCGAAGCAGGTGAATGATGGGATCGGACAGTTTATCAAAAATGTTTTTGTCCACCTCGATATTTTCACCTTTGATGTTGAGGTGAACTTTTTTGCCGAGTTCTTTTGAAAGATCTCTGACAAGCCGGGGTATTCTGACAAATAACTTGCCGAGATTCACTTTGCGGATCACCCGAAACTGTTTTTCGGTTTCCGCAAACAGGTTCTGCAGTTCCGCGACTTGCGCCGGACCGGCAATAGATACGGCTGCTTCAACTTTTTTAATCAATTCGGCCAGCCGATCGATTTCTTGAACCCGGACTTTTAAAATCTCGCTTTCATCGCGCTGCCTTTCGCCACTGCGGGTTTTCCCGGTATCCAGCGCTTTTCCTTGCGAGATCTTATTATAAATATCCAACATTACATTGAATATTTCATTGAAGCGATCCAACCGTTTGAAAATTTCATCCAGCAGTTCATCGGTCATTACTTTTTCATTTTTACGAATTGTATTCAGAATGTTTTCAACATTATGGGCTTCATGCTCGATTCTTTCCAGTTTAAAAATACGGGCATTTCCTTTAATGGTATGCATAATCCGGAACATGTCATTGACCAGATCCATATTGCTGCGGTCGTCTTTCAACTGAATTAATTTGGGTTCAAATTCCACCAGATGTTCTTTGCATTCGTCAATATAGTCCTGGAAAAGCTCCCGATCCATTTTAATGATCTCTACAATTTGATTGATATTGTCCTTATGTTCCTTCTCCCGTTTTTCAATCTCTTGTTCCAAGGCTTTCCGTTCGGTGATATCCTGGGCAATTACCATGATCGTGGTTACCATCTCCCCGGAATCAAACGTTTGGGGATTTAATACCGGCTGAAAATCGATTTTAATGTACTTGGTGATTTCAAACCCGCTTTCATTCTTCGTTCGGACAGAGATTTCCCTAACCGGCTGCGAAGGTTTAAGCTCTCCCCAACTCTTAAGGGAATCAAGATCGAAAACCTCTTGCAACCAGGAATGGAGATGGTTGCGCTCCGCCATTTGATTATCGATGGGAAAAAATACTTCCAAAAGACTTTTTCCGGCAAACTGGAGATTGCCAAAAAGGCTCCCGGCGAACTTTGAATACTGCGGGTTAAAATTGAAGTTGCGATCAATGGTAAATATCGCCTGGCTGATGTTATCTAATATTTCCCTGACTTCTTTATTGATTTGGGTAATTTCCAAGGTTCTTTGCCGGACTTTTTCCTCCAGTTCCAGGTTATAATTCCTTAATGTCTCATGGGACTTTTTCAAATCCAAAGTCATCAAGTTAAACGATTCCGCCAGTAAACCCAACTCATCATTCCGGTTCACCATAACGGTAGCTTCGAAGTTGCCGTCGGTGATCTTCTGGGTGGCTTTGGTCAGGAGTGAAATTGGCTTGGTTAAATAAATGGAGAATACGATACTCAATAATATGGCTAAAATCAGGGAGGCTATAAATGCGATAGTCGCAGCTTTTCTTATTTTTTCAGTTTCTTTGGCCGGAACTGTTACATCCATATCGATACCAATCATACCTATTACATTGCCATTCGAATCCCTAACCGGGGCATATCCGGATTGAGAAAAAGCATTGACTTCCGTGTCAAATAAAATAGTTTTATCGGCGGTGGGATATAAAAAACCATTCCGGGCATTAGGAAAATCATTGATCGCAAATTCTTTCCCCACCGGTAAATGGTCCTTGTCACCGATGGGGGTGCTGTCAACCACATAAGTATATTTATTGCCGGACTTCGTAACGATATAAACAAACTCTAATTTACCGCGGCTGGCCTTTTGAATCTCTCGTAATTTTGCTTGAAGTTCCAAATAAGCCGGGTTGCCTTCGTCTTCCGGCCCGGTGATTTGCTTTAGTTTTTCGGAATCGATACTGATAGCGGAATTGGCGGCAATCATAATCAACTTGTTGTGAATTTCGTCCGCCATGGCTTCAGAGCTTAGGTTAAATATGATAAAGTTGACAACCGCCGACACTACGGTAATCAAAAGAACTGTAATTAATATTACTTTAATGGCCAGACTGAATTTAACTCCCTTACCTCCGGTTTTTCCCAGGCGCACCGGTTGATTTGATTTGACTAAGGAATTGTTCAAAGTAAAAAGCACCTCCCTGATGTTTGGACGGAAAAATACCCGATAATAAAAAAGAATATCAATTATATACGCCCCACGGAAGAAACAACAAGTAAGCGTGGCGTGTAAGTATTCTTTTGGGCGATTCGTGACTTTTCCATAATTCCTAGATATTTTTAATAACAGTCCAATCTTTATGTAAAAAATATCGGTTAAAAAATACTTTAACTTAATAACTAACAGGATTTGATGGTATCACAACCAGCTATGAAAACGAACCTATTTTCAAATTAACCAAAAATATTATCCACCAACATTCGCAGGATGGGGCGTTTAAATAAGGAGGATTTTTCCCCGGGGGTTTATATAAACTATTTATATTATGCAGACGATAATATTTCTATCAAAATAATTTTTTCAGGAGAAAAAGTATAGTATTTTTTACATCACCAGGATAATAATAGTTTATAACGAATTATTAATTGTTCCTAAAAATTATGGATAATTATATATCTTTCTTTCCAAGACAATTGATTCATATACAATTTAAGGAGGTTTGAATAATGACCCGCAAAATGATTGGCGTATTTCTGATGATGGTTTTGTTACTGAGTATCACCTTGCCTGCAGGTTGGGTGGGAGCAGCGGAAAAGCTTCCCAAAGTCGCAGTATTGCCCTTCGACGACGGTTCCATTAACGATCACTGGTGGGGCGATAATTTTGATGTGGGTAAAGGGGTCGGTGATGAACTGGTTACCGCTTTACTTAACCAAACTCCAAAAGTATTCCGGTTGATTGAGCGCGAACAAGTGGACAATGTGATTCAGGAACAGGATTTTGGCGCTTCCGGCCGGGTGGATACCCGTTCGGCGGCGAAAATCGGGAAAATTTTAGGCGTACAGTATTTGATAATGGGCCGGGTGACTGAGTTTTCAATAAAATCTACGAATAGAGGTCTTAGTTTGGGAGGAAATTCCCTGGGAGTCAATAAATCGAATGCGGTGGTGGCCATTGACGCCCGGTTGGTGGACACCGCCTCTGCGGAAATTATCGCATCAGTGACGGGCCGGGGAGAAAAGAACCAGTCCGGGTTGAGCCTGTCGGTGGATTATAATTCCGTTGATTTTGGAAGTGACGAATTCAGGGGAACCAACTTAGGGATAGCCCTCCGCGAAGCGGTAGAACAGGTTGCCAAAGGGCTTTCTGAAAAAGTAAAGGGTGGTCCGGTGAACGATAGCCCCATTGTTGGTTCGGTGGCCTATGTGAATGGCAATAAGGTCATCATTAACGTAGGAACCGGCGAGGGAGTTCAAGCGGCCATGGTATTTATGGTACAACGTGTAGTTGAGGAAGTTAAGGACCCCGACACCGGGGAAGTATTAGATATGGTGGTTGAAAATATAGCCGAAATTAAAGTCACCGAAGTCAAGGAAAAATCGGCGACCTGTACGGTGATTAAAAAATTGAGCGCCCAATATGAAATTACCGTAAAAGATAAGGTGATACAGAAGAAAGGCGCCAAGTAACAACCAGTATTTTTCTGGGTCAGAGAGATTGCAAGTCGAAAAAATGAATCCCCTCTGCGGAACCAATCCGAATCAGAGGGGATTATCTTTTAAACCGGAGAGCAACCATGATTATCAAGGTTTATCTAATACTTTCTGCAGTTTAAAGTTTAGAAATACCGTAGTGCCTCTATTCTCTTCGCTGTAAATTTCAATGAGTCCCCCATATTGGTGCATTACATTATAACAGTAAGATAAACCCAGTCCAAAGTTTACTTTTTGATTCTTCGTGGAAAAGAAAGGATTAAATATCAGGGGTAAAGTGTCTTTAGGTATTCCAACTCCTGTATCTTTAACCGCCAGGACAAGCCATTTATTGACCCGGCTAATATGAATGGACAATGTGCCGCCGGAGTCCGTGGCTTCGATGGCGTTTTTAAAAATATTATTCAATACTTCCCGCAAGTGAATGGGATCGAACATGAGGTAAATATCAATCGTATATTCCTTAATCACATTGATCCTTTTCGATTGGAGCAGCGGAGCAACCAGGCTTAATGTTTGTTCAATGATATCAATCAACCGGATCCGCATTTCGGTAAAAACAATTTCCTGCATTTGCTCGTTCATACGGGATACCATGGCTAATAAATGATTGGTCGAGTTTCGGATGAAGTGGAGATTTTCTTGGAGAGCTTGCTCGGATTCATCCATATAGGACTCAATTTTATCAATGCAAGCCCACATATTTTGAATTTCATTTTTGATGGTATGGCTTAGAAAGGACGTTCCCGAGGTCATGGCCTGCATGGTGCTGTTTAAGCGGGATTTTTCAAGCCGGAATTTAACACCGAGGATACCGTATTTGATTAATATGGTAATAAATATGGACGAGAACACGATTATCTGGTATAGCTCAAAATTCAACACTTGTTTCTTAATGAGGTCATGAAAAGTATTATAGATTAAGTCTATGGACGTAATCGGGACCACGATCACACAAGTTAGAAATTTTTCCCGTCTGATTTCAGGGTTTTTAGTGGTGAAATATGAATAGATTAATAAAAAATGGGTGATTAAAAATGAAAATACCCAAAATGGAAAATAGGGGAAGGTAAAAGTTATGTCGGGGAAAACGATATTCATGATAAATAGAATAGCTGGGGGTATTAGACCGAGCCAGGGAATTTTATTTTTCCATTTTGGCGGGACTAAATATATTTGGGTATAGCACATACTAAACATTAATAATGTGTATGGGTAAAATATAAAATAAATGATTGAAAAACTATGGAGATGAAAATAATCTATGGAAAATATTATCCCGTTGATGAAAATACAGGCGCTTCCCCATCGATTGGCTTCTTCTTTCGGGTTTAGAATGATGACCAGAATGGAAATCGTGATAAGTGTCGCAGAAGCGATGAGATACGTAAAATTCCCTGAAGCTGTTTGATACCAAGCCATATCATAGAGTCCTTTCTAAATGGGGTTGTATAATCATCCTTAAAAAGTAGTTTTTAGGGAATTTTAAAGATATTTTCTTGAGTAAAACTACATTAACGATACGTTTTTATTTTATAGTTTTTCGCGAGTTTTTAAAAGAGGTTTTTATTAAAATCTATTTAGATTTTAATAATCTTACAAAAGCCACTCGCGGCAGCTGTTGTTCCGCTTCCGGTGAAAACCAGCCACCTTCCGGAGGGGTTAGAGGGTTAGCGCTATCCGCCCATTCCGTTTCCATTATCTCCAAATCCCAGCGCCGATGGGTAAAAGTCTGAGCCGTAGCCGATAGAAATTGAAACTCTAAAGCTTTACCAAGGTGCTTTTTTGTCCAGCGCCTGGCCAACTTGGAGGGATCGTCATCAGCTTTCGCCAAAAGGTTGGGATATTCCCAAAGCCCCGCCAGCAGACCGGTTTCAGGGCGTTTTAATAACAAATGCCGGCCGTTCCATGAGATCTTTAAAATAATTCGCCGTTCGGCGGGAACCTCCCGGGGGGCTTTTTTTACCGGATAACGCAATGGATCATCTGCGGCAGTTATAACTTGACAATAATCATGCACTGGACATTGGCCGCAATGTGGATTTCGGGGGAGGCAAACCATAGCCCCCAGTTCCATAAGACTTTGCGTGAATTCTCCGGCGGCTTCGGGTGGGAAATGGTTTTTTACCCAAAGAGTAATCGTTTTTAGCGAATGGGAAGTGCCCGAATCTTCTTCCCAGGCCAAAATACGGGTAACGACACGGATTACATTGCCATCCACCGCTGGAACCGGCAGATTAAAAGCGATACTCGCTAAAGCGCCCGACATATATGTGCCGATTCCGGGTATTGTTTTTAGTGTTTCAGGGTTGGCGGGCAATTTGCCTCCAAACCGGGTGATTACGGTTTGCGCCCCTTGTTGCAATAAGCGGGCCCGGCGATAATAGCCAAGACCCTCCCAGGCTTTGAGAACTTTTTGCTCCGGCGCCGAGGCCAAGGCTTCAATGGTGGAGAATTGCTCCAGGAACCGGTGATAATAAGGAATAACGGTTTCCACACGAGTTTGTTGCAGCATTACTTCTGAAACCCATATTTCATAAGGAACGCTGGAGGCCCGCCAAGGAAGAGAACGCGCATTTTTACGGTACCAGGTTAACAGATCGCGGGTAAGATTAGAGACGAAGTGATTTTTTAAAAATTGGTCTTCGTTTTCTATTTTGACTTTCGAATTGCTTTTACTTTTATTTTGGTTCATTACTGCTCCGTTTGTGAATCTTTATTATAGTGTTTTAATGAAATGATAACGCGGTTTCTTTTCTTGTGAATTAGAGCCGGTGGAATCTGTACTAATACTGTTACTGTATAAATCAAATTGATTGCCCAAATTTAAATTGGTAACATCAAAGACCAATAGTTCATTATCGGATACTAAAATCAACTGGTTTTTGCCTTGATAAAAATAAGTATAAGAGGTATCGGTTTTAAAGTCATAAATTGGTTCCAAAGTATTCGTTTCATAATTCAACTTGTAAATTTTCTTCGTTGTAGTTACCAGGGTATCTGACCCGGGTTTTTTAAATTGATACATTCCTATATATTTTTCTATCTCTGGGGGTGTTAATAGTGTAGCCTGGTTAAAACTCCGATCCAAAACGGTGATATCCTGAGTGGCCCGATTTAACACATAAAAAATCGACTTTTGGGGGTTGGTGGTAATATTTACTTTCGCTGTCGCGCCAAAAAATGAATTAATGGCCCATCGTCCCTTTCGGCCGCATTTTACCGTTTTAATAAGCGTATTCTCGTTTAAATCAATAAATCTTACTTCATTGTTATAATAGCAATAAACCAAACCAATATTGGAATCAGGGATTTCCATAAACTCATAAAAACGAATATAACCCCCATCATTATATGTGTTGTAACCAGTTTCTATCGTGACCGGATTGGAATCAAAATTGACCACATCCAGTGATTTTTCACGTATGACATATAGTAAATTCTTTTCCGGAATATATTCAAAGTTCAACCATGGTTTCGGAACTTCCCAAGATTTAATTGCCGTACCATTTATTTTGAATATTTTTCCTTTGCCCTTTAATTGTCCAAACGCTCCAAGTGTCGGCCTCCCGATACCAACGATTAGGGTACGCTGCTCTTTATACCATGAATAATATCCGCCCCCATTAAATTCCGCTTCTTCGATTATTGTGTTATTATCCATATCGATTAATCGAATACAACCTTCTTTATGACGCTTCAGGCCTTGGTCGATAATCACAACATGGTTATTATCAAGAGTAAAAATTTCAATTGGCTTTTCACCGGCGGGCATCGTATGTATAATCTCAAACGGAGCGTATTTGAGACTGATTAATTGCGGCTCGGCTTTTTTTCCCGAAGTTGTTAATCCATAGATTTTACTGCCGTCGGATGACAGCGTTAGATCGGTCACATTTTGTGCAAAATCACTTATTTTATCGGTTTTGGAATTGGCAATATCATAGTGGAGAAGTTCCACAGTACTTGAAGCCGGAGTCGGCCGGTAAGAAATAAAGAAATTTTTATAATCATTGGTGTAGGTCCATCGAAAGGGGTAATAACCAAGTTCTACCAAGTCTTCGGTCCGCCCGGTGGAAATATTAAAAATTACCAATTGCCCCGCTACGCTTTGGTTCTTTTTTTTGTCGCCTTTCTTTTGCTCCCCGGGGGTAAAAATAGCCAGGTATTTATCGGGATCATAAGTCGGCATGATTAAATCGGGATTTTTATTTAAACTGACCTTTTCTGTAAACTTGGTTTCGTCTTCCCCCATCACCAAAATATTATTTGTTTCCGAGTCATAAAGAAAATAGACACGGGCATCAATGGCGATAGGTATCAAAAATACCATAATCAATAAAACCAGAAGGATAATTTTTAGTGTTTTCATGAAAAGCTCTCCTTTAATCGTTTGATTTTCTCCGGGTTTTCACATTTTAATAAAATATGTCAACATTACCGCATACCTTACCGGAGTTCCGTTAATAATATCGACAAAATATGTTTTCCCAATATATTATTCAATGATTTGAACCAAATAAATTCTTCTTTTATTCCGATAAAATTATGTTCCGCAAAGGTAAATTCTATTGCCAGATCGAATATTTTAAAAATTACACTGAAATCATTCCTACAGGGAGGTTGCGAGTTGAAAATTGCGAGTTGCGCGGGTACGAGTTTTCCGAGTTCCAAGGTTAATAATTCATCGATTTAAATATCTATAAAAGAGGAGTGAATTAAATGTCACGACCCATCATTGGAATCCCCATCGGAGATCCGGCCGGAATCGGGCCGGAGATTGTTGTTAAGGCATTACAAAATCAAGAATTGTACCGGATTTGTAAACCGTTGGTCATCGGAGAACTACAAATATTAAAGCGTATTGCGGGCGTAATTCATTCGGGATTGGATTTTCAGGTCATTTCCAGACCGGATCAAGGGGGATACAGAGCTGGAACGGTTGATTTAATTTCACTTGAAAACATAAACTCCGCCCAAATCCGTTTCGGAATAATTCAACCCGGGGCCGGGAAATCTGCTTATCAATTCATTGCTAAAGCTGCCGCATTGGCTAATTCCGGAGAAATTGCGGCCGTAGCCACCGCCCCCATTAATAAGGAAGCTATAAAAGCCGCTGGAATTGATTTTATCGGCCATACGGAGATGTTGGCAAGTCTGACTAATACCTGTGACCCGTTGACCATGTTTCAAGTCCATAATCTGCGGGTGTTTTTTCTGACCCGGCATGTATCGCTGCGAAAGGCTTGCGACTTGGTGACGAAGGAGCGATTGCTCGATTACATCGGCCGTTGCCTGAATGCTTTGAAAATGCTGGGAATTGAGAGTGGTGTATTGGCGGTAGCCGGGCTAAATCCACATAACGGGGAGCATGGATTGTTCGGTGATGAGGAAGTTCTTGAAGTAGAGCCGGCCATTCGGGACGCCCAGGGAAAAGGATGGAATGTAGTAGGACCGGTGCCGGGGGATTCGGTGTTTTATCAAGCTTTAAAAGGTAAGTACGATGCAGTTCTATCGCTCTATCACGACCAGGGACATATCGCTACGAAAACAGTGGATTTTGAACGGACCATTTCTCTGACTATCGGGATGCCGTTTTTACGGACGTCGGTGGATCACGGCACCGCGTTTGATATTGCCGGTCAAGGAATTGCCGGCTCCATTAGCATGGAGGAAGCGATTCGGCTGGCTGCGGAGTATTCAAGAGTGTATCGGCCGGTGGATTAAGTATAGCATATTGCTTATCGTATATTGGAAATAGTGCTGGTGAATGGCAAATGGTATTTGGCATAATGGATCGCTACTTTAATAGTTGCGAGTTATAAGCGCCAGTTCCAATCTTTCGCAAAAGATAGGACTGGCGTTTTACAATTACCTTACATCATTACAATCTACATGTCACATTTTCATTTAAATAATAAGTTATATTCTCGAAAATAGGTCGTATACAATAAACCCGTGTCAGGTATTATTAAATTTTTCATAAAAAGCTTGACATAAACATTTCAGGAGAATACAATTTTAATATAAGAAAAAGTCTTTCGTTTTTCGAAATAAACTTGGGGGTTTAATCATGAAGTCCGAAACTGGGCACCGTGAAATTCGAGTTCAGACTGTAGAACGGGCGTTAATGATTTTGGAGGTCATGGCCAAACAAAATGAAACATTACCCCTGACTCAAATTGGTAAATTGGTTAAATTAAATTTGAGCACAACATATCGTCTGTTAAATGTATTGTGCCGGAGCGGTTTTGTGGAACGGGAGAAGGGGACCGGCAATTATCGGTTGGGATTAAAAGCATTTCTCATCGGAAATACTGTTTTACAAAGGATCGATCTACGGGAAGTGGCTATGCCCTATTTGACCGAACTGATGCAAACTTCGGGAGAATCGGTTTATTTAGCGATCTTGTCGAATCAAAACGTGGTTTACGCCGATAGCGTAAAAGCCAAGGGACCGATTCAAATCAGCATTCAAACCGGGATTCAGATTCCTGCTTGTAAAACCAATGCCGGCAGGGTATTGCTTGCCAACTTGGAGAAGCCGGAACAGCATTTCATCGCCAACCAATATCTTCGAGAGTATTTTATCGATAATGAACAAAGTTTTCTGGCGGAACTCGACAATATACGTTTCAAACGGTACTCCGCCGGAATCAGCAGCTTCAAGGAAACCGTTCATGAAATCAGTGCCCCGGTATATAATTATTTAAACAAATGCGGGGGCGCCATCAGCATTTTTTATCAGGCGAATGGTTCTATTCCCCATCAAGAACGTTCTCTGCTCGAACAAGTGAATGAAACCGCCAAAAGCATTTCCCTGTCCATGGGTTGCCGCGATTATCTTCCTGCCCCAAGCTCAGTAAAGAAACCGAGTTAGTTCAGTATTCCTTGAAAATTCAGCAATGAGATAATCGTGATTATATTTTATGAAGGAGGACGCCGATGAGTTATACCCGTGTTTCCTCCGGTTTACCGGGTTTAGACCGGATTCTCGATGATCTAAGACTTGGAGATAATGTGGTCTGGCAAGTGGATAATATCGATGATTACCGGTATTTTGCCATGTTTCTTGTGAAAGAGGCGCTTAGAACCGGTAGAAGAATGGTTTATCTGCGGTTCGGGCAACATGAACCCATAATCCCTTGCGTAGCGGAATTTACCGCCAATGCGGTGTATAAAATTAATGCCGGGCTTGGCTTTGAAACTTTTTCGGCAGAGATTCATGACATTATTACACGGGAAGGGGAAAATGTTTACTATGTGTTCGATTGCCTTTCGGATCTGCTTCCCGAGTGGTCCACCGATCTGATGGTGGGCAATTTCTTTTATGTTACTTGTCCCTACTTATTTAAATTAAAGACCATCGCTTATTTCGCAATCCTGCGCGAACGGCATTCTTACCAGACCATTGCCCGTATCCGGGATACCACCCAGATTTTGTTGGATGTTTTTCATAAGGACTATTTCTGTATCCACCCATTGAAAGTCTGGCAGCGGTATTCGGTCACCATGTTTTTACCCCATATCTCCACCGATAACGGCCGGGAATTTGCTCCGTTAACCAGTAGTACCGATATTACGGGGTTATATTCCCTGTTGCAATATAAAGCCGGAAAAACAGAACGAAAGTTGGATTATTGGGACCGGATCTTTATCAAAGCGGCGGAATTGGTAGAAGTGGCCAAAGACGGCGACCCGCGCTTGCGCGATCAGGAACGGGAGACTTTGGAACAATTATTACGCATGGTAATCGGCCGCGATCAAAAGATACTCAAACTGGCGCTTCAATATATGAGCGTTTCGGATTTGCTCCAGATTAAATCACGGCTGATTGGGTCCGGTTTTATCGGCGGGAAAGCGGTGGGTTTATTATTGGCCCGGGCAATCCTCGCCAAAGACCCCGAGTTTCACTGGTCCAAAATTTTGGAACCCCATGATTCGTTCTACATCGGTTCCGATGTATATTATACCTTTCTGGTGCAGAATGACTGTTGGCAATTACGTCTGGACCAAAAGAAACCCGAAAATTATTTTCCAGCGGCGGTTTTACTCAAGAACAAAATTGCTGCGGGCGATTTTCCGGAGATGATCCGGGATCAATTCCTGGAGATGCTTGAGTATTTCGGCCAGGCTCCGATTATCGTCCGTTCTTCCAGCCTCCTGGAAGATAGTTTCGGAAATGCTTTTGCGGGGGAGTATGACAGCGTATTCTGCGCCAATCAAGGCAATTTAAACGAACGTTATCACCGACTTTTGGAAGCGGTGCGGCAGGTTTACGCCAGTTCCATGAATGAAGACGCCTTGGCGTACCGTCTCAACCGGGGTTTGGCTCAAAGTGACGAACAAATGGCCTTGCTGGTCCAACGGGTTTCCGGTGGCCAAAATCAGTCATATTTTTTTCCGGATGCGGCCGGAGTGGCTCTGTCCTATAATTTATTTGTCTGGCGGCCGGATATGGACCCCGCCGCCGGAATGATGCGAATGGTTTTAGGACTGGGAACCCGGGCGGTGGATCGGGCAGAGGAAGATTATGCCCGTTTCGTAGCTTTGGATAAACCGGAGATTCGGCCTGAATCCAATCTTGATGAGCAAAAGGCTTTTTCCCAACATGAAGTGGATGTTATCGATCTGGCCCAAAATGATCTGATTACGGTTCCGTTTCAGAGCCTGGTCAATCAAAATCTGGTTCCCAATTTACCGCTGTTTGCGACGCGTGATTACTCCCGCATACCGGCTACGATGAATGATTTCTTATTAGCGCCCAAAGAAGAACGCTGGTATCTTAGTTTTGAAGCGTTGTTGGGCCGGACTTCGTTCCCGGCCATCATGCGGCGAATGTTGCATACTTTGCAGAGCGCCTATGGTTATCCGGTGGATACTGAATTTACTTGTAACTTTCGCTCGGATGGTGATTTCTTGATTAATTTGCTTCAGTGCCGGCCCTTCCAGGTAAAATGCAATCAAAAACGGGTTTCCATCCCCGAAAAAATCCCTACCGACCGGCTTATATTTGCCACACAAGGTAAGATGATGGGTGAGAACTTGGAGTTGCAAATCCAACGGATCATTTATGTGGTTCCTGAGAAATATGCCACACTGAAGCAGTCGGAGCAATATGAAATCGCCAGGTTAGTCGGTAAGTTAAACAGTTTAACCGGTTTCCGGGATGAACAGGGGAGTGCGCTCTCCGCGATTTTGTTGGGACCTGGACGTTGGGGTTCCAGTACTCCATCTTTAGGTATTCCGGTTTCCTTCGCGGAGATCAATAAATTCGCGGTGCTGGGTGAAATAGCTTTCGAGACCCGGGGTTTTGTTCCGGAATTATCATACGGCACTCATTTTTTCCAAAATTTAATTGAGAACAATATGTTTTATATTATGATTGATCCGGCGGCGCCCGGTACGGATTTTCAGCAGTCTTTTTTTACCGGGGAGCCGAACCGGTTGACCGTGTTAGTGCCTGAGGCGGATCGTTGGCGGGAAGTAGTCCGGGTGATCGATACAGATGGCCTGTATGATGAAATCCGGATCCACACTGAAATCACGCAGCAAAAAGCGGTTTGCTGGCTGAGGCCGCGCTGTTAAATGTAAGGTTTTTTTAAAACGGCATTACATTTCAGTTTAACGCATCGCTATTGATTGGTTTTCCCATGAATGGCGGTGCGTTATCGTTTTCTCTGCGGCGATTTTCATCCGGATTTTTTTTATTTTAAACCTTCGTCTTTAGACTTGACATATTGGATCGTATTGCATAAAATCATTTATGAAATATATTTTCACCATGTGAAAATATATTCCTAGAATACCCAATTATTATGAGGTTGCCATTTTGGAAATCGTATTGGGAGAAACGCAACTTCATGGCGGGCTGGGTTTTTTCAATATTATATTTAGAAAGGTGGAATTTTATTGTCGTACACATCTGAGTTAATGGAACAGGTCGTGAAGCGCAATCCGAATGAGTCGGAGTTTCATCAAGCGGTGCAAGAAGTTCTGGAATCTCTGGAACCGGTTATCGAAAGGCATCCCGAATATGTTAAAGCAGGAATCCTGGAACGGATCGTGGAACCGGAACGTCAAATCATCTTCCGGGTTCCCTGGGTGGATGACAACGGTAAAGTCCAAGTCAACCGTGGTTTCAGAGTCCAGTTTAATAGCGCTATCGGGCCTTATAAGGGCGGAATACGTCTTCATCCTTCGGTCTACATTGGCATCGTTAAATTTTTAGGATTTGAACAAATTTTTAAAAACTCCTTAACAGGGTTGCCCATCGGTGGCGCTAAAGGCGGTAGTGATTTCGACCCCAAGGGGAAATCCGACGGTGAAGTGATGCGTTTCTGCCAAAGTTTCATGAATGAATTATTCCGGCATATTGGAGCGGATGTGGATGTTCCAGCCGGAGATATCGGTACCGGCGGCCGGGAAATCGGTTTTATGTACGGCCAATATAAGAAGCTCACCAGGCTTTACGAAGGTGTTCTGACCGGTAAAGGATTGACCTGGGGCGGAAGCTTGGTCCGGACCGAAGCTACCGGTTATGGGTTGTGTTATCTGGTGGATGAAATGATCAAAGATAAGGGCAAGTCCTTCAAAGGCTCGACCGTGGTTATATCCGGTTCCGGAAATGTGGCCATCTATGCTACTGAAAAGGTACATCAACTGGGCGGCAAAGTTGTAGCGTTGAGCGATTCCAACGGTTATATTTACGATCCCAACGGCATCAACCTGGATACGGTGAAACGCCTTAAGGAAGTCGAACGCAAACGGATCAGTGAATATGTAAAAGCTCATCCCAGCGCTACTTATAAAGAAGGTTGCAAAGGCATCTGGACCATTAAGTGCGATATCGCCTTGCCGAGCGCCACGCAAAACGAAATCGATAAAGAATCGGCAGAGATTTTGGTGAAAAATGGTTGCTTTGCCGTGGGTGAAGGCGCCAATATGCCGTCTACCCCGGAAGCCATTGAAGTATTCCTAAAGAATAAAATCCTGTTCGCTCCGGCCAAGGCTGCTAATGCGGGCGGAGTTGCCACCTCTGCACTGGAAATGTCCCAGAACAGTCAAAGACTTTCCTGGACATTTGAAGAAACCGATGCCAGATTGAAGAATATTATGGTCAATATCTATAAAAACGCCAGTAAGGCTGCCAAAGAATATGGATATCCCGATAACTTGGTGGTTGGCGCCAATATCGCCGGGTTCCTCAAAGTGGCCGAGGCCATGTTGGCTCAAGGTATTGTTTAACATTTTGAACAAAAAAACCGGCCCAAGCGGGCCGGTTTTTTGTTATGGGGGTTACTTTCATTACTCCTGGTTACGAAATCCCAATTTCTGGGAGACTTGGGCGGTAATATTCAATAGCAACGGCAGTATTTCTTTTTCGATCCGTTCCTCCGATATACGCTGCGCGGGAGTTGATACACTAATGGCGGCTTGCACCCGTCCTTCATAATTATAAATCGGGGCTGCGATGCAGATGACTCCGGGATCCCGTTCTGAAAAATCCAAAGCATAACCTTGTTTTTTAATTTTTAGCAGGGCTTCGATCAAACGATCGATGTCAGTAATGGTATATTCAGTAAACTTAACAAATTCAACTCCTGAAAACCGTTTCCGTAATTCATCCACTGATAAGTCGGCCAGCAGTACTTTTCCGGTTCCGGTGCAATAAGCCGGCCCACGGCTGCCTACCCGGGCGAACATCTTGACGATAACCATATTGGTGGACTCCAACTGGTCGATATAGACCACTTCCGTACCATCTAAAATCGCCAAATTGATGGTCTCATTCACTTGTTCGGAAAGTTGCTTTAAAAACGGCCGGACGATGGAACGCAGATCGTTTACGATGAGGGCGGCATTTCCAATTTCAAATAATTTAATTCCCAGACGATACCGTAGGGTCAAGTTATCCTGCTCCACGAATCCACGGTTCATCAGGGTTGTAAGCAACCGATGGACTGTGGCCATTTTTAAATTGGCTTTATGGGACAACTCGGAAAGTGAAATCGTATTTGTTTCTTTGGCTAACAATTCCAGTAAGGACAAGGCCCGGGTAACCGATTGAATGGTTCCCCCTCCGTTAGGGTTGCGGGTGCGGCTCATCGGAACTCCTTTGTAGGTGATAAATTTATCCATAAATATAATAAATTAACAATTAGCAGCCCAACAATTAAGTAAAACATGATCCTTTATAATTCAACTTAACACAATCAATTTTAATAGTCAAGAGGCGTTCTCGCGTGATGAAAATGTTTTTTAAATTGTTGGCCCGCCATGACCAAAGTTTTCTGATGGTGGCGGGGAGAGGTTACATGCAGCGGATTTTTATCTCCTATTTCAAAATAAAGAGAAACTGCTTAAAAAAAAATTTATAATTGTTCGGCGGCATATTTTAAAATCCGCTCCGTGGTCCGTCGTCGTAAATCGGTGATGGCGGTAAAGTTCATATGTGGAATATAATATTCTTCCATCCGGTCATGAACCGCCTTGGCCTGGGAGATGGTGGAGATTGCTTGTTCCAAGAGAGTTTCTACTTGCCGCTGATCGGTTTCAATGAGTGCTCTTTGGGGATTGGTCACGGCTGGATTCAAGTATTTATTCATATCAATTACAGCGGATACATGGTTGAGGTCAATTAGGTGGGGTTTAACGGCGGTGGTTGCCATGAAACCCCGGGACGGGATGGTTAAGTGTTCGATTTTATATGGGTCAAAAGCGCAATAAAAAGCCTCGCAGTCGATGCCGCGTTCCACGGCGGCTTGGGCTAATTTGGAGAGGAGAGTGGCCTTTCCGGTACCCGGGGGCCCTACAATAGTATAAATGATATTAATGGTTTCAGTTAATTCCGGCAAATAGTTCAGGAATCCATCCGGGGTGATGGCGCTGATGAATAGTTTGCGAATCTTACCGGGTTTAGGACTGACAGGCTGTTCTTCGATGATGGTCTGGCATAAACTGGCAGCCATTTGATTGGCCAATCCGCAGTCCAGGGCTTCGCTATAAATGGACTCCAGGCCGTCATGGATTACCTTGGCGGCTTTCAGGTAACGGTAAGCCCGGCTGAATAGGCGGCCTACCTCCCGGTTCAGGGCTAAAATCTCATGTTTGCCACGACGTATTCCCGCTTCATTCCAATAATCACCAAGATGCAGAATTTCATCTACCGCTCCCGGATTCCGGGGATCGACTATATGGGGGCTGGTGCCGTCAATCATGGCTACACTGATTTGAGGAAAGACCACTCCATCCAGAGAAGCCGGATCGGATGAACAGTGATGTAATTCAACATTGAAGCCCTGCTCATTCAATTCGGCGGCGATCTCCTTCATGAACGAGCTTTTACCGACTCCCGGACCACCTTTGATGATCAAAATCCGGGTGGCGTCCGGGCCGATAATATGGTCATAATACGAAAAAAAACCCAGCGGAGTATTGCCGCCAGGGAAAAACTCACGCACTCTTCCTCTCACGATAACCATCTCTCCTTTATTTACAGTATTACTCTTCATGCTACGGACTTTTAGGGACTTAACCTGGCTCGAGCCTACGGCTTCAGCCTAAGATAATGTATGCTTTTCGGAGAGGGTTCGTGCCATTCATTTTCGGTATTTGAAATTTGCTTTCAAAAAATAAAAAAACTATTTTAGACTTCCCGCCAGATACTGGAGATGTTCAACGATTTTTTCCCAGTTCTCAAAGGCAAAGCCGAATTCTTGCCTGATTTTCCGTAAGGTGAATAAATTAGGTTTGTCGTCGTATTGGATATTTTCATCGAAGACGATCCGGCTCTTGGAGCCGGTGATCTCGGTGGCTTTTTGGGCGATTCGTTCCCAGGTGATGAAGTCCCGGGCCAGTCCAAAGTAAATATTTTGGTTAACTTGGGATTCTAAAACAGCTTTATAGATCAGGGCAAGGTCACCGGCCCAGATAAACTGAGTGCCGTCATTTTTGATCAGCTTGATATCCTTGCCGGACAGGGCGCTGGTTACGATATCCCTGAAGCGGGTATCGCCTTCCATGGGGGAGCCTGGAACAACCGGGTTTCCAAAGGTGTAGCCGGGGCGAATAATGTTGCAACGGATGGGGTAATTATGGGAGATGGCCAACAGATATTCTTCACTGGCGGCTTTGGTGGCGCAATAATAATTGTTGGGTTTGCTTTTCATTTCTTCATCCATATCGGGGCGGAAGTCACCCAGGGCGGCAGTTGACGAGGTATATATCAAATGTTTAACGCCGGACACGGCGGCTTGTTCAAAGATGGATACCGAACAGAGGGTATCGTTTTTCAGCATGTCCAAAGGAGTATCGCCCCAACCAAGAGCGTTATGAATACAGGCGTCATGCCCCGGGAGGCTTTTTTCAATAATATCAAAGTCAGCCAGACTGCCTTTAACAACTGAAATTCCGGGCATTGTTCTAAATTCCGAAACCTTGGCCGGATTTCTCGCCAAAAGTGTAACTTCATGTCCATTGTCGATCAACATCTTCACAATATAGGAACCTATAAATCCCATACCGCCTGTCATAAAAATCTTCATCCTTCAAGTCTCTCCTTTACATACATATAGAAATCATAAAACGTTTACTTGATGAAATAGAAAAATGCACCGTATCGGTGGTGAGGGATTGGTCAATATTATTGGTGGAGGTGATTGGAATGGTTGTTATTGATATCAGGACTCTAAAACGGGAACGGGATTCTTTAAATATCACCGCCCGTGATTTAAATGAGTTGGATAACCCCTTGGAAAATATCCTGATGGATGTAATGTTTGAGCACTTTTACGAACGGACTAAACGGAAAGACAATAATTCCGGTAATTTTTTAAAATGAACTGTGTTTCATTGAACATCCAAAGGAAGTTGGGTATTTGCCGCCGCTTGGTCGCTTAGGATTTGAGATTGTGACTCCCGGAGTCTTTGATCAAGCTCCTTTTTGGTGGGCATATTTTGGAGGTATTTTTCCTCAATCCGATCAAAAAGCGCTTCATTAATTAAGTTATTCATGATTTTGGCGGCTAAAAACCGGGCTTGTATTGAATGAGATATGGCCTGACCATATAAGTTACGAGCATATAAATTTACCGCTAATAATTGGTGGCTTACCGCTAACCCCAGACCTTCACATTTCTGCCCCTGGTTGGCGACTTGCTGCGCATTTGAAATAATAGCCGCAGTACGGCCAATGACATGCCGGGCGTCAGACCGGGGAGGTTTGGAGAAAGGTTCGCAGGTCACCGGATATCCCAAACAGAGAATACCCACGATTACCAAGAATCCATATATAAATTTTTTCATCGCCATCCCCCTTCGTATGAAAGTGTTAAGTGTAAAGTGTGAAGGGTGAAAAATTCAAAAACTATTTTTTCGCACTTCAATCTCCGCACGATAATTTGGATGCACTATCATGTATGGCAAATTCCAGCCACCCTTTGATTTAAGGATACCATACCCGGCTGAAATAAAAATAAAGATTTATTAAGTTTTATAAAATTTTTTTCAGAGGCAGCGAAAATGAAACCCCGAATCCTCCTTTTTCGGGAAGATCTGCCCAAATGTTTCCGCCGTGGCTTTCCACGATACGTTGACAGATGGCTAAACCAAGGCCGCTGCCGCCTTTTTCTCGGGAACGGGATTTATCGACCCGGTAAAATTTGCCGAAAATGGACTCCAATTCCCCGGATGGAACTCCCGGACCATCATCTTCCACCGTGAAAACAGCTGAATTATCCCGAATGCTACAACGGAGGGTAATTTTACTGAGCCGTTCGGCATATTTTAGTGAATTGCTTACTAAATTAGCAAACACCCGGCGGATATTTTGAATATCCATTTCCAGCCACAAATCATCCTTACCGGCTTCATTAAGGCAATGACAATCAAGGCCTTTTTCTTTCAACTCGGTGGTATATTCGGCACATAACGCCTCGAAAAATTCCTCTAGATTAATGATATCTTTATTGCCGGTCGTACTATTTCCCAAATCACTGGTGACATATATGCTAAACTCGGTAATCAGTTCATTGATATCCCGGGCTTTTTGGTAGATAATCCGGTGATACTCGGCTTGTCTTTCTTCCGAAAGCTTCTGGCTTAATAACCGTTCTAAAAAGCCAATAATTGAGGTAAGCGGTGTTTTGAGATCATGGGAGATGGAAGCCATCATTTCCGTTTGTTCCCGGTACGATGCCGATAGCCGTTGTTGCATCGCCGCGAATTTACGGGCCAGATCACCCAGCTCGTCATGCCTTTTGTAAAACCGGGCTGGAATTTTATAGCCGTGTCCGCCGGTTTGACTCCGATAATCAAAGCTTTCCAGCCCCCGGTTGAGTATTGCCAATGGTCTCGCCAGGGAGAAGTGCAAATATACCATTAATAAAACTAGTATTACACACAATAAAACCTCACCCATATCGCGGACTTTCCGGTAGGCGTTGAGTTCGCCGAAACTATCCATAGTAAAGGGGTAAACCAGTTCCACAACATAGATAGTATTTCGGCCAACCACTGTAAAGCTTTTTAATTCGAGATTCAGTCCGTATCCTTTGCGCCGATCGGCACCGGCTATCTTATTACCGGCTACGTCATAAATGGTGATCTTAGTATTTCGCCGGGTAGAAACTTCATCAAGATATTTAGCGATTTTATCCTGATTTGGATAATCTTTTTTCAGTTGGGTGGAGATTTCATCCGTGATCTGGTAGAGAGGATCCTTGAAAAGTTCAAAGTCATGCCCCAAGTTATCCATGAGAAACAACCGGTAATACAAAGCCAGCACGACAATGAACAAGGCAAAACCAAATAATATAAATAGGGGTAATTTATATTTCAGGCTAAATTTCACGGGATGCCACAGCCCCTTTGGAATCCCCGGCAAACTTGTAACCAATGCCCCAGACGGTTTTGATATAGTGATTTTCGGGATCCAGTTTATTGCGAAGATTTTTGATATGGACGGTTACGGTATTTAGATCGCAAAAATCACTGCCACTGCCCCAGATGGCATTATAGATTTGTTCCCGGCTCAATACCAGATTGCGGTTTTCGATGAGATACAACAGGATCTGGAACTCTTTGGTGGAGAGGTCGATCTTCCGGCCGTTTTTAAATACTTCAAAGGTGCCTTTTTGAATTGTTAAATCTTCAAAATGAATTACATTTTCAGGAATCTTGACCGGCGCCACCGGAACGCCGCGTTTTTCCCGGCGTAGGTGGGCTTTGATCCTGGCCACCAGTTCGTTGATGCTGAAAGGTTTGGTAATATAGTCATCGGCCCCTACTTCCAGACCGACTACTTTATCGAGCTCACGGCTTTTGGCGCTTAATAAAATGATTGGAACGCCAATATCGTTTCGGATACGGCGGCAGACTTCCAGTCCGTCCATCTCGGGCATCATGATATCCAATATCACCAAAGAAACTTCGGCCTCCGACAACATTTTTAAGACCTGAACGCCGTTATATGCGGGCAGGACTTCAAAACCCTCGTCTTCCAGGCTGTCGCTGATTAGTTTTACGATCTCCCGGTCATCATCCGCCACCAATATTCGTGCAAGCGTGTTGGAAATACCCATCCGAAATCCTCCCATCGACGGGTTAATTATATGGCATAATATTTTCCATACCATAAATTTAATTTCGGCATAGGGTGAATTATTCCTTTAGGAAAATTGATTGATAAGGAAGTGATGGGAAAGATCGCCACAGGGTTTTGGGGAACCCCAAACGATGAAAAGGGGATAGATCTATTTTTTCTTAAACTGTTCTTTCTTATAGTCAATGTAATTCATGATGTCTTCCCTGATATCTCCTGAGAAACCGGATAAATCCACGATGTAATCGGATTCTGGCACGATCTTCCTCTCCAGTAGATAATCTGTGGGAACTTGAAAATAATCGGCAAGACTGATTAAAATTTGGTAATCGGGCTCCCGTTCATCATTCTCATATTTGGCCAGCGCCCAATAGGATAACCCCAAGGCATTTGCCAAGCTTTCCCGGGATAGGCTTTGTTTATTTCGAAGTTCTTTTATTCTTTGTCCGAGTGACATCATGACACCTCTTAAATAAAGATTAGCACACAATGTCCAAGAAAAGTATTAATTGTACAAAAAGGGAAGACAATCAAATTACTTTGTACGGTATGTCCATATCATAACCATTTATTCGGAAATCATGGCGGTTGAGGGTGAGGATCGCCCGAAAATTATTTGCAATGATTCATTAAATAAAAGAAACCGCAAATTTTGCGGTTTCTTTTAAACGATGAATGCTACGTTCTTATTTGCCGAGAATGGCTTTTAGATCAGCCTCCGGGGTTGTTATCGGCTTAATGCTGAATTTTTCCACCAGCGCCGCAAGCACGTTGGATGACAGGAAGGCGGGTAGAGACGGACCAAGGTAGATGTTTTTGATGCCTAACGCCAGTAGGGAAAGCAGGATACAGACCGCTTTTTGCTCGTACCAGGAAAGAACCAGGGTCAGCGGCAGATCATTCACTTCACAGTGAAATGCTTTGGCCAAGGCGACAGCAACCTGGATGGCGGAGTATGCGTCGTTGCATTGGCCCATATCCATGATGCGCGGCAGACCACCGATTTCTCCGAGGTTAAGGTCGTTAAAACGGTATTTCCCGCAAGCCAAAGTTAGAACCACGGTATCGGACGGAGTCTGTTTCACGAAATCGGTATAGTAATTCCGGCCGGGTTTGGCGCCGTCACAGCCGCCAACCAGAAAGAAGTGTTTGATGGCTCCGGCTTTCACCGCTTCAATGACCTCCCCGGCCACCCCGAGAACTGTATTCCGGGCAAAACCGGTCATCAATTCGCCGCCGCCATTGATTCCCCTCAAGGTTTTATCCTCGTTCCATCCGCCCAATTCCAAGGCCTTGCGAATGACCGGGGTGAAATCTTTCTTACCGGCCTCATCGGGAATATGAACCAACCCCGGGAACCCTACAGTTGCCGTGGTGAATACCCGATCCCGGTAACTTTCTTTGGGTGGCATCAGGCAGTTGGTGGTGAACAGGATTGGCGCCGGGATACCTTCAAATTCCTTTTGCTGATTTTGCCAGGCGGTGCCGAAATTGCCTTTCAAATGTGGGTATTTGTTTAATTCTGGATAACCGTGGGCCGGTAACATCTCGCCATGGGTGTAAATATTCACGCCTTTACCGGCGGCCTGGTCCAGTAATTGTTTTAAATCGTACAGATCATGGCCTGACACTACGATAAACGGCCCCTTTTCAATCGTCATGGAAACTTTGGTCGGAACCGGGTGGCCATAGGCTGAAGTATTCGCCTCGTCCAGCAGGGCCATGCATTTGAGATTGATATTGCCGAATTCCATGAGCAGGTCAAGCCATTCCGAAACACTGTGTTCTTCGCCGACAGCCCGCATCCCTTTATAGAACCAGGCCGTGACTTCCGGGTCTTCCTTGCCAAGGGCACGGGCGTGCCATGCGTAAGCGGCCATGCCCCGGATGCCGAAAAGTAAAGTAGAACGCAGCGAAACAATATCCGTGTCGCCTTCCCAAAGAGACTCCGGGTCAAGGCTTACAGTGCCGCCCAGCTTTTCAGTTTCCTGCCGGACTGCAGTGATGAACCCGTTGATCCGCGCCGGGTCAAAATTCACATTGGTAACCGTGGCAAATAAGGATTCAATCATCAGCATATCGGCTTCTTTGCCAGGACTTTTCCCGGAAGCCGCGCGGGCCAGTCCTACCAGGGCAGAGGTTAGTTCATCATGCTTGCCCGCGACTTCCGGTACTTTTCCACATGCCCCACTTTTGGTACAACCTTTACCACCCGCAGTTTGCTCACATTGAAAACAAAACATTTTGATATACCTCCTTAAATTATTAATTACAGATTCAAGATTACCGATTACAAAATTACAAATAAAAAAATTATATTAAATTTAGACAGGATTGACGGGATTTACAGGATATTTCTCATGTTATCCTTCAAGAAGAGTTCCGTCGGTACTGATGGTTACCACTTGCCAGGGAATAAGTTTCCCGCTGCTTATAAGGGCGGTTTTGACGGCGTTTACGATTCCGCCACAGCATGGAACTTCCATTCGAAGCACAGTGATGCTTTTCAGGTCATGGGCTTTGAGTATTTCGGTTAGTTTGACGGAGTAATCCACCTCATCCAGTTTGGGACAGCCGATAAGGGTAATTTTGTTTTTCATAAAGTCTTGATGAATATTGGCGTACGCAAAGGCGGTGCAATCGGCGGCTACCAGTAAATGGGCGTTGTCAAAGTAGGGCGCGTTCACCGGGACCAGTTTGATCTGGCACGGCCACTGGTTAAGTTGCGATTCAAAAGTAGCTGTTGGTTGTTGCTGTGTTACCGGAGCCGACTTCTTCTCGATGGTCCGGGCGTGAGTTCCCGGGCAACCGCAAGCCAAGGTTTCCGGCATGGTACCTTTTAGGCTATCCTGGTTTTTTTTGACCGCCACTTCGTCAAAATCCGCTGCTTCCCTTTCTTCGATGGTAATAGCGCCGGTGGGACACTCCGGGAGACAGTTACCAAGACCGTCACAGTAGGATTCGGATACCAGTACCGCTTTGCCGTTGATAAGCTGTAATGCCCCTTCGTGGCAAGCGCTGACACATAAACCGCAGCTATTACATTTTTCAGCATCGATTTGCACAATTTTCCGTTTCATTATAGTTAACCTCCTACTCTAATGTAGTCAACCCTCCTTTTCTCTCACGGAAGAATTCTTTATAAAAGGCTTTGTCAGAGAAAATTGGTTGATTTTGAACTTCTAGACCGATTATAATATAATCAAATTCGAAAATCGGTAGCTATGGATACCAAAAGTCAAGGAGAAATAAAATGGATGAGAAATGGGTGACCATTCTTGCAAACAACCCGCTTTTTCAAGAAATTAAACCCGAAGAATTGCAGGAAATGTTGGGCTGTTTGAAACCGAAAACCAGTGAATTCGGAAAAAATGAATACATCTCCATGGCGGGTGATAACTTTGAAGGAATTGGGATTATACTGTGGGGCAGTGCGGTGGTGATCAAGGAAAATGCCGCCGGGAACCGGGTAATTATGGCCGTGTTAGATCCGGGGGATATGTTCGGGGAAATGGTGGCCTTTTCGGATCATAACCGGTGGCCGGCCAGCGTTTATACTCAGGAGCCTTGCGCCGTCACCTTTTTGCCGCCGGATAAAATCATCGGAAATTGCCCAAAAGCATGCGGTATGCATAAGCAATTGATTGTCAATTTATTGAAAATTATATCGGATAAAGCGCTGGCCCTCAACCGGAAGGTGGAGTATCTTTCCATCAAAAGCATGCGGGGGAAGATCGGGACGTTTTTGTTGGAACAATCCCGGAGAACAGGGAAAACCACATTTGTATTGCCGCTGAAACGGAATGAAATGGCCGATTTTTTAAATGTGTCCCGGCCGTCCATGTCCCGGGAGATGCGCCAGATGAAGGATGAGGGGATTATCGATTTTCACCGGGCATCGGTGCGGATAAGGGATGTGGAAGCGCTTAGGAGGATGGTGGATCAGAGATAAACTTGATAAAACCGAAAATAAATAGAGTTTCATACAGAAATGCGTCCGTTTCGGGCGTTAAATTAACTTTTTATGATAGGATTATTTTTAATTCCATAATATACAGAATATCCTATTATTATGGCATGATTCGAGGAAGTATGAAAAACAAAAAAGAATATGTTTGGAGTAAACGTGATGATAATTAACAAAAAAATCAGATTAGCTACGGAATCGGATAGCGCGTCGATGTTAGAAATTTATGCCCCATTTGTAAGAGCTACAGTTATTACATTTGAATATGAAGTACCTACGGTTTCAGAGTTTAGCACCAGAATATCCAATATATTAAAAAAATACCCTTGGCTTGTATGTGAGATTAATGACACTGTTGTAGGCTATGCATATGCTTCGAAATTCAGTGAGCGTCCCGCCTATGACTGGTCAGTCGATTCTTCTGTTTATATTCATCCAAGTTATCACAGAAAAAAGATTGCTTCAGCACTATATAATTGTTTATTTGAATTACTCAAATTGCAAGGATTTTATAATGTTTATGCCGGGGTTACATTATCAAATAAGAAAAGCGAAAGTTTTCATGAATCTTTTGGCTTTAAGCCTGTAGGTATATATCATAATGTCGGATATAAATTTGGTCAATGGCATGATGTGAAGTGGTTTGAGCTAACAATTAAAGAACATATAATATCACCCAAAAGGCCTAAAACCATTGATGAAATCCAAGGAACCAAAGAATTTGAGTCAATAATTTCAAAAGGGCTCCAAATTATTCAAGAATGATTTGCAGAAAACCCTGATTAAAAAGATTTGAGTAAACGGAAACGTTATTATTCATTAATGTTGTTTGGAATTCATTAAGTTTTTCCGGTAAGTTAAATCAAGTTTCGTATGACTGGTTGAGGTTTTGATATGTGGTTTGGTAAAGCTAGATAAAACATGGAAACCAAAAAAGAAATGGCACGATATTATAATTAGGTCATCGAGGAGTGGTGGATTTGAAAATTGAATCGGCGGACAAACAATCATGGATTACCATTGAATATGTGAAATTGGAAACCGATCTTTACCCCAGTTTGGGTGTATCGATTGCGGTTCAAAACGACGGATTTTCCGGGTGTAACCCGGAGGTATGGTTTGAGTTGGATTTCTTCACGAGTTTTCTGGTTGAACTTAAAATCCTGGCACAAGAAAAATCCGGAAATGCCTTAATAGAAAGTATGATCGCCGAAGAGTTCAAGCTAAAAATCCAAAGAACCGATATCAGCGGGCCTTTGATGCTACAGTACAAACTATCCAAAAATATTTACCGTCCTAAACGGATGAATTTGTCGATTTGCGGAGGTTTTGAATTGGATCCATGCTGTTTTACCGAAATCGTCAAAGGATTTGAACAATTGATTTCCAAAATTTAAGTTGACCCGATAGCCAAGGATATCGAAGGTGTTTGCGCCAAAATCCTGGAATGGTAAGGGAAATACCAGGACGGCAGATATGAATTCGGTTACGGGTGACTGACCAAGCTACTTCACAAAGAATCCTTTTCACATAGGGATTACCATGGTTGGCCTGAGTGGACTTTTTTTACCGTGCTTTCGTTGTTACCAGGACTTATAAACCAGCCCAAGAACAGATATGTTCCGCAGTTTTAAACTATTATTAATAAAAGGATATCAAAATGGAAGAACAAGAATCTTTTCAACCAAATAAAGAACATGCAGCCGTTTGTGGTCTATTTTGCAAATCGTGCCCAACGTTTATCGGTACATTTGACGATCCGGAAGGGTTAGCGAAATTAGCCGAACAGATCGGGATACCTGTTGACGATACTGGATTGTTCCGGCGTTCCGTCCCAAATCCGCCGGCCTAAAGTATGGAACTGACCTTAATATTATTCATAGAGGAGAAGATTAAAATGAAAAGTGTTATCATAACAGGTGGAAATGACGGGATTGGCTTTCATATGGTGTCACAATTTTTAACAGGGGGGAAAAGGGTAGCTGTTTTTGATTTAAATATCAATAATCTGGAAAAGTTAAAGGAAAAATATAAGGATAATTTACTTTATTTTACATGCGATATTGCAAATGAATCAATTGTAAATAGTTGCACAGCACAAGTTTTCACCGCTTTTGGCAGTATAGATTATGCTATCCATAATGCGTGCAAATGTTTATTTACAAGTCTGGAACAGACGTTTGAAAGTGATTTTAAAAGTGTTTTCAATGTCAACTATTTTGGCGCTATTAATCTTACAAAAGCAGTTCTGCCATATATGAAAAAACAACAACAAGGAAGAATTATTTTTACCAGTTCAGGTGTTGGTGTTATGGGCTTTAATAATATAAGCGCATATGCATCAAGCAAGGGCGCCATAGAATCTCTGGCGAAATGTTTAAACATTGAATATCAAAATACAGGAATCACTTTTCATATTATGCACCCACCGCTTACGAAAACAACATCTTCCAGCCCGCTACCTGTACCGAATGAGTTTAAAGCGGATGCCAGTGTGGTTGGGACTGGTTTAGCGAAAAATATTGATAAAAACAAATTTATAATTTGCCATTCTTTTTTTCAAACTATTCAGGTTAAATTATGCTATTTATTTCCAATAAAGCTCGGTAGGCTTATGAGCAAGATGACAGCGAAGGTAAGTAATCCTTCTAAATGAGTAAAATTTTTTTTAGGAAACAGTTTCGTCTATGAAGAAACCAAGGTTCTTTATGGACGACAAAGTGTCAAAAATGAAGAAGTAAAGCTAACAGTGCGAAGATTGTATTGAAAAATACCTATTTTTGAGTATTTAATATTTTTGTTTTATGTCACCGTACTTTATGATAATCAGGGCGCTTATTATGCTAAATATCACCAAGTCTACGATTATCAAAAAATTAGTAAAAGGTTCGTCAGCAAATTTTGGCGTCATTTTTATTATCTTGCCAATAAAACCGACACCTACAACCCAAAAAAAAGCTCCCATCCCAAGGCCTTTTAAAATATAGTAATCATAACCCGTGAACTTTAAAATATAAGCCAGACTAATTCCGCCGCTTGCCCCGATAACAAATTGTCCTACAAACCCAATAATATATCCCAAAGGAGTATGAACAAGATTATTCGACAGAAAAATACCCGCGGTTGCTTCCCATGTTGAAGTAAAATGGTATCCCAGCAGTTTGAATATATAATTGACTGATAAAAAGACTAATGTTGCAATTATACCGGCTATACTTCCGGTAGTAATAGTATCCCGTATTTTTAACATCGTAAATTTACCCCTTACAAATTTTTATACTATATATGTTGAAATAAATAAATTGAACAATGGGGAATAATTATTGCCAACCATCCCCTAACCCCGCGCGCTTGAAAAGCGCGACCTCAAGGAAGGGGAACTTATGAGGCTTTGCGGGGACACTCTGCGCTCCGTGCAGCCTCGTGTCCAGAAGATACGAAGTATCTTACGGACACGCCGCATGCTGCACTTGCGTAAAGATCAAAACAAAAAGCTTTTATAAGGGTGCAGGGTTCGCCTTCCAAGGAAGGCGCGCCCTGCCGGGGGCTAGCGTCCAAAGGACGCTCCGGTGTCCCCGGTAAGTCTATCTT
>JAEZJQ010000146.1 GCA_023436305.1 Bacillota bacterium
TCACTTATTATTGTTGATTACTGGACCTGGCAAGCCGTCCCGTTTAAGGTAAAGCTGGTGGGTTTGGCATTGGTACCGCTATAGCTCAAATTAAACCCTAAGTTCACCGTACCCCCGTTGGCCCCAATAGTGCTGTTATGTGAAAGATTTGTCGCCGAAACGGAAGCCCCATTCTGGGTATATGACGCATTCCAGATATTGGTGACCTTTTGGTTGCCGGGGAACGTCCAGGCCAATGTCCAACCATTTACCGCCGTGGCGGTATTGTTTTTGACGGTGATGTTAACCGTGGCGCCGCTACCCCAGTCATTCATTTCATAAGTAACCACATAGCCGCCGGTAACCGGAGTTGGAGTTGTTCCCGTTGTCGGTGTTGCGGTTCGGATAGGTGTGGGGGTGGGAGTCGGGGTCGGCGTTCCCGCTACCGGTGTCGGTGTTGGATTCGACGTACCCGTTGTAATCGCTACCGTGGCAATGGAGTTATTGGGTACGGTAACTGTATTACCGGAACCTAATGCGCCTTTATTCGTACATTTATTACTTCCACCCGGAGTCGTCACATAAACTGTCGAGCTGGATACACCGGTATTAAGACTTAAAGTTACATTGGCATCCGAACCGCTGGTGTTGATCAGGATCACGCTAAGCGAATTGCCATTGGCGAAAGCCGTGGCTCTGACACCGGTGTTCGTCGACGAAGCCGCTACTCTCTTGTACCCGGGATCGGTCCAACCGGCGAATTGTTTAACCACATAATAATAATCCGTGACTGTATAGGTTGAAGCGTTTTGTGAAGGTAAATTGACTAGACAGAGGTCGTTGTTAGCCCAAATGAGATCCCAGAAAAAATAAGCGTTTACTTGCTCATATACCAATGAGTTATACATCAATATAGCGGTATTAAGCGCTCCGCCTTGATCATATTCGGTTTGCCAACGCGGTTTGCTTGAATAAGCGTTATAGAGGGTTTGCATTATTGAGTTGAAACTATCCGGGCTGTTGGCATCGCCGCCGTTATATAGATGATGGCCGACAACGTCAATACTGGACTGGTTTAAACTAGCCATATAGTTTTGAACCTTACTACTTCCAATACCGGTAACCTCCGGTCCGACGATCTTCGGTTTTGGAGATATGGATGCTATGCTGCTGACGACGGCATCCAAAGCTTTACTATATGATGCATTCGTTCCTTCAGTCGTATCAAGCTGGCAGGTTTCCCAACCGGAATTTACATAATCCGGCTCATTTTGAATGCTGATATAGTCGGGCGTAAATCCCTTGCCTTGATAACCAAGCAGTGAATCACGCCAGTAAGTGCCGAATCCGCTGTAATTAAAAGCGCCGTTGACCTTGGCCAGCGTTCCGCCGTTAAGAACTCCGTTCGCTTTCAGATCCGAAGGCGGGGACCAGGAACAGAGCAGTACTTTCAGGTTGGGATTCCGTGACTTCCCCTGGGTGACCAGTTCCGCTTCATAAGGGCAGAAAGTGCCGCCCTCCCGGCCGCTGCCGTATGTATTTCGGAAACGGATAAAATCAAGATTATTTTTGAACAACAAATCATAAATTGCTGATTTACTTGAATTCCCGGTCAGCCATTCGCCATACCAAGCGCAAGCGGCTCCGAAACCGTCCAAAGTTTGATAAGTGGTGCCGGTATTAATTGTAACCGTAGCGGTAGCGGCGTTTATTTGTGGCATCACAATGGCGCCTACCAGGACAATGATGAATATCGGAAGTAAATATCTTAAAAACAAACGGTTTTGATTACCTTTTTTCACCATATTCTCCTCCTTATTTTAAAATATTACTCTACCGGTGTCTTACCCTGAATTAATTTACCGTTCATTCCTCCTTTCCATTATAAAAACGGGCATTCGCGGATTGAACCACCTCCTTGGGAATGCCGATTTGGGTATGGAATGAAGTTTCTTTACAATCGTTTTCATTCAACTTCGCAATTGATTCAATATCCTATTCGCTACAATCATTTGCAGCGATACGTAAAATAGTATGTTTCCGGGAACGTTCTCGGAATCTTGAAAAAAATTAACCGCTTTTACCCATATGTAATATTTATCAGAATAATCGTCTGTCTTTTATTCCCTGAAAACCCGTGCCATTGATGCACCATTAATACCCGCGATAAAAATCCATTCCGTTTATATCCTTGTACTTTCTTTTACAAAATAGATCATATCACAAAGAGCAAAGTTGCTCAATACGAAATATTTAAAAGATTAAAAGTTTGCACCCTTATCCACCCGTTTGGATTTGGCTTAAAAACCGGTGATTCTTCACCACCGGTTTTTAATTTTAATCCCATACTTTTTCCCGCAAGGTCAAGTAGTGCCGGTCTTGGCTTTTGCCACGGCAACAAAGGTTCCGGTAATGTCGCCGCCGCCGGAAATATTTAATTATCCGCTTACTTTTTGCGATTTATTAGGAAAAGCAACGCCAAAACAATCACAATATCAGCAATTATCAACAGCTTAAGATTAAAGTAAATTCCAGCAAGAGCAACAACAGCGACTATCGTAAATGCAATGACTTTAAACAGCGACGAATTGATCAAATCCGCACCCTCCTCAAGTTTACGATGGGAAATTTTATTGTTAACCTTATTATAACGTTGTTTTTAAGAAAATCAATCCACAGCTGCGCACGATCCTCCCACAGCCTGAAATTTCTTGCAAAAATCCGGCGCCAAAATTATAATAATAAAGGAAAAAGAATAAGGAATGGCGAAAATTTCAATATTCTTTCCGTAAAAAAGGTGGTATATAATGAATATCGGTATTGTAGGCCTATCCGGCTCGGGAAAAACCACACTGTTCAACTTGCTTATCGAGGGCCGCGCCGACGCCGCTTCCGGCTCTAAAATGGCGGCTAATGTGGGAATGGCCAGAGTTCCCGACCGTAGAATCGATTTTTTATCAAATATGTATAAACCCAAGAAAACAACCTACGCCCAGATGGAATTGATCGATCTCCCGGGCTTGGTCCCCGGCGGACAGGGCGGGACAAGTTTCCTAACCTCCGTCCGCAATGTAGATGCCCTGGTCCAAGTAGTCCGGGCCTTTGACGACCCCAAAGTCCCCCACCCGTCGGGCAGTATCGACCCCTGGCGGGATTTGAACCTGCTTCACGCCGAACTGCTCTTGGCTGATCTGGAACTGGTGGAGAAACGGATCGAGCGTCTGGAAGGAAGCAAGAAAAAGAAAGAAACCGAACAAGAAGAATTGGAACTGCTAAAAAGTTGCCGAAGCATCCTTGAAGGCGAAGGCCGCCTGGAATCTCTGGAATTCACCCCCGCTCAGGCCGAATTCGTCAACGGTTACGGTTTCCTAACCCAAAAGCCCATGCTGGTGGAAGTGAACCTGGACGAAGATCAGTGGCGTGCCGGAAAGTACCCCGGCCAGGAAAAACTGGAGCAATTCTGTACAGAACAGGGGGTTCCACTGCTGACGGTTTGCGCCAGAACCGAAATGGAGATCGGGCTGCTGCCGCCCTCTGAACGGGATGAGTTCCTGGCCGATCTGGGCGTGACTGAAAGCGGCATCGACCGGCTGGCCAGAGCCATTTACGGCCACCTGAAGCTAATCTCTTTCTTTACCGTTGGCGAAGATGAGGTACGGGCCTGGACCATAAATAAAGGGACCAATGCCAAACGCGCCGCCGGAAAGATCCACTCCGATATCGAACGTGGCTTTATCCGGGCCGAAGTGCTTAAATATCAGCATTTACACGACTTAGGCTCCATGGCTAAAGTGAAAGAGAAAGGCCTCTTCCAACTGGAGGGGAAGGAGTATATTTTTGAAGACGGAGATATTGTGAATTTCCGGTTTAATGTATAACCATTTTCCATTAAAAAATGGAACCTAACTCTTTAGTTACGTTCCATTTTTTATTCGAATATCACCGCGCTCAAGCTTGACCGGACATCCAACGCGGGTTAACGAAAGCGGATCGAAAAATAAAAAAATTTAAACAGATTCAATTCCCTTACACCGGCGGTTTATGTTTTCATTCCTGCTTGACCTCCAGCGCAATCTTCGACAACCGGCAGCTCTTCACCACATCCAGCAATTTGACCACCCGCCCATAACGGCAATTCCGATCAGCCCGGATTACAACCACGGTTTCCCGGTTTTGAATCCGTAAACGCGCCGGTAATTCCTCTTCGCGAATCGCATGCCCTTCATAAAATATCCGGTTTTCCTTATCGATCCCGATTTCAATCTTTGCCGCCTCCTTTTGCGCAGCAGCGGAACCGCTATGCCGGGCCGCCGGAAGCTGAATATTCATCCGGTGGCTCTTCTCGGCAAAGACGGAAGTCAGCATGAAAAAAGCGATTAAAGTAATCAATACGTCGATAAGATTGATAATCTCCAGTTTGGCCGAGGGCAATGGCGGTAATTTGATGGGATCGGCCATGTTACTTCCCAGCCTCCTTTAAGGACGCATTGTAATCCTGAATATAGTTTTCAAGGCGCGCGGTAAAGTAATTATAAAAAATAGTGGCGATGACGGTGATGATTAAGCCGGTGGCCGTGGTAATTAATGCTTCGCTGATACCCCGGCTGATGATTACAGGGTCGGTAATGGCTTGCCGGCTGCCCAGCAAGTGAAAACTACGCATCAAGCCGATGACGGTGCCAATCAACCCCAACATCGGCGAGATGACGATAATGGTATGTAGAGCAATCATCCGCTGTCTCAAAGTTGGAATCATACACTCCGGCTTATCATAAGCGGCCAACGGGGTTTTCATGACCCGCAGGAAAACCACGAAGCGATCCGCCACAATCGCCACCATTAACACCGAACAGGCGAGGAGCGGGATCATGAAAAAACCGCCCTGTTTCAATAATTCCATCGTTATTCCTCCAATTGAAATCGCACCGGGATCCGCAGATAACACTCCACCGCTTCCCCCATGCGTAACGCCGGTTGATAGCGCCATTTTTTAACTGTTTGCAACGCGCTCCGGTCCAGTATCTCAAAACCGGATGATTTAAAAATTGTGATGTCGCCGATGGCGCCGTCGGTCTTAATCAGAACCCGTAAGATGACCAATCCTTGCCAATTGTTTCGCTTGGCGATAGTCGGATACGCCGGATTCGGCGAATAGACACGGCGCGGAGATATCACCTGTGCGCCATCTCCGGGAATACCGGAACCATCGGAGTTTCCAGCATCAAATCCTGTTCCGGGATTCGTGAGGAATGATCCTCCCGTACTTGTCCCCGAATTTGCTCCGGATTGCCCTGGGCCATTATTCATAGCCGGTTTAAAATCCTCTTTAACCATTTCGGTTCCCGGTTTCCCGCTATCGGGCGCCGGACTCCCCCGGGCAGTTGGGTTCGTTACAGTTAGTGGTAAATTTGACCCGGCGGAGTGGATATTCGTCTTTGTAGCTGCCCCACGAGCCCCTTCCGCATTTACCGCTTCAAAGCCGTTCCGGTCTACCGGTGAACCCGCCTCATGGATATCGGTGACCAACCGGAAGTAAGTAATCATATCCAATTCCAGCGGTGCTTTGTAAGTGCAAATACCTACACCGGTAATCACCACAATATGCAGAATGATCGACCCCAGCAAACAACGTTTAAACACGGCACATCCCCTAAAATGTGTAATTCATGCTCAATTTAAATTCGGCGCCCGGCATCGGGTAATCTTTCACCACTTGATAGTTCTGATTGGTCAGGTTATCCACCGTGATGATCCAAGTTATGGTTTTATCGGGCTGGTAATTGACGCTGAAACTGCCGGTGTTGTAATCCGGCATTTGGTTATTCCGGTTAGCGGTGAACTTCCAGCCAAGGCGGCAGCCCCAGGTCTTATATTGCAATCCGAAGCCCAGATCCAACCGGTTGCCGAAAACATTCAGATCATTGCTGTAACTTTGGGTTCCCGCATCCCAACCTTTTTCATCCAGCCAATGATAACCTATCTTTCCGGAGAATCCATCCCTCCAGGTCTTTTCCCAACTGATATTCATACCGGTGGTTTTCACCTTGGCGATATTGTCGACGGTATAACTAAGGCCGTCATCACTCGGAACCCACCGGATTCCATTGGTCATATTGCATTGAAATAAATTGACGGTTAGTAAATGAGTTCCTTTTTTCCAGGCGCCGATGAGATCGTACCGATCGCCTTCCTCCGGTTTCAGATTCTCGTTCCCAAACATGCCGTAAACCGGCTGTTCCCAGTATAACTCATTCATGGTCGGTGCCCGGAACGCTTTTCCGTAACCGCATTTCATGGTCAATTCCGGGCTGATTGCATAACTCAAATTAATCCGGGGTGATAACGGGGCCGGGAAATTGGTGCAATAATCATAGCGCAAACCGGATATCAAACTCGCTTTGTTATTGATGAACCAGCTATCTTGCAGAAATAATCCGCCGTTATCCTGAGTATGCTGATGATTGATGCTGCTATCGGAAAATTGGTGTTTCAGTGCCAGCCCGGCCAAAATTTCATGGTTGCCGGTGCTATAAAGTCCGGCGCAATCCAAACCGCTGTTCCACGTTTGGTGGCGGTCAGGGACTGCATACTCAGTGTATTGCACATCCAGGTATTGGCTATACACTTTATACTCCCAACTGCCTTGAAATATTTCACTTTTCCCATTCAGATTTAAACTGATATTGTGATCGATCTGTTGGGCATCGGTTGACGGCCATGATTCCGGTCCCGGGACTTGGGTGGTCCGATTCATAGCCTGGAAATATAACTTGAGATATTCGTCCTTGCTGTCTCTGAAATTATACTGGGCCATCAGAAAATTACCATCGGTTTGACTCCTTACCCGATAACCATCCGTAAAGTTGACACCACAGGCAAATCCCCAGTTTTCTTGCCGCAAATTGAACCCCAGATTCCGGGTGTTAAAACTTCCAATACCAAGTAAAGATTCATTCTGAGGAGCTCCAGTTAGGTCGGTGATGATATTCACCACTCCACCCAGGGCATTCGCCCCGTATAAGGATGATAGCGGGCCATGAACCGTCTCGATCCTTTGTATCCCGGCTACCGGAAACCCACTCAAGTCCACCGAACCGGCGCAACCGGTATTGGCGGCAATCCCATTCACCAAAACCAGCGTTTGTTCAGCAGAACTGCCATCCAGTTGAACCATGGCCACTCCGGAAACTCCCCCATTGGAAGCGACAGGTATTGCTTGATCGGCTATCACTTGAGCCACCGTAGTTTTACCGCTGTTTTCAATCTCCTCCTTGGTGGTCACCTCCGTCACTCCCGGCGATTGGGATGAAGATTGCTCCGTCCGGGTTGCGGTCACCACCACCTCTTCATCAGTCGTTTCATTGTCTGAATCATCCGCTAAAACATATGTAACGGTAAGAAAAAGACTGAATAAAAGCAAAATCAATATATATCCACTTTTTTTCATCGCGAATTAACCTCCGGATTATTTAAAAATGTTGTTAAAATATGCTATTGTTACGAGTTATTCAACCATTACGGGTTTTAACTTGGCCAAATTAAAACGCAAAAAAGCCTAAAACCCGGGGCACGGATTGAAGACTTTCCATGTGACATATGATCACCCTCCTATCTGCCGTAGGTTGTGATTTTAAGCAAATTACACACAATCATGATAGGCACGGCCATCATAATTAACGTTTGTAATTTGCGAATTCAAGGCAGGTCTCCTGGCTTAAGGTTCATCGCTCATTAACGCCTTCCCAGAGAGAGAGAGAGAGAAACTCCGGTGGCTTTCACGCGCTCGTTGGCACGTAACGTTAAGAACTCCCCTATTACAGTGGCGGGACCGCACAGGATTTGCACCTGTTTCCCTATAAGTAAAACTTACACCTTGAATCATACGCTATTATACGTATTTCACTGCCCCTATTATATATATATTATTCCAATTCTTCAAGGGATTTTTATTGTATTTAAAAAAGGGCTGAAAAGCCAAAGGTAAACGCAGGCTATTTAATCCGTCAACTCAACTTATGCCTTTCTTCTGGCAAGTCTTCCCTACTTCGCGAATATACTTTAAAATAAACCTTTTAAGTAGGTGGTGAGCCGGTGATGTTATTTAATTCCGACTGGCGGGCCAAACTTTCCCTGCCATTAAAAAGACCTGATTTTTCAAAACAGCTTGATGACCGGCATCGCTTTATCGTTGAAGTCTCCGGACGGAGAACCGATAGAGTGGCGGCGGTAATCACGGCCAATCAAGGTGAAATTCACCGTGAGCTAAAGCTGATGCCATCATTTGCAGTAGAACTCCCTTATTATTCGCTGGAGGAACTGGCCCGTTTACGGTGGGTAAAAAAAGTCTGGCATGACGCGCCGGTTGCCGCCAATCTTGATACGGCGGTTCCGGCTGTGGGTGGATTGAAGGTCCATGAATTGGGTTTCACCGGAAAAGGAGTGGTGGTGGCGGTCCTGGATACCGGAATATATCCGCATCCGGATTTAATCTTGCCCAACAACCGGATTCTGGCCTGGCATGATCTTATCGGCCAAAAAAATAGCCCGTATGATGATAATGGCCATGGCACCCATGTGGCCGGGATTATTGCCGGTAATGGGCGGTCGTCACGAGGCAAATACAAAGGAATTGCTCCGGAAGCCATGCTGGTTGGAATCAAAGTACTGGACGATCAGGGCGGCGGTAATATTTCCAACTTGCTCTTGGGAATTGAGTGGTGCTTCGATCACCTTGACGATCTGAAGATCAAAGTCATCAACCTATCACTGGGTACCCCCGCCCAGGAATCTTACCGTTCCGATCCTTTATGCCGGGCTACCTCTTCCGCCTGGCGGAAAGGGATCGTTGTCTGCGCCGCCGCCGGCAATGAAGGGCCGGGGGTAAGAACCATCAACTCCCCGGGCATCAATCCCCAAATAATCACGGTGGGAAACGTCGATGACCGGCAGACTCCGGCCGGGGGAGATGACCAATTAAACCGGACCTCAGGCCGCGGACCAACCATCGATAATTTAGTGAAACCTGATTTATTGGCCCCCGGAACCGAAATTACCTCATTAAAAGTAATGGGCGGCTACCGGACTTTATCGGGCACATCCATGTCCACTCCACTGGTCTCCGGAGCGGTAGCGCTAATCATTCAAAAGTGGCCCCAACTGACACCGGATCAAGTCAAACGCCTGCTTACCCAGAACGCCCGGAGTCTTGGCCTGGGGGCTAATTTGGAGGGCGCCGGAGTTATCGACCTGGAACGCGTCTTTTCCATAAAAACCGGAAATAAAACCGCCGGTCGAGCCGCTGATTTAAAGACGCAACCCAACTCTCTTTGGCAAATCCTGGGTTATCATCCCTTTAAAGTATTGATGGATAAAATGGGGCAAAATATTGGCGCAATACAACGAAAACGTGATGACTTAATCCAAAAAACTTTATCGGATATAGCGTCCAATTATAAAAGTCCCTTGAAACAAATCCTTGGTTATCAAGTCGCAAAAACATTTATGGAAAAAACGTGGGAAAACATCCCTGAAATTCAACAAAAACTGGAAAGATTAGTCCGGGAAACCTTGGTAAGATTTATTGAAAAAAAGTTTGGTTCGTCAAACCGGAACTAACCCGAAGGTAAGGTTTTTTCCAAAGGAGGCTTGGTGTTCTGGAACATGCCTTGTAGTGGAAGGACCGGGGCACTGAATGAATCGATGCGCATTTTATTTAAAGTATCCATGGTGAATCATAAAAATATATCCCGCTGATAAAGCTGAGATATATTTTCCCTGTTTTATAGCCTTCGAAGCAGCTTTTTCAGTTCATCACCGGTATCCCGATCCGAAAGAAAAGTGGCGACCATTAAAATTTTTTTAAATACTTCCTTGTCTACCTTGGGACCAACCGCTAAAATGATACGATGCGCCAAATCTAACTTTTCAATGTCCAAGGCATCTCACCTCGTTATTATTATTGGCAAAAAAACCTGTTAAGTTACTCATCGAAACCAACCTCCCCTCGAGTAAAACGTTCTCTAAATAATACTACAATCAGGAGGGACGTTTTTAAAAAATTTCCTTGATCTTTATATGTTTTTCGGAAAAGCTATACTCGTTTACGAATCTTCATCTAAAACCCTTGTTGGATTATCCTTCCATATTCGTTTAACCTGTTTTGACTTGGCTAACGCTTGAATTGCCGAATAAGGGACTTCAGCTACTAACGAGGATACGACATTGGTTTTTTTGCATAATTTGCCTTGATTGGCATCAATTATCTCCTGAATTTCATTGGTGCCACTTCCGGCTAACTCCACGATAACCCGGTAGTTACAATTGGCCGGTTCCAGCCCGGATTGGCGAAGCGTCGGCACAATTTTTTTCTCCCAATCAGCTTTTGGCGACAAAAGGTTCACCTTCAATCTCGATTTGATAAAATATTTTATTCGTTAAACCCAAATTGTTTCTGGTAAAAAAGGCATTAATTCGCGGGTGTGTGATAAATAAAAGGGTTAAATCCGGTATTTTGAAAATATTACTGGTTCCGGACGGTTTGCCGAATGATTTTTTCCAGTTTATCAACTTCTTCCCGGGTATTGTAGAGGCCGAAAGAGGCCCTGAGCATTCCTTTCTGGCCATAGTGCCGCATTAATGGTTGAGCGCAATGGTGGCCCGTGCGGACTGCAATTCCGTGTTGATCGAGTTTTCGGGCCAGTTCGTCCGGAGATACGTTCATTATTAAAAAAGAAATAACCGCAATCTTATGAGGAGCCGTCCCGAATAAACGTAAATCTGGGATGCGGCTTAATTTATCCATCGCATATCCAGTCAATTCCTGCTCGTATCGCTCAATATGAACCAAATCGGTTTTCCGTAAATAGTCAATCGCTGATCCCAAACCCACGGCATCGGCAATATTAACCGTTCCCGCTTCAAACTTATGGGGGAGACTATTAAAGGTTGTTTCTTCAAAGCTCACTTGTTGAATCATCCCACCACCGCCTTGCCAGGGTGGCATCTCTTCCAACAGGTTCCGCTTGCCGTAAAGTACCCCGATTCCCGTGGGACCATAGACCTTATGGCCGGAGAAAACGTAAAAATCGGCATCCAAAGTTTTTACATCCACCGTAAAGTGGGGAACAGCCTGGGCGCCATCTATAATTACCCGGGCGCCGAAGTAATGGGCCATTTGAGTCATTAAACGTACCGGATTGATGGTCCCAAGGACATTGGAGACTTGGGTAATAGCTACCAGCCGGGTCCGGCGCGATAATAATTTCTCATATTCGCCAAGGATAATCTCCCCTTGATCATTGATGGGTATGGGTCGAATTATGGCGCCGGTTTGTTGGCAGAGCAGTTGCCAAGGTATGATATTAGAATGATGCTCCATTACTGAAATTAATATCTCGTCGCCTTTTCCAATATGAATTTTACCGTAACTCTGGGCGACCAAATTTATCGCCTCGGTGGTACCGCGGACAAAAATGATTTCGGCGGTGGAAGGAGCGCCAATCAATTGTTGAACTTTCTCCCGGGCTGTTTCATAGGCTTCAGTGGCCTGGTTGGCTAATGTGTGCGCTCCCCGATGGACGTTGGAATTACATTCACGGTAAAATTGGCTCAAGGCATTAATCACCGGGAGCGGTTTTTGAGTGGTCGCCGCATTATCGAACCAGATCAAAGGATGGCCGTTGACTGGCCGCTCCAGAATGGGAAAATCCCGGCGAACCTTTTCTGCATCATATCTCGGGCCAACGGAATGGATAGAAGATAATGCCGTATTCGAGGCTGTAGAATCACGAAGAAAGTAGTAATCATAAGCCGGCCCCAAACTAGGTTCTGCGGCCGGATCCGGTTTGATGGCACTAGTCTTTTGTGGCCCGGCCATATTCCAATCCGGTATCACGGGAACATCTGAAAGTTCCCGCCCCGTAACTGGAGCCAAGCCTTTTTGATAAAAATTATTGGCCAGTTGACTCAAAGATTCTAAATCATACATAGTCATAGTAAGAACCCACCTCGACATTTTCCAATATACCCAAAGCATCATTGGTTAACACCGCTAAGGAGAAATAAAGGTTCATGATATAATGGGCAATCCCTTTATTGTCGATACCTCCAAATTTTACTGATAAACTTGGCCGGTATTCATCCGGAATACCCGGCTGATGGAGCCCGATAACCCCCTGTTCCGGTTCACCGACCCTCAGCAACAAGATATTAGTGGTTCCAGCGGGCAGATCTGTTCTAGCTCTGCCGTTAACCAGCATTTTATCGCTAGGGACGATAGGTACTCCCCGCCAAGTCATAAAAGGTGAGCCGTATAAATTGACCGTGGTCGGCGGGACTCCACGCCGGGTACATTCCCGGCCGAAGGCGGCGATGGCTTTGGGATGTGCTAAAAAGAACGCCGGTTTTTTCCAGACCCGGGTAAGCAATTCATCCAAGTCATCCGGCGTGGGAGTGCCGTTCCGGGCGGAGATCCGCATCTCGGGCGCCACCGAATTCATCAAACCAAATTCCCGGTTGTTCACCAACTCCCATTCCTGCTGTTCCATGATGGATTCCACCGTTAAGCGCATTTGTTCTTGCAATTGATTGATCGGCACATTATAGATGTCCGAGACATGGGTATTGATTTTTAAGATGGTCTGAATCAAACGTAAAGAGTATTCCCGGGGTTTCTCCTTATAATCAGGGAAGGTATGTGGCAGATCAGGCTCTCCGGTGTGACAAGAGATGAGATCAACCATTTTCTCCCCATATTCGTTACATGGTCCGGTACTGTCCGGTACCTGTTCTTCATGAAAAGATCCCGGGTTATAGCCGGACTCATCACCGCATTTTTTCACTTTGTTCAAACGGTAAACCCCCGCCTTAACCGGTACCCATGGCAAAAAAGTGAGCAGCCACCGGGGAGTGATTGTCTCCATCATCGGTACGGAAATTGTAACATCGGAAAGTTGCCGGGCGACCGCGGGGTTTAGACTATATTGACCAATATTCCCATACATATTATTCATCGATTCACCTGATTTCATAAGTAATTTCAGTATGCTTCACGCTTGTGCGTATCATTTGTACCTCTGTCTATATATATGAATGTAATAGACTAAAGTCCACGATTTCATGCCTTTATCACAATAGATTTTATCTTGCTTTCTCTTGACGTTTACACGGAATTAAATCTTATTAAAATGCGAAATGCTGTAACTCCAATCCTTTACCTTCACGTATAATTATTCTATAAAAGTTTGCTTTTTTGGTAAACTTTTGAAATGATTTTTAAATTGAGGCTAGGCTTCAATATAATATATAAAAAGGTGGGGGAGGCAATGAAGCGCGCTTTAGTCTTATCAGGGGGAGGTAATAAAGGGGCTTTTGAAGTGGGCGCATTATCCTATTTAATCCAAAATAACGGGTTAAGTTTCGACCTATTCTCAGGCACCAGTGTGGGCGCATTAAACTGTGCCTGCTTGGCGCAAGGAAATGATTTGACGGCACAAACGGATAAACTCGAATTTTTAAAACAAAAGTGGTTTACCATCTCCGGAAACAATGATATATACCATTTTAGTTTTTTAAATATTATCGGACTTTTATTCGGAGGTTCGCTATGCCGTCCGTTAGGGTTAAAGAAACTTATCACCGCGTTGATAACTCCGGAAAGTCTTGCCAGAGGAAAACCTTTGTTAATCCCGTCAGTGGCTCTCGAAGATGGCGAATTATATATCGCTGATAGCAGGAATGCAAAGGACCGGGAAGATATGTCCAAGTTTATCCTGGCCAGCGCCAGTATCCCAGTGTATTTCCCATCGGTAAGGATCCGCAACAAACACTGGGCCGATGGTGGTTTACGGGATATCACCCCGTTAAGCGCCGTTACCGATGAAAATCCCCAAGAAATCGTGGTTATTACCACTTATCCGGTTACTCCAAGTTTGGAACCGGTTTTTCCGACATTTAAGAAGATGAACAATACTTTCGCGGTTATCCACCGGGTGATTGATATCTTGACCACCGAGATTGGAATTAATGATTTACGGATAGTTAAACAGGTTCGGGAGAGAAATTTTACCCGGTTTTCTAAGCCGGGAAGC
>JAEZJQ010000092.1 GCA_023436305.1 Bacillota bacterium
GATGGGGAGTTTTCAGCATACCCCCGGTGAAATAAAGATATATTTTAGATAAGCTTAATTTTTTTAAGGGGAATAGGCAACTTGGGTGCGACTCTTCAATTGCAGTTTTTCCAGGATACCGGTAATGATATTGGCACCCTGCCTTCGCTGAAGTAAATGGCTGAGGCAATTTCCTTGTTGCTATTCCTTTCATCCGGCGTTTGCATGGAAAGCTTTAGAGAATGTTGTCATATATGATTCGGCAATTCATCGCCGCTTGGTTTCATTATAATTACTTTAAGTTTACTGAAAAAATTATTGTTTATAATGATCTGGCTTCCATTCATATGATTGGTGGCCTTTTTTTACTCTTCGGCGTTATTACGCTAGGAGTCTGTGTGAGTAACACGTTTTAATTACTCAAAACCACTATATATTGTATTAGAACATGTCGCGCGATGCCAAATATGCTTCGAAAATCGATTAGCCGCACAGACTCCTAGCGGTACTGCTGTATCAAGCCTGTTTTTGCCGATATATTACGGAATATGAACCCATATAAAACATCCAAAATCCGGGAATTTATTGTAAATATAATTTAAAATTATTAAAATATAATATAAAATTAGATAAATATTTGAGCATGAGAAACCGATGAATATAATAAGAGTTCATTCTGGAATTTTTACTGTACGTATTGGATTATATCAGAGTTGTTAAAGGGATGGGAAAGAAAAGGAGATGATATGACCTCGTTTTTAAAACTACGCTTGAAAAATCCGCCCGAGCTGATTGTTTGAGGATCAGCCAAGTTTAATCCTCCAATTACCCTCCAAACGACAAAACTGCTCCCAAAGCGGTTTTGTCGTTTTTGCACCGCGCTAAGAGCCCCTATACACAAGAACACTCTTGTTATAGTTCACCGGACACTCATAATTATGGAGAAAAATAGGGTATTAATGAAAATCCGAAATGGAGAAGGCTGATATATATCATTTTAACGGTATTACGGCCAGTCGAAATTAGCATCTAAATTTTTATAAGTAAATGTCAGTAAATATCCAAGGACGATCAGCCGATACAGTATTTAAATCGTTACGATTATGATTTTCCGATCCGGATTTTCTTTTTGTAAAAGTTACAGCTTCGCGGGCAATCCCGGGTAGTCCGGTTTTCCAAAAAAAATCAATTGATCGCCCAATTTTTTTGTTGGATTAATTATTAATTTAATCATTTATTAAGCCGAAATAGATATTAATAATATTTACGGATTGTGAAATTTCCCCGACGTTTTTTTCACGGAAGAGGTTTTTATGATATCGAAGAACATTCGGTCAACTTTTCAAGAAGTGGATTTCGCCATTGAAAGTGTTAAAAATTGTTTTCAAGGCTTGAAATGTTCGAAACTCACCTCAAAAATGAACCTTATTTTATATGCGTTGCGGGAATTGCTCAACAATGCCGTCGAACATGGGAACCTTTCCGATAGCCATAAAAAAATTGTTTACCGGATTGGTTGCGACGGCCAAAAAATTTATTTAGACGTATGGGATGAAGGAATTGGGTTTACATTGCCGGAACCAATCGGCGATGATTCTGCAAACAGAGTTCTTCAGATGATCTCTCGCGGACTATTTATTATTCAAAAAATGGATTTTCAAGTATCGGTTACTGAAGGGCATATTACCGCGATATTGGATATATAATTATCCCTGATTAATTTGAATTATCGCTACGCTAAAATAAGGAATGATTACAGGCGCACGCGATCTTAGAACGGAGGTGGCATATGAAAAGGTTTCTACAGGAAGATAAATTAATAATCCAGGCGCAATTTGATTTAGTCGCCAGCCAGTTACAAGAATATGTAATGAATCCGGTTGACTTTTTTGATCATCCCGCAGAATATAATGAGGTTATTCTGGATATTTCGATGGTCAATAATATTGATTCCATGGGAATTACATTCATTGTCGGTTTGTTTAAAGCCGCCGCCAATAAAGGTAAAAAGTTTCATGTAAAGGGAATGCATCAGGATATTTATCATGTATTTCAATTGATAAAACTGGATGAGGCTTTTGATATTGAATTGAAATAACAGTGAAAGAGGTGGATGCTCTTGATTCATAATGTGGAGTTTATCCATGGATTCATTGAAGAAGCAACCTCCCACCTTGAAAATCTGGGCTCCGGGTTACTGCAACTGGAGAATCAAGCAAACGATCAGAAATTTATTGACGGTTTATTCCGGGCAGTCCATAGTATTAAAGGAACTGCTGGTTTTTTTGGATTAAAAAAAATTGTCAGCCTAGCCCATGCCACAGAAAGCGTGTTTGCCGCCATCAAAAGCCGGAAACTCCCCATCGATAAAAAATTGGTGAATACTTTATTGGGTGCGGTGGATGCATTACAGGCGCTGGTGGGTAATTTACCCGAGGAGGAAACACTTGATATCACCACTAATCTACAAGAATTAACCGTTGCTTTCGATCTCCCGAAACAAGTGGAGCTTTCGCCTTCGCCTTCGCCTTCGCCTGATAATACCATTCCGGAACTTTATGAAACGGATCTCCAACAATACCGCATTCGAATTGCCGACAGTGAAAAACAGTTCATTGAAGAAAAACTTCGGTATGGCCACCAGCTTTATTTGATAAGACTTGGCCTGAACACTGATTTGGGAATGAATCATTTAAATCCGGTGGAGTTTTTTAAAAAAATTGAAGCCATCGGGAATATTGTTATCTCTCATTCCGATTATTCCGAAATTAAAGGAATTGACGAATTGCCAAGCCTGTCGGATTCGGATATTTATTGTACAGTTGTCTTTACTTCGATTTTAGAGAAGGATTTATTGCCAAACGCACTGGAGATACCCGAAACCAAAATTGTGCAATTGAATGCAAGCCGAAATCCATCCATTCCCCCGCCGGCCGTTCATTCTTTCAAAATACAAGAACCCGTGCAACATGAAGTCTCTAAACCGGTTCGAGATCAAAATTCCGTCAAAACATCATTCAATGATCCCGCAGGTTCCAAGAGTTCAACCGGTGTTTTCGAAGATAGTGTCCGGGTCCATGTGTCGCTCCTGAACAGTCTCCTGAATTTAGCCGGAGAGATGGTGCTGGGGCGGAATCAACTGCTCCGAGCGATGGAAAAACACCGTAAAAACATTCCGGGAATGGAATCCATATTACAAAACATGGATCGGATCACTACCGAAATGCAGGATAAGGTGATGCAGACACGGATGCAACCCGTGGGAAACGTTTTTAACAAATTTCCCCGAATCATCCATGATTTATCGCAAAATTTGGGTAAAGACATCGAACTCAAGCAGGAAGGCGGGGAAGTAGAACTTGACAAATCCATTATCGAAGCCCTGGCCGACCCGCTGACTCATTTGGTGAGAAATGCCGCCGATCATGGACTGGAGTCTTCGGAAGTCCGTGAAAAGGTTGGCAAATACCGGGCCGGGACCATAATTATGAAAGCATACCATGAGGGTGGTTATGTCTGTATTGATGTTACCGATGATGGGGCCGGAATTGACTTCGAGAAAGTCAAGCATCATGCAGTGGAGAATGGGTTAGCCACTGAGCCGGAGATCATAGCCATGAGTGAACAACAATTGGTGCAATTGCTGTTTAAGCCTGGTTTTTCCACGGCGAAAAAGATTACTGATTACTCCGGACGCGGCGTGGGCATGGATGTGGTAAAAACCAATATTGAAAAATTGGGCGGTACGATTGAAGTCTTTACTGAAACCGGTAAAGGATCAACGTTCAAGTTGCTGTTACCCTTAACTCTGGCTATCATTCCCTCGTTAATTGTGGAAGTGGAACGGCAAAAATTTGCCTTACCCCAGGTTAATTTGGAGGAGATTGTACGGATCAAACCGGGGGATACCGTGCATAAACTTGAGTTTATCCATGATTCCGAAGTATTAAGACTGCGGGGGCATCTGCTTCCCGTCATTCATCTCGCCGATGTTTTGGGCTTACAACGAACTTATCTTGATCCGGCCACCGGAGAGCGAAAGATTGACCGCCGGATGGCACTCCGCGATCAGCGATACGAATCACCGGAGGTTTCCCAGGATGTCCAAGCCGCCCAAACTTCCGGGACCGCCGTTGTTCCCGATATCCTACAATACCGGCGCGAAATATCCAGCAATATTATCCGTATTTTAGTAATCAAAAGCGGATCATACCGCTATGGGATAGCCGTTGATGTGATCCATGACGGAGAGGAGATCCTGGTTAAATCCCTGCCGTCGTATATTAAAGACTGCAAGTGCTATTCCGGGGTCACCATTCTCGGTGATGGAAGAGTGGCGATGATTTTAGATGCCGTAGGAATTGTCGAAAAAGCGGACTTAAAATTCATCGAAGAACAGGATGGCAAAACCTCTGTAAAAGACCAGGTGGTGGATGAGTTCCATGAACAGCAAAACTTGCTTCTATTTAATTGCTCCGGACCGGAAACTTTCGGGATCAATATGGCGCTGGTCTCCCGGGTTGATACCATCAAAGACAATCAGATTGAGAAAATCGGCGATCTGGACTATATCAAATTCGGGGAGGATTCGCTCCGGGTTCTTCGCCCGGAGGATTTTCTGGCGGTTGGCAAAAGGCCCGTTAAAGACACTCATTATATAATCATCCCCAAACTGGTCAGCCATCCCATGGGTATTCTGATCGAACATATAATTGATACGGTTCAGGTTAGTATTCACCTTAATGAGGAAGCCATTAAAGCCAAAGGCTTGCTTGGTTCAACGATTCTAAACAATAAAATTGTACTGATCCTCAATTTATACGAACTCTTTGAAATGGCTGATCCAGTTCATTATAGCATGAAAGATTTTGAGATGATTTCTTTCGAGAAGACACTGTTGTTAGTTGAGGACACACCGTTTTTTCTGAAAATGGAATGTAGCTATCTGGAAGCGGCGGGATATAAGGTTTTGACCGCCACCAATGGCAAGGAAGCGCTCCAAATTATGCAAGAACAAAGAGTGGACGGAGTGGTGAGCGATATTCTCATGCCGGTAATGGATGGTATCGAGCTTGTAAAAAAGATCCGGGAAGATAAGCAATTGGCCCATCTCCCGGTAATTGCCTTGACGTCTTTGGATGGGGAGGCACAAACGAAAGCGGGATTGGATGCCGGGTTTGACTATTATGAATATAAACTTGATCGGGGCCGTTTGCTTGAAAAAGTGGGACTGGCTTTACAAAAGAAGAAGGAGGCTGTTTGATGGAAAAAGTAATGTCATTTTATCTCTGCGACAGCCTGTTCGGGATCGATATCATCAAGGTTAAAGAGATTAATCGCCGGGTTGAGTATACACCGGTTCCCGGTTCCAACCCTGTTGTTTCGGGCTTGTATAACATGCGGGGGCAGATCGTTACCCTGTTTGATCTGTCCCGTATCCTGGGGTATGCTCCGCGACTCAACCAGGGGCAATTGGGGTGTATCATCTTAAAACCCACGGCCAGCCACCTCCATCAATTCGGGTTTCTTATCGATGCCCCGGGTGATGTGATTGAAATTCCCAATGATATCAGCGAGTCACCTCCCGCCAATGTGGACCATATCGCGGGTGAACTGTTGGAAAAAGTGGTTAAACTGGAAGACCAGCTTTTGTTAGTGCTTCACTCCGAAAAAATTATCACCAATATTGCATAATACCAAATGGGAGGCGCCGGAAATGCTAAATAATTTGTCGATTAAGATGAAAATGATTGTGGTTTTGGGATTGTCCAGCATTATCACTGTGTTGGTGGGATTGACCGGTTATTGGGGAGTTGCTACTCTAAAACAGAAGATAGAAGAAGTTAACACTAATAATTTAGCAAGTATACAAGCAATATTAACCATGGAAGAGTCCTTGAAATCGGTGGCCTTAGCGGAGCGGGCGTTAATCAATTCCCAAATGATGTCAGACTCGTCACTCCGGCAGGCGCAATATGCTTATATTGATAGTGCGTTTAAAAGGGCCAAGGACTCCCGGGATGTCTATGAGCCTCTCCTTAAAGGGGCCGATGAATTAAAGAACTGGAATGAGTTAAAATTGGTATGGGATATGTGGAGCCAGGATTCCCAACGAGTCATTGACATTTCCAAGAATATCAATGCATTACTCAATTCCGGCATCGGTGCGGACAGCCCCCAGATACTACAACTTTATAGCCAAATATATGATGCTTATCTGGTCTCACGGAAGTCCTTCCTGCCCATCGAAAACATTATGGAGAAAATTGGGGAACAGAATGAAAAAGAAGCGCGAGAGGCCCACCTTAGCGCCGAGTCCGTTTATGGCCTGATAATTATTTTCTTGATTCTGGCGACTTTTATCGGGGAGATTATCTCGGTTGTCATGGGCACAACGATAACCAGAAGTATTTCCGGAACCACTATCAAAATGCAACAACTCATGGCGAAAGCGGAGAACGGGGACCTGACCGTGAAAGGTGAAGTAACTTCCCGGGATGAGATGGGCCAAATCATGGGTTCATTGAATCAATTCGTCGAAAAGATCCGGGAAATGATTCGCAATATCTACGAAACGATGAACAAATTAAATAAGGCGTCGGAAAACTTGCTGCATCTGGCCTCCAACATCGCCGCATCCAGTGAGGAAACCAACGCCCAGACTACCACCGTGAGTTCGTCAGTGGAGGAAATCAGTTCCAGTATCCGGAATACCGCTGTCAATCTTGAAGGGACCAGTGAAAATATGAATATGATTGCCGCCTCCATTGAGGAGATGACGGCGACCATCCGTAATCTGGCGTCGGCTTCCGAAGAGACATCTACCGGGGTAAAACAAGTATCGGGAATGGTGGAACAGATCTCCGGCAGCATCAACAACGTTTCCGGTTCGGCCAAGGAAGTCTCCGCATCCGTTAACAGCGTGGCTACCGCGGTGAAAGAGATCAACGCTTCCCTGAATGAAATCAGCAAGAATTGTGAACGTTCCATTCATATCACCACGGATGCCGACGCCAAGGCGAAAGATACCAATGAAATCATTGAAAAGCTTAACAATTTGTCAATGCAAATCGGGAAGATTGTTAATGTAATCAACGATATCGCCGATCAAACCAATATGCTGGCGTTAAACGCGGCGATTGAAGCCGCCGGCGCCGGTGAGGCCGGAAAAGGGTTTACCGTGGTTGCCAATGAAGTAAAAGAATTGGCCAAGCAAACCGCTGAGGCCACTGAAGAAATCAGCCAGCAGATTCAGACCATGCAGGCCGGTATGTCCGGAGCGGTTCAGTCAGTGGAAACAATTACGGCGGTCATTAAGGAGATTACCCAAATCACTAATACCATTGCGGCGGCAGTAACGGAACAATCCTCGGTGACCGGTGAAATTTCCAACTCTGTAGTCAAGGCGGCCGAAAAGGTCAATGTCATTACCCGGGAAATTGAAGATGTTGCCGCTACTTCCCGGAGTGTAGCCGCCAGTCTTGCCGAATCTTCAAAAGGAGTCAATGAAATCGCCCGATCCGCCGCGGAGATTTCCAGCACCTCCGTTGGAGTGGCCCAGAATACCGAAAAAGCGTCGGGCCGGATTAAAGAAGTTACCCGTGTTTCCCAGGAAGTCGCCAAAACCGCCAACGATATATCGAAAAGTGTTTCGGAAATTAATGAAGCCTCCGAAGATGTGGCTACCGGCGCTACCGAGACCAGCAACTCGGCCAAAGAACTTGCCGAATCGGCCTTACACTTGGAAGCTTTGATCAAGCAGTTCAAAATTTGAACGTAGAGGTTCAAAGATGACCGAAAAGCTGAAAGTTTTGATTGTGGATGATTCATTGGTCTACCGCAAAATTTTGACAGCCGCGGTGGAGAGCACCGGTTTGGCCGTTGCCGGTCAAACCGCTTCCAACGGAGTGATTGCCCTGGAAAGGATGGCTCAACAACATTTTGATGTGGTGTTGCTGGACCAAATGATGCCGGAAATGACCGGCATAGAAACTCTTTCTATAATTAGAAAGAAATATCCGGATATGGCCGTGATTATGATCAGCGATTGCACCAAAGAAAATGCGGCCGTAACCGTCCGGGCATTAGAAATGGGCGCGTTGGACTTTATTTTAAAGCCTTCGGATTCAAGTCCCGACCGGAATATGGAGATTATCAAAAACCATTTGCATATCCTGTTTGCCCAAGTGAAAATCAAACGTTCAACCGCCAATATTATCAAACCGCCTTTAAGCGGTCATGGACATCAGGAATCCGAAACCTTAAAGAATCCGGCCTTCGGGCGGGAAAGGAAAAAAGCCAGGCTAAAAAAGGTTGATTTAACGGTAATTGCGGCTTCAACCGGCGGTCCGGTAGCCTTGGAACGGATCTGTTCCCTGTTAACCACCGATATCAAAAAGCCGGTCCTGATTGTCCAGCATATGCCTCCCGAGTTCACCAGGGTACTGGCGGAATCTTTATCAAGAAAGTGTTTATTGCCGGTATCCGAAGGCAGTGAAGGCGCTCTGATCAAAGACGGGGAAATCATCGTGGCCCCCGGCGGGTATCATATGGTTGTCCGGGAATTGGATGACAACCGGCGGATTATCCAACTGGAAGGATCGGAATTTGTTAACGGAGTCAGGCCGGCGGCCGATGTGTTGTTTCGCTCAGTGGCCCATACGTATTCAGGTATGGATGTTTTGGCGGTGATCCTGACCGGGATGGGGAGTGACGGCACAGCCGGAGTCAATGAATTGAAGCAAAAATGCAACTGTTATTGTATTACCCAAAGTGAGCCCTCCTGTACAATATACGGTATGCCGAAAAGTATTTGCGACGCCGGTCTATCTGATGAAGAAGTCGATCTGGAAAATATCGCCAAACGGATGCAACAAATTGCGTTAGTGGGTGTGAACAACCGATGAGTACGGGATTATCAACGCAAGAGTTTTATCTGTTCAGAAAATATATCGAAGAACAATGTGGTATCGATATCCAGGAGGATAAAGCGTACCTTATTGAAAGCCGATTGTCAAAGCTGCTGGCGGACTCCGGGCTATCCAGCTTCGAAGAACTTTATAACCGTGTCACCCATATCCAGGATAGGATGATGACTGAAAAGATCATCGATGCCATCACCACCAACGAAACCCAATGGTTTCGAGATAATACGCCGTGGGAGATCCTTGAAAACGTCATCATGCCGGTTTGGATTCAGGAGTTCCGGGAAGGGAAACGCGCCAAAGTACGAATTTGGAGCGCCGCCTGTTCCACCGGTCAGGAGCCCTACTCCATCGCCATGTCCATTGACCGGTATTTGGCGAAGTATCAAATCACCGATATTTTTCCCTCCCAATTTGAAATTTTAGCGACGGACATTTCAACCACGGTTCTGGAGATCGCGCGCATGGGCAAGTTCAGCAGCGTTTCCATTATCCGGGGGCTTAGTGAATCCTATAAGGAAAAATATTTTCAAAACCAAGAACACACCTGGATTTTGGATGAAACCATCAAAAAGCGGGTTAAGTTTGAACAATTTAATTTACAAAACAGCTTTTTGATATGGGGTAAATTCGATATGGTCTTTTGCCGGTATGTGATCATTTATTTTTCAGAACATTTCAAACATGAGATTATCGATAAAATGGCCGGAGTAATGGAACCGGGCGGAGTTTTTTTCTTGGGCAGTTCGGAGCTTTTTAGCGGCGCTAAAGCGTATTTTGAAATGAAAACATATCAGAATGGGGTTTATTATCAAAGGAGGTGAACTTAAAAAACGTGAAGATTTTATCCGTTGATGATTCATCCATCGTCCGCAAGATTATTCGCAGCGCGGTTGAAGTCCTTAATTATGAATTGATTGAAGCGGCGGACGGGGCGGATGCGTTGGCCATTTTAAGAAAAGAATCCGCCGATATTATTCTGATTCTCCTGGATTGGAATATGCCCGGTATGAACGGCTTTGACTTTCTGACCACTGTCAAAAACCATCCGGAGTTTAAAAAAATCCCGGTGATGATGGTAACCACGGAAAGTGAAAAAGAAAATATCGTCAAGGCTATAAAAGCCGGCGCGGCTCATTACATGATCAAACCATTCACCACCGAGGAGCTTATAAAAAAAGTAATGGAGTGCCTGGGACTATGAGAACAAACAAGAATCCGATGGAATCCAAAGTGCAATTGCTGGGCCAATGTTTTGTTCGGGGACTTCAAGATGTTATACTCACCATGTCCGGAGTTGCCGTTGCCGAAATGGATGGCGGTTCTGATTCCGAAAGCGCCGCCGGGGAAATCTCCGGATTAATGGTGTTGGCGGGAAAGCAGAATATTCTGGTAACCATCTCCATGTCGGCGGATACAGCCACGGCTTTAATGTCATATATGACAGGTTCTCCCGCGACGGAATTGCTACCCGAGGAATTGTATGACGGAGTCGCGGAATTGGTCAATATGGTTGCCGGACAGGCGAAAACTTTGGCAACTGCCGCTTCCTGCCGGTTTAAACTAACCTCGCCATTTGCCGTAGTGGGGAAAGATCATTCCATTGTCCATAAAAGCAGAGTCGCCACCTTTTTTAAATGTTTCATGGCCAATAACATGGAGATACTGTTAAGATTATATTTCATGTAAACCCGGGGGAGGTCAAAATAATGGCTTTAAGAGTGTTATTAGTGGATGATTCGCCGGTAATTCACAGTTTATTGCAACGGGTATTGGAAAGAAACAATTATGAGATTTGCGGCCACGCCATGAATGGTAAAGAAGGTTTGGAGATGTTTCAGTCACTCTGTCCCGACTTAATTTTTATGGATATTTCGATGCCGGTGATGAACGGGATTGAAGCCACGGAAAACATTAAAAAGTTGAATCCGGACGCCAAAATTATTATGTTAAGCGCTATGGGTGATGATGAAATTATTGCCGAAGCCAAAGAAAAGGGAATCGACGTGTTTTTAAAGAAGCCGTTTGATGATTATAAAATTATAAGCGCCATCGCATCGATAGTATAACTGAAAGGAGAATGTGAATATGGCACAAGAACAACTGGTTTTACCTTTTGCCAAGAGTCTTCAGGATATGATCCAACAGATGGCGAATATTGAAGTGGCCTTGGAGGGGAATTTTTATGATGAAAAGGAAGAATTGATTTCTTTGGGGGTTACCTCAATCATTAGTTTTGCAGGTAAAATCAGGGGGAGATTGGTGCTAGATATGGAGTCCGCTTTGGCTTTGGCTTTCGCCGGTGAAGTCAACGGCCGGAATTTTACCTCGGAACATGAGCTCATGGTGTTGATGTCCATTTCGGAATTGAATAATATTGTGGCCGGAGATGCCAATACCTATCTGAATAATCAGTTTCATTTAAGTTTACGTCTGGCGCCGCCGTTTGTTTTTGCCGGAAAAAACACCATTATTCAAACACCCAAAATTCCTTCATCTTCCATATACTGTAAAACCCAGTATGGAAAAATCAAAGTCAATGTTGGATTTGAAGGGAGTGTATGAATATGAGCACCCAATATATGGACCCCTTTATCGTCGCCGTGGAAAAAGTCTTGAGCAAATATGGCGTGGTGGACATCAAAACCGGACCGTTACAAAAAAAGGAAAAAATGTATATTGAATCGGATATAACCGCCATCATCGGTTTGGTGGGAAATATTCGCGGGAATGTTGCTTTTTCATTATCGACGGATACTTCGAAAAAGATTTTATCCGTGATGCTGGACGGCGAACTTGTTCCGGAGATGGACGCCATGGCCCGAAGCGCCATTGGTGAGCTGGCGAATATGATTACCGGAACCGCATTAACTCTGTTGTCGAAAACCGGTGCGATCACCGATATCACACCACCGTCGGTTATCTTTGGGAAGGATGTATTTCTGATCTTGAGTTCCATTCCCGCCATCGAAGCGATTATCAGCACCCAATTGGGAGATGTGATGGTCAATATCGCATTTGAAATGTGAAGGAATGTGGTATGGGATATAACATTTTAATTGCGGATGACATCCCGGTTAACAGTCATTTAATGGTGGCGATTTTAAAAAAAGCTTTGATTAACGCGGCTTATTTTATCGTAGAAGATGGTAATCAGGCGGTTGATTGCATATATAATCAAGACATTGATTTAATCATTCTGGATCTAATGATGCCCCGGAAAGATGGCTTTGAAGTTTTACGCGAGATTAAAGGACAGGATATGTATAAGGAGATTCCGGTTATTGTCAGTTCCGCGTTGGAGAAGATGGAGAGTGTGAAAACGGCTCTTGAGTTGGGAGCCACCGATTACTTCATCAAGCCGCTGACTGATGATCAAATCCAGGTGATTTTGCCCTTAAAAGTCCGAAATGCTTTGAAATATCACGAACAAACCCGGTGTTTAAAACAGATCAACCGGCAAATGATGAATGAATTAAGTATTGCCCGTATCTTGCAAAGAAAACTCATGGCGGATTACCGGCAATTCAAACAAGCGGAAGTATACGGATGTTACATTCCATGCAATGAAATCGGGGGTGACTTTTACGACTCAATTCAGATTGATGAAGATTTATGGTTTATTATCGCCGATGTAATTGGCCACGGCGTGGCTTCAGCCATGGTTGCGTCGATGCTGAAGGTAGTATTTGGCGAGAGCATCCGGAAATATCACTCACCGGCCCAGGTGTTGGAGTATTTAAACAACACCTTTAATTCCTTGACTCAGGAAAATAATATCTTTGTCTTTTCGGCATTTGTGGGTGTTATCAACCGGAATCAATTGCATTTTTCCAATGCCGGACATCCGTATCCGTTGATTTTACGGCGTTCCTCAAAAAAGGTTGAGTATTTAGAAGAAAATGGTTTTTTAATTGGAGCCTTGGATGGAGCCGATTATACCTGTAAATCTGTTCATTTGGAGCCGGGAGATGCAATTTTGACTTATACTGACGGCTTATTGGTCAAGAAACCCGGAGGACAAGTCCGGTTGGATATGGAAAATGAGTTTTTTATCCGCAATTTTGAGCTTATTGAACGGAATCCGGCCTCTTATATTCAGGCCATCATTCATGACATCCGTCAATCCAAAGAAGGCGGTTTCACCGATGATGCGGCGGTAATGTTGATAAAAACCGGGATATGCTGAAGTCAATGTTCCGGCCTTCAGCCGGGGATTGAATTGATTTCGTTGCGCCACCGGCAACCGCCAACCTTGTCTGGGAGCCTGTGCGAGTAACGCTTTTCAATAGCTTAAAACCAATTTATATTGTATTAAAATATGTCATTCGATACTAAATACGCTTCGAAAATCGATTATCCATATCGATTCCTAGTATAGCCGGAATAAGGAATGTCTCTGAGACGTTCTTTTTTGTTCGATAAAAATCGCGGATGCCATTCCCGATTCAGGGTAAATGCTTTTACGGAATTGGAAAACCGGATATTCACGGCTGGTGGCATGGGTAATCGTGGGAGGTGTTTCGATGGAAGTGCGCAGCAACGACGATAAGGCAAAAGATTGTGAATTACTAGACATTCATTCCATTTTATGGAATAAAACCAACGATTACTTGTTCATTATGGATGAGACCGGAATCATCATTCAAGCCAACCGGGCCATGGTAAGCGCTTTTGAATATACCGGCTCCGAATTAACAAGTATCAGCATATTGCAGCTTTGCCCCCCCGGGGAGCGGGGAAGGGCCGCCAAAACCATTCGCAAAATGCTCGCCGGAAAAATAAACAAGGGCTCAATTACCTTGCAAGCAAAGTCTGGGAGGTTTATACCGGCTACAACCAACCTTTATCGGGGAAGATGGCAAGGAAAGAATGTATTGTTCGGGATAAGCAATGATATATCCGTGGTTTCGGACATGATTGAACAATTTATGAAAACCTTTAACGATAATCCCGCTTTGATATCCATCAACTACCTGAATTCGGGGCGGTTTATTGAAGTGAACGAAGCATTCTTGCGCACTTTGGGTTATGAACGGAGGGAAGTAATTGGGCGCCGGGGACGGGATCTCGGCGTCGTCGTAAATATTAAGGAACTCGCCCGTATCTATTTGGAGGTTATTCAAAAGGGTTTCGCCAAAAATCACGAAATCCATCTCCGGGACAAGCAAGGCGGATATCATGTGGGGCTGTTTACCGCCAATTTAATGAAAAAAGGCAATGAAAAGTACGTATTAGTGATAGTCAATGAAATAACGAAAAAATTACATATTGAAGAGCAGCTTCGTGAAAGCGAAGAAAGATACTTGGCCATCATCAATAGCGCCCCGGAAATCGTAATGATCTATAAGAACGGAAAACTTGTATTTGTTAATAATGCGGGTACGGCTTCTTTGGGTTATCAACACGAAGAACTTATGAATAAAAATATCATGGATCTTCTTACCGATAGTTCGAAACGGAAGTTTGGGGCCGTTATGGCTTCGGGTATAAGCGGGGAACCGGTTGACGACTTTGAGATTGAGCTGGTTATGAAGTCCGGCAGAATCATGAATTATATCGTGAAACAGACGGCAATCACCTATGAGAACGGGCCGGCATCACTGATATTGCTGATTGATATCACCACTCGAAAACGATATGAAGAAGAGTTAACCAAGCGGGACTATCTCCTTTGGTCAATCACTCTATGCATTAAAGCGTTGCTTGATAATCGGAATTGTTTTGAGGCAATATTGAATTGCTTCCCGATTATCGGGGAAGGAATAAAGGTTCATCGGATATACTTATATCAAAATCATGATCATGGACCCGGCAAAAGTACCACCAGTCAAATTGCCGAGTGGAATTCCGAAGGAGTCAAATCATGGCACGATCCGATGGAACTCCGGAGTATACTTTTTACCGAAATTGAAGAGTACATCGACTCGATGAAACAAGGTTTTGCCATATTCGAAATTGTGCGGGATATCCGAAACGATCGGATCAGAAAATATCTGGAAAAGCAAAAAATTCTTTCCATAGCGGTGCTCCCGATATTAGTAGGTAAAGAATTCTGGGGTTTTATTGGTTTTGGTGACTGTCAATCTGAAAGGAAATGGACCAGTGAAGAATCCACCACATTATCCACCTTTGCCAATTCATTGGGGAAGGCGCTTGAGCGTAGTTTTATTGAAGAAGAACTGGAATCATCCCGAAAGACCGCCGAAGCCGCCAACGTTTCAAAAAGCCAGTTTCTGGCGAATATGTCTCATGAAATCCGGACACCCATGAACGGAATCATCGGTTTTCTGGATCTTTTGCAACAATCCGGTCTGGCAACGGAACAACAAGAGTATGTCAGGGAAGTGAAATCCGCGTCGGAGGTTTTGTTGCATCTGCTCAATGACATTCTGGACTTTTCGAAAATTGAAGCCGGAAAATTAAGCATGGAGAATATTCCTTTTAATATCCGGACTGCTGTTGAGGATACCGTTTCCATCCATATACCGAAGGCGTTAGAAAAGCAACTGGAAATCCATATTATAATTAAGTCCAATGTTCCCGAACAGGTTACCGGTGATCCGGCACGGTTGAGACAGATTTTAACCAACTTGTTGAGCAATGCCGTCAAATTTACCGGGGACGGGGAAATCAACGTTATCGTTGAATGCGTTGCAATCAAGGATGATTTGGCGTGTATCCGGTTTGAAGTGCGGGATACTGGTATTGGCATTGAAGATGAAGTAATTGGCAAGCTCTTTCAGCCTTTTGTGCAAGCGGACGCTTCCACAACCCGAAAATATGGCGGAACCGGATTAGGGCTTGCAATCTCCAAGGAACTGGTTGGGATGATGGATGGAGAGATAGGGGTCACCAGCACACCCGGTAAAGAGTCAGCTTTTTATTTTACGGCATGGTTCACGCATATAAGCTTTGGAAGTTCGGCGGTGTTTGAATTCAGCGCGCTGATCAATAAAAACATTTTGATTGTGGATGGCAATCAAAACAGCCGGAAAATTGTGACGGCATATCTTGAAGAGTCTGGCAGCCGGGTGATGGAAGCGGATGCCGCTGAAAAGGCCATTGCCTTGCTGCTGTCCCGTGCAGGCTTCGGGCTGAAATTCGATATTGTATTGGTGGATTATCAGATGCCGGGAATGAACGGTTACCAGTTCGCCGAGGCATTGCAAGCGATCCCCCTTCTAAAAGACATAAAACTCATTTTACTGACATCCGCCGCCCGGAAAGGAGACGCGGCCATGGCCGGAGAACGAAATTTTGCCGGATATCTTTCAAAACCTGTAAAGAAAGAAGAGTTGCTTGATTGTATATCGCTCGTTCTCGGATTAAAAAAAGCCAGTAATGACAACGGTCTGTTAATCACCCGCTATGTGGCCAAGGAAGTCAAGATGGCTTTGCAACCGAAGATATTATTGGCTGAAGATAATGAAACCAATCGTAAATTGATTATTACCGTTCTTAAACGTGGGGGCATGAACTGCGATATCGCCGAAAATGGCCGCGAGGCCTTAAAAGCATGCTTGGAAAGAAATTATGACATAATATTAATGGACTGTCAAATGCCGGTCATGGATGGATACGAAACCACCGCTAAAATACGGGAATGGGAAGGCGGCCGGAAACATACGCCCATTATCGCCATGACGGCATATGCCATGGAGGATGACCGGCAAAAGTGTTTGGATGCGGGCATGGATGATTATATCAGCAAACCAATGGATTTTAATCAATTGTTTCAAATCATCGACAGGTATACACCACGGCAAAAACGTGATGAACACCCCCAAAAAGGAATGCTCGAAGAGTATATTGAACGGTTTGTTGCCCAAACAGGATTGCCCGCGGCGGACGTGAAAGATCTTTTCGGAGAGTATATCAATTCGTTGCCGGAAATGATCCGGCGCGTGGAAGATGCTTTGCGGAAAGAAGATTATGCCGAAGTGAAACGGGTAGCGCATCAACTCAAAGGATCATCCGGAAATTTAAGAATAAATATCATCGCGGAAAAGGCGAAACAGCTCGAAAAAGGCGCCGAGGTTTCGGATGGCCGGAATTGTTGGGTTTGGCTGAATGAACTGAAAATATTGCTGGATCGCATGATTTAACCATCCCTCAACAGGCCGCCACCGGATGGATAATTTTACCAAGTATTTTTAGGGAAAGAACACAATGGACTGGTAAACCATGGTCGAGCCGGAATTGACATTGTGAAAAAAAAATATTACAATTAAGACGGATGTCCGAATTAATCGATGATGTATCAAGAGGTGTATCAAATGGATAGTGAAACAGAAAAGTTAACTCAATCTCAAAAGATTCTTACAGCAGCCTTTAATTGCATATCAACTAAAGGTTATGCGAACGTATCTTTGCGGGATATTGCAGATGAAGCCGGTGTTGTCTTGAGTCAGTTGAATTATTATTACAAAAATAAGGAAGGGTTATTTACTGAAGTTATTAAAACAGCAATTCAAATGTATTTGCAGGAAATAGAAAACAATTTACAAAAAGGCACTACAATTAAAGAAAAAATGTCTTTTTTAACTAAATATTTTCGGAAAATGTTAATTGAAACCCCTGAATTATTCAGATTACTTTACGATTTTATCGGAATGTCGATGTGGTCGGATTCGTTTAGTAAATTGCTACGTCAATTATTCCAAGATCTATCCGATTTAATTGAGAAAAATATTTTAATGAATATTTCTATAAATGGGAAATTTATGGGCTATTCTCCCAAGATTATAGCTCGGATGATTATCGGCGCACTGTTCGGTATAACCATTCAATCTATATTAGACCCTGAAAAGGAAACTCTTTCCGATGCTTTAAATTTGATTCCGGTAGTGTTTGAATAAACATGATAATTTAAAAGAAGGCCAACATGATATCGTTTTTGAGGGGAAAAAATTTTTAAGTAGTTAATACGGACGTCCGATTAAAACCATCAATTATTATTCTAATTCTTAATGAGGGGGTAATATGATGAAATCAGCTAAACAGGTTATAGGCAAATGCCAAATCAACCCAATTTTTGGATGAAGAGTCGGTGGATGATTTAACCAATAAATGCCAGAATATATCCAAAAAGTGGGCTAAAACAGCAAAGCCGGAAGAGTTACGGAAAATTATTTGAATTTATAGAGGGAGATGGTTATAAGTGCGGATTTCGGTTATGATTGCAGTCTATAAAGAGGCGGAATTGCTGGGGGATATTATCAAAAAACTCTTGGAATGCAATTTCCAGGATAAAGAAATATTAGTTGCGGTTGATGGTGATGTTATGCCGGATATCGAAACTGCTCTGAAACCATATCAAGAAAGAATAACTATATTTTATAACCAGGCCCGTTTAGGAAAGGTCGATTCATTAAACAGATTATGTTCTCATGCCACTGGTAATGCGTTTTTGTTTCTGGACAATGATATTGAATTACCTGAAGATACCTATTTTTTAGATAAGTTGAATGACCAATTGATTGAATTTGATATTGTGGAAATGCCTAAAGAGGCAATAACTAAAAACTGGTTTTCCCGAATTGTTGGCTATGATTTTTTAGGCGCAGCCATCACTAGTCTCCTAACAGCCAAACTGTTCCATAAAAATCTTTTTTTAAACGGGGCGGCTTTTGCGATCAGAAGGAACGTTTTTGAAGAGTTGGGGGGATTTCCAAAAGTTGTTAATGAAGATTGGGAGTTGATGCTGAAGGCATTTGGCAAGGGAAATAGGTATGCATTTCCGACTGAATTAAAGGTCAAAAATAGTGTCCCCACAACGATTACCGAATGGATTGAACAAAGAAAACGCTGGGCGTTGGGAGCGTGTTACTGGCAAAAACAAATCTTCGATGACATAAAAAGATTGTTTAAAGGATTACCAATCATTTTAAATATACTAGTTTTGATGCTGATTCCGGTGATCGCCTGCTCAATACTCTGGAAATTTGCGTTTTTGGATCAGATTATCCTCTTATTTTCGATTTTGCTGAAACAGTATCTTGGTGTTAATTTAGGCGCTTTATATTTTGTTTCCTATCTGTCGGTTTTCTTACACGGAGGATTCTCAGTCATTATAGCGCTTTCCATCTCCAGCATGGTGTTTTTTATATTCTCCCGGATTTTGAGGTTTCATTTTAATATTTTGGAGTATATACTTTATTATCTGATTTACTTCCCTGTTTTAGTATCGTTCTATATCTTTTTCGGAATTAGCGTTACTGTTTCGCAACCCAATTTTGATTGGAAGGTATAAAAAAACAAATCCAATGCTTATATGAGGATCATATTATAGCTTTTGTTGCTACTTAGTAGAAAATCCTTGTTATTTAAAGGGATCATATTTAATATCGAAAAAAGTTGACTATGATTTAATCTAATAAATTATATTAATTCTGCATATGGTGTATGAAAAGGAAGTGGTAGTGATGCTTGGCTTAGCTTTAGAAGGCGGAGGCGCCAAGGGCGCTTTTCATATGGGCGCAATAAAAGCCTACTATTATGCATGTAAATACTTATTTGGTTATGGTAAAATGCAACATCCGCCGATACTGACGCCGGTGCTGCGGTGAAGATAATACTAACACCTAAAAAAGCAACAGTATAAAGAATGTGAGTCTGTTTTTCATAATCCCATCTCCTTTAATAATTATAATTTCATTTGGATCGGGTTAGTTACTGAATTTATGATCGATATGGGTGTTTTCTTTGATAATCAGACGTGTATCAATTTGGGGCGGAACATTATCGCTATTTTCCGTAAAAATAATCGAAATACGGATGCTTCTTTCCTTCCAACTTTCAGGAATCATCAAGGCCCGGGTACAAACTACGGTTTCTCCTTCGCTAATTTCACCCAAGGGAAACTCGATCTTATTAAAGAAACTCTCTTCATCGTTCCGAAGTACCGCTTTGGTACCGTACATCGGTCCCTTTCCATTATTTTCAACCATAACCGAGAGAAAAAGCGGTTCTCCCGGTGCAATAACGGAATTAAAGACAACTTTAGCCGAGGGTTTCAGAGTGAAAGGGGAGATCTCGGTTCCGGTAAGATAGGAATTCCGGTTATGAGAAAGAGAAACGGAATTAGTAAATCGCGTTAAGACTGAATTATCGAAAATACAGGCTTCAAAAGGGCCTTCCGGCTGATCCGGAAAGGGGTAGGTAAAGAGTCCCTTCACGAAGGCACATTTTGAATTTGCCATGCTGGAACCGTTCAAAGTGCCGTTAGTAGTCTGAAAAACAAAAGTCTGATCCAAAAAGAATGTTGCCCGGGCATACCGTCTGTTTTGGGAAAGATCCTGGAAACTGAGGGTTCCATCTGTGCTTCCGGAAACCAGCAATTTCCCGTCGTTACTGATGACGACGGAACTTACAATATTGGAATGATCATATAATGTTTTGATCAGGCTGCCCTTTTCCAGATCCCAAAGCTTGATGGTTGTATCAAAACTTCCTGAAGCCAGGACTTTTCCGGAAGGATTGATTGCCAGCGATAAAACCCAACCCATATGGCCTGATAAGGTCCTTTCCAGTGTTCCCTCCTCAAGGTTCCATATTTTGATGGTCTTATCATAACTTCCGGAAACCAGGGTCTTATCATCGGAACTAATGACCAGCGAGGTAATTGTCATCGTATGCCCTTTCAAGGTCTTTATCAGAGTTCCAAGCTTTAGGTCCCATAGTTTTACGTTTGCATCGCTACCCCCGGATGCTAAAATATCCCCATTGGCGCTTATTGCCAGCGAATAAACCGGACTATGGCCTTCCAGAGTTTTTACAAGAATTCCTGTTTTCAAATCCCACAATTTTAACGTGGTATCATCACTTCCGGAAACCAGGGTCTTCCCATCGGGACTTATCGTTAGCGCATTTATGGCAGCGGTATGGGCTTTTACAGTATAAAGGAGAGTCCCATGTTCCAAACTCCATACTTTTACGGTGCAGTCTTCACCACCGGAAGCCAAGGTCTTCCCATCCGGGCTTACGAATACACTTAAAATCCGGCTCGAGTGACCCGCCAGTGTTTTAATGAGCATTCCTGCTTTCAGATCCCAAACTTTAATGGTTTGATCATCCCCGCCGGACACCAGGATCTTTCCGCCGGAAGTTATTGCATTGGCTAAAATGGAGCATACAGGGGTATGCAGGGTTTTATTCAAGCTTCCGTTTTCAATACACCATAGTTTAATGGTTCGATCATAACTTCCGGAAGCCAGAGTCTTCCCATCAGGGCTCATGGCGACGGATATAACCCAACCCTCATGGCCGGACATGCTCCTCAGGATTTCTCCCTTTTCCATATCCCAGATTTTAATGGTTCGGTCATAACTTCCGGAAACCAAAGTCTTGCCATCGGAACTGATGGATAACGAGCCAATGGCATAAGTATGTCCGGTTAAGGTCTGAAGGATGGTTCCATCCTTCATATTCCACAGTTTAATTGTGTTATCGGCGCTCCCGGAAACAAGGATTTTTCCCGAAGGACTGATAGCCAGGCAATTTACTGAGGAAACATGGCCTTCCAGGGTTCTGATAAGGGTTCCATTTCCAAGATTCCACAGTTTTATAGTGTTATCAGCACTTCCAGAAGCCAGGATTTTACCTGAAGGGCTGATAGTCAGGGAATTTACCGGTGAAACATGTCCAGCCAAGTTTCGAATGAGCGTCCCGGTTTTAAGATTCCATACTTTGATGGTTCGATCATAGCCCCCGGAAGCCAAAATCTTCCCACGGGGATCAATGACTACCGATTGGACCGGGCCGGTATGGCCGGGTAGAGTCATCATCAGAGTTTCAGTGTTAAGATCCCATATTTTGACGGTTTGATCATCACTTCCCGAAACCAGGCGCTTTCCATCAGGACTAGTAAATACAGTATTGACGGAACCGGTATGCCCGGATAGGGTATTAATAAGTATCCCTGTTTTGATATCCCAGAGTTTGATGGTCCTGTCAAAGCTACCGGAGGCCAGTATTTTGCCATCCGGGCTGATGGCCACCGAGTTAACCGGTTCGGCATGTCCCTTTTGAACTTGGAATGTTAACTCCGGTTCCGGCATTTGTGACGCGATAATCAGGCCTGTCATTCGTAACACTAAAAGGATGAGTGATATAAATAATACTGCTTTATAACCTCTCATATTTCCACCTGCCGTTTTATCTCAGATTCAATAAAATGAAACCGGGGGAGAACATATATTCGCCGCCCGGTGATGAATCCTTATTGATTCCTCTTGAGGCTCACTTCCTTCAGATTATTGTCAAAATTGTCGTTAAGCCGGGAAGAGGAGATGTAACGCACCTCCGCACGCTGGAAATTACTGTTGTGGTGTTTCTGTTGATATTGGAACGAATTGTCCAACGTACTCGATAATGTTTTTAGGATCCGAGTCCAGCCAGATTTTAGCCCGGTAAATTATGTTCTTTGCTTGGGCGTTGACCGGAATGGAAGGGAAGGTTATACTTTGACCCAGTTTTAAGGGAATATTCGTTTTTTGAACAATCCAGGGTATTTTGTTTAAAGCTTCATTTGTCCAGAGCAGCTCAGGAAGGGTATAAACAGTATTTGTAGTTCCAACTTGAATAATCCCGATGGTTTCAGGTCCACCATCTTTCGGGGTGTTGGCGAAGGTCACATCCGCCAGATCGGGCGCAGTCAATTTAAAATCATGGGAAAGCGCGGCACCTACTATCGGACCGGCGACTCCGTCATAACTCCACCTGGGGAGATATTTATTGGTGATGTTTCCTGCGGAATTTTCTATACTCAGACAAGTATCCGCATATTGACAGTTGTTTACGGTTCCATTATACCAACGAAGTGTTGTAGTATTTGTGCTGGAGTCATAACCATAACTGAAGCTTTGAAATGGACCACCCCACCAATTGGATATCAAGGCATTACCATCCAGAAATACTTCCAGGTCATTGGCGACCCGTCCTGTGCCATTGTGCTCGTGTACGTTCATCTGGTCTCTGCCAATCCAAACATACGCCGATACCGGTGCCGGCGCAGCGATAAAGATAATACTTACACCGATAACAACGAGCAGAGCAAAAAGGACTACCGCTTTTTGAGTAATTTTCACCATGAACATCTCCTTTATATTGATATAATTATAAATTTAATGCAAATAAAGATTAACATAATTTATTGGATAAGTCAATGGAAGATAATTGTTGCAAATAAATTTATTAAAATAACAAGTAATAAAATGGATTTATACAGAATATTTAACGTACATTTTACAGCCTTAAGACGGAGGTAGCGGTAAAAATTTGCTTATTATTTTAGGAAACTCCACCATATAAATGAATACGGATTGGTGATTTTGCGGTATTTATGAAAGCTTATTATGTTTCCAAGCAATTGCCGCCCGGTATTACGCTGAAATTCCTACCAAACGCCGCCTGGAAGTGTTTGACGAAATATTTTCACCGGATTTTTTATGTTACTCCACTGATGGGACCACCACCAATCTAGAGCAGTATAAAGTGGCGGTTAATATTTCTCATTTGGCGTTTGCCGATTTGCAAGTTGCCATCCAGGATCAACTGGCTGTCGGAGATAAAGTAGTTACCCGCTGGGTGACCACCGGAACTCATACCGGAAATTTTTTAGGGATACCGCCCACGGGAAAGCAATTAACCATTTCCGCCATTCATATTCATCAATTAAAAGATCAACGGATTACCAGTCTATGGGAAGCCATCAATTTACATCTGGTCTTATTTCAACTGGGACTTTTTCCGAAATAGGATGGGAAGCGAAGCCCAAGCCTTATTTTTTTGTAATATGATGACGAGTAATGAAATAACAATCCCCGCCGGGAGCATTCGGTTTCCGGTGGGGATTATTTATTAATATTAACGCTAAAAAACGCGAATAAAACTGAATGGACTTTCTATTCGCGTTCATTAGCGTAACTAACCAACTTACAGAAATAAAAACAAATACGGCCAAATTGTTTATGTCAATTGTAAAATCATTCACTTTTGTAAAATCATGTTTTAGAGAGGTCAGGTACATATCTATTGATTATTAATAAGCGGCTGACCATTCACTTGGGATACCAGTCAATTACTGATTTTTATAAAAACCGGAACGCTCGGAGATTGTCCGGTAGAGTAAGACAGGCCAGTGGTGGTGGGAATTCCGGTCGTGGAATTGATATTATATACAGAAACCGTATTAGCAACGCCATCTGTCATAAAAAGAAACTTACCAGTCGGATCGATACCTACGGTAGGTTTATTGCCAAAGCTGAAAGGAGAACCATTCATCGCCGTAAGCTCTCCGGTATTAGGATTAATCGTAAAACCGCAAAAATCATTATCGAAAAAATCATTTACATATAAAAATTTACCGGTAGGGTCAATAACTATACCCCAAGGGTAATTGGTACCGGTTGATCCGGTGGTATAAACATTGATATAGGATAACTGCTGGCTGTCTGTATTAATTTGATAAGCAGCCACACCAAAAGTGGTATTGCAATGGACAGCGTATAGGTAATTCCCCGTGGGGTGAATAGTAACGTTATCGAGCCAGTCTAATGAGTCAAATGTACCAACGGTTACCTCCGTCAATGCGCCGGTAGTAGAATTAATATTGTAAACAATGATATGTTGATCCCAGTATTTTAAGATATATAGAAATTTACCGGTTGGATCGACAACCGCCGAACAAGGGTATGCATTGAATGCCGGATAGGTTTCATTGGTGATTGAGTAGGTATCAATCGAACTTTATCGGTAGATTATTTTCTGATTATTAGCAATCAGAAAACTATTTTCTGACCGATAAATTTTTACACAATAAATGTTTTTTGATAAAACCATTGGAAAACAAAATCCCCACCGGTACTTTTGATTTTCCGGTGGGGATTTTGTTTTAATCATGAAATATAGATATTCCGGGCCTCGTTTTACGGCTCAACACCCCATTGTAACGTCCCGGATACATACCCGGTCACTTGGGTCCAGTCCAGATAAGTGGTTGCAGTGGTATTAAAGCTGTAGTCATTGGTTTGGGTATAGTTGCTCCAGTCACTCTTGGCCAATCTGGCCTGAATGGTAGTGCTATCAGCCGCCGCCAGGCTGCCGGCGGCACTTGTGAAACCTATTTCCACATAGGTATCGGCGCCGGTTTTGGCGGTATCCATCGTAACAAAAGCGCCGGTTACATTGGCGCTGCCCAATGGTGAATAGTCACAATAGAAATTCTGAGGTTTGGCGCCATCCACCGTATAATAATACCTAAGCTTGACACCGGACAGGTTAATAGCGCTGACGCTGGTGTTGACCAATTGGATATTCAGATAAATCTGGTTAGAGGTGGCGGCGGTACTTTGATTATAAAATTGGACCTTGATATTTCCTGTTACGGGTGTGGGAGTTGTAGTACTGTCAAGGGTTTTAAACGACTTGACCTCGCCATCGGGGTAGAAGGTGCTTCCTGATTGCACTATCGCCTGGAACATATAAGTGGTAGCTGGCTTAAGATTGTTAATATTCGTTGTCAATGAATAACTCGTTCCATACGTAGTTGTAACGGTACCTGCAGTAATCTTATTTGCAGGATCACTTTCCTCCCAGTATATCAAGGCCATCTCTATATTATTGGTGTAAAGCGGATATCCATTGGGAATAGCCAAATGTTGGATGGCTGTCCCGCTCAAAGTAGCCGTGGTTGTGGTTATATTGGTTGCTTCCCCGGTTACGACCTCGTAAATGTAAAAAGTATCCAAAATAGGGGATGGTGTCGGTGAAATGGTTGGTGTTGGCGTTGATGTCCCCCCTATCGTTGGTGTCGGTGGGGGCGGGGTTGTCGTATCGCTCAAGTCAAACCGGAACCAGTCAAAATCAGCGATGGATGCTCCGCCTTTAAAAACCAGATATACAGTTAAAACAAAACCAGTACCGGTCATGGATCCGGTAAATTGAAAAGTTTGTTGGGCGAAATTCGGCGCATAACCTCCGGTACCGGTTAAGGTCATGGTTCCCAATAATGTACCGGTGGGACTGCCGTTCCGGAATTCGATTTGTTTCCCCGCATTTTCGGCGGATACGGCTACATTCGTGGTAAAAAATCTCGGCGGTACGTGACCGCATCCAACATAGAGACTGATAGAAACCCAGTCTCCATCATCACAGGAACTGATATAAGTTCCGTTATTCATGATTCCGGAAGTGTTACTACAGTTTTCCGCTTCGACAAATAGCGGCCGTCCTGTTTCACAAGGGGAAGGCATTGACGATGGGGTCCGGGTCGGGGTTGCCGTAGGAGCTGAATTTTCCGCAAGAATAACGTTATCGGTATTGGGAGTAACAAGGATTGGCGCTAACATCGGTGCTAAAAACAACACAACAACGAATATAAGTATTTTGAAATCTTTCACCATGAATATTATCCCCCTTTTCATTCTCATTGTTTCTTCTCCCATGACGGTTTTTTATAAAAATAGGGTATAAATTCATCACCTCCTTTTTCCCTAAACTTGAATAATTGGAATATTTGTGATCTTATTTTATTACTTTTCAACTCAAAAAACAATATTAATAATTTTAAAAAACTGAATAATTGAGCGCTTAATTAAGGGATTCCGTCTGTTTGTTATGTTGCTCCCGATTCATACCAAACTGAATATCGTGAAAGTTATTTTTTCAAAGGAGTGGAATTCATTTCTATTTTACGGTAGAATTACTTATAGAATGTTTTTCAATTCGATATGTCGATTGTACTGTATTAAACGATACCGAATATGTTAAGGAGACCTTCATGGAAGACCAACGCGTCGCCATTTATCTGGATTTTGAAAACCTGGCCATCTCCGCTGAAGAAGTTTATCCGTCCAAGGATAAACCGCTGATTATTGAGCCGGTGGTGGATTACGCCACCACCAAGGGCAATGTCTGTATCAAAAAAGCTTACGCTGATTGGTCCAAGGATTTCTTCGCCCAATACCAAAACATGCTGATGGAACAAGGATTTGAACTGGTACATCTCCCGGCCACCAATCTCCAGGGTAAAAATGGGTCGGATGTGCGGTTGGCCATTGATGTCATGGAAAATCTGGAACTGTTTCAGACGATTAATACCGTAATTATCGGTTCGGGGGATACGGATTTTGTACCGCTGATTCAAAGAATCCGGGCTCGGGGAATCACCGTCATCACCATCGGTTTCGATCATAGCGTGGGCAATCTGGTCAAGATCAACTGTGCCGAGTTTAAATCCCTGGAAGAGCTTATCGGCAAACCGGAAGAAGAATCCCTGTCATCGGATTTGGATCAGGTAGTGGATAGTGCATATGGCCGGGAACTTTTGATCCGTTATATCCGGAGCCGGAGCGATGATGAACCGGTGCTGCTGGCCACCTTGAAGCAGGACTTGCTGCGGCTGGACCCGTCGTTTTCCGAAAAGAAACTGGGTTTCTCTTCCTTTAAAAAGTTCGTCAAATCATTCGTAGGAGATATTGTTAGCCGGATCGACGTCACTGAAAAGGATGGCTCTTCTTTACTGGTCTATTTTAATGATGTGGATGACCTTCAGAACAAGCAAATCAATCCCAAGGAAGAAGCCCAAATCTTCTTGGCCAAAAACATCCGTTTCCAGAAAAACAAATCAAAACGGCAGGCCATCTCCAAAGCGTTACTGGAGGAATACCGGGAAAACAAAGAAATGACCATGAGCCAGATGATTGATTTAACGGGTGAAAAACTAAAAAGTCTGGCCAAGGTGGAGATTCGCAAATTTATTAACCTGTTATTCTCCGGGAAAGCTTTCGAACAGATAGAGAAAAGCCAGCGTCGCCCCCTGTTGTTCCGCCCCATGAAACTCAAAGAGACCGCCGGCACCCCCGAACTTCTGGAACAGATGTATCTGAAACGAGTGATGGAGATTTTAAAAAACCGGTACTCGACCATCACCGACGAGGATATCAATGATCTGCTGGAGATAAAATGATTGATTACCCCGGTAATTCATTATATCCATCCGATATTACGTAAAGCAGGATTTATGCCTTTATGAATTGACATCTTTAATCGCCGGAGTAATAAAAAAAGCTCTTCCATTGATTTCGTGGAAGAGCTTTTTTTTCCGTTTTTGTTGGAACAAGTGAATATATTTTTTTCGTTTATTTACTACATCTTATTTAACATTCCTCCAACTCCGTAATCAAATGATCAAACATCCACTGAAATCCATATTTGTTCAGTAACTCCGCTTGCTCTTCCAAAATGGCGATGAGTTCCTCATGGGAATGATAATGCCAAAAACCATTATTTTTGGTTACCTTAACACAAGAGGCCCCATTGATAAACATGGATAAAGGATAATTGGCTATCAAATCCTTTTTATTGCCTCGTTTTAAGTCACACCGGATGCATTTATCCACCGGCTTTACCGTAAAGGATATGATTAAGTTGGGATCTTTCAAATGGCGAAAAACATGAACCAAATTTTCACTATGTGAAAAAAAGAAATTATTTTTTTTTAACAAAGGTTCTATATAAAAGCGGATGGTACTTCTTACATCTATCGGAGGGTCCGTGGCATAATGATTCGAACTGGGATTAGCGCAAGCGAACATAGAATTCCTTCCTTTATCCTTATATTTCCATCCAAAGGTTTTCGTTACCGTTTTTATATAGTAAAAATTCATTTTAGTTTATGATAATCCTTCTTTTCTTGAGACATAATCCCTTCATTTTTTTAACGGCAATCGCTTTTGATAACAGACCATACCCGGAAATTTCCCGAACTTTTGGCCGATCTCTCGGTAATGAGCGCATTGCCGTGATCCGTTCCGTTTTAAAGAGCTTAATGCTCGGGGTATTTTCATTACTAATAACCGCGATTAAAGAATGGATCCCCTTTTTTCAGCAAACGCTTCGATATGTTGAATCGCTTGGCTCCCCAATCCCTTCCAGGTAGCGCCTGGTTTTAAAATATACAGTAACTTCAGCGAAGATGGCCTAGGCTTCCCTTTTTTAAACGGACATAAAATAACAATAGCCACAGGTTTCAGTTTTGTTTTTTCCGAATTTATGGTAACATTATCTATGACAATCATCAGTCGCTGATAACTAATATCGAATAACAATATTACTTAGAGGGAAGGGTCGAAATTGATACCGGAAATGGAAAAACGTATCAATGAGCTTTTGGAGGCGATGAGCCTGCAGGAAAAAGTGGCGCTGCTTTCCGGGAAAAACAGTTGGTCCACTATGGATTTTAAACATTTTGGAATTTCAGCGCTTACGGTCACCGACGGTCCGCACGGCGTCAGAGCTTGTGACCCGGGGAGCGGGCGGATTATCGAACCGGCTACCTCTTTCCCCACCGGTGTATCCATGGCGGCCTCCTGGAACCCGGAATTAATCGAACGAGTGGGGCAAGCCTTGGCGGAAGAGACCAAGGCGTTAGGCTGCGATCTATTGCTGGGACCTTGTGTCAATATCGTGCGCCATCCGCTGGCAGGCCGCAATTTTGAAAGTTATGCGGAAGATCCGTATCTGGCGGGCCAAATTGGTGTAGGATTCGTTAAAGGAGTGCAAAGCCAAAACGTAGGGGCTTCATTAAAGCATTATGCCTGTAACAATCAGGAAATTGAACGGATGCGGGGCAGTTCCGTGGTGGATGAAAGGACCTTGCGGGAGATTTATCTGGCCCAATTTGAGACCATTATCAAAGAGGCCAAACCCTGGACGGTGATGTGTTCTTATAACCGGATCAATGGAGTGTATGCCAGTGAAGACCGGCATTTATTAACGGAAATTTTGCGGGATGAATGGGGTTATGATGGTGTGGTCGTTTCTGATTGGGGGGCTACTCATACCACGGTGGAATCCAAGAATGCCGGTCTGGACCTGGAGATGCCCGGCCCAACCAAATATTACGGCCATCTGTTGGAAAGCGCCGTCCAAAACTGGCAAGTCGATAACGAGGCTGTTAATGAAAGTGTCCGGCGGCTGTTGTGGCTGTTAGCCAAAGCGGGAAAATTGGATGGGATAACGGTTACTCCGGCATCTCCTCGAGTGAATACGCCGGAACATCAACGGTTGGCTATGAATTTGGCTGAAGAATCCATCGTTCTTTTAAAAAATGACCAAAACCTGCTACCTCTGGAACTGGAGAAGATTCAATCCATCGCTGTCATCGGACCCAATGCGGCAGTAGCCAGTATCGGCGGTGGTGGCAGTTCTTTCGTGGATCCGCCGTACCGGATCAGCCCATGGGAATCTTTGCAAGCCAAACTGGGCGCCATAATAAAGCTTAGTTATGAAGAAGGTTGTCAAAACAATTTGGAACCCTTCATTACCCGTTCCAATGATGTAACTCCCCCTAAAGAAATGGGAGGTTACGGGTTTCGGGGCGAATATTTTTTAAATACTGATTTAAGCGGTTCTGCCCAACTGGTGCGGCTAGACTCCAGGATTGACTTTTGGTGGTTTACCAACGATGTGGATAAAGATTTCAGCAGCCGGAAGTTTTCGGCCCGTTGGAACGGGAAACTGGCAGTACCGGATTCCGCCCGTTATATCTTTGAACTGACCCATACTGGGACTTGTGTTCTTTTTGTAGATGGAAAAAAGGTTTTGGAAAGCGTAAGACCGAAGAATGCTGATGGTTTCAATGCCGTCGAAAACCAGGCAGACATTGAATTAGAGGGTGGCCGCTCCTATGATATCCGGGTGGAATATTTTAAGCCGGAAACCGAAGCTAGCGCTGTCCTCCGGTTACGATTCGGTTATTGCCGGAATCAAGCTACATCCGACCAACGGATGGAACGGGCGTTGGAATTGGCCAAGCAATCGGACCTTGCCATAATCTTTGCCGGAGTGCCGGAAGGAAAAGAAACCGAAGGGGCGGACCGGCGGGATCTGGAATTGCCGGGACGCCAAAACGAGTTGATTCGGAAGATAGCGGAAGCAAACCCACGCACAGTGGTGGTTTTATACGCCGGTTCACCGGTTGCCATGCCTTGGGTGGATGAAGTTTCTACGATATTGGAAGCTTTTTACCCCGGACAAGAAGGCGGCCATGCCATTGTCAAAATATTAACCGGTGAAATCAATCCATCCGGGAAGCTTCCGGTAACTTTCCCGGTGCGTTTGGAGGATACTCCAGCGTTTATCAATTATCCGGGCGCCAGGGAAGTGTTCTATGGTGAAGGAATATTTGTGGGGTACCGGTATTATGACCGGAAAGATATTCAACCCTTATTTCCCTTCGGGGCTGGACTATCTTACACAGTGTTCGAATACGGCCCGGTTCAGCTCCAGCCACGGGTCAAAGCCGGGGAAGATCTGCCGGTATCTATTACCATCAAGAATACTGGCCACAGGGCGGGGAAAGAGGTAGTTCAGCTTTATGTGCGGGACATGGAATCCTCCCTGCCCAGACCGGTGAAAGAACTGAAAGGGTTCGCCAAAGTGGAACTGGAACCCGGCGAAACCAAAACCGTAAATTTTATGCTTAATCCAAGAGCTTTCGCTTATTATGATCCTTATCGGCATCAATGGATGGCGGAACCCGGTGAATTTGAAATCCTCATCGGCAGCTCCTCGCGGGACGTGAGAGCGCGAGGGACGGTGAGTTTGGTTGAAGGGTGAATTGTTATCGCGGCACTAAAACCGCTTTCGTTCCGGGCGGATTGATAACCGGCGCTGTCTTACTTTTGTTGATTAATTGTTCGATTTCGGTCAAAATCGCTTCATTGGCATCAGGACGGCTTATTCTCTTGGCATTTTGACTCATGGCGGCCAATTGCTCCGGGTGTTGTAACAAGCCGGTAACGGTGGAAGCTAATTCTTTAATATCTTTTAAATATATCCCGGCGCCTTTTCCGGTGATATAGACAGTATTGCCAACTTCCTGGCCGGGGGTGGGACGGACGACCAATATCGGGAGACCTAGAATCAAGGCTTCGGTAACGGTTAGACCTCCGGCTTTTGAGATTAGCAGGTCGGCTGCCGCCATATATTCCTGGATGCTCCGGACATTGCCCCGAACTTGACCCTTCAGGTTGGTATTATATAAAACCTGTTTTAATTCCCGGTAAGATTTACGATTGCGGCCGGTAATCACAATGACCTGAAAATTTTTGACGGGGATTTTATCTAATTCCTCCAAGATTTCGGCCAATGGTCCAATTGCATTTCCGCCACACATGATTAAGATTAACGGCAACTGGCGGTCAATATGCAATTTGGCCCGAAGCCCCTGAGATTTGACAGTATGCTGAAAACAGGAGCGGACCGGAATACCGGTCACCCGAATCCGGGATTCTTCAACTCCCAGAGCCAATAATTCGTCTTTCATGGCGGAATGAGCGACAAAGAAAGCCTGATTATGGGGGTTGATCCATAATTGATGGGAAATATAATCGGTGAGAACGACTCCGTTGGGGATGGGCAGGTCCGGATATAGATAAGAGACGATGGCCGCCGGGAGAAAATGGGTGGAAATAATAGCGTCAGGCCGGAATTCTTCAACTATCGCCCGGTATTTTCGCAAGCCAATATATTTTTCAAGCCGTTTAATGGGAGCGTTTTGCATGTCGCCCATGTTATAAATCAGTTTCCAAACGGAAGGAGTGTGTTTGGTTACCAGATAGTATGCTTGTTCTACACTGCGGCTCAGATAGGGATGGGTGTAACGTAAAAAATCCAGATGATAGGATTCTCCACCAAATTTTTCCTCGTAGGTCCGACAAAGAGCTTCTGCTGCTACGGCGTGACCGGCGCCAATGGAAGCAGACAAAATCAATAGACGATGGCTCATTATTTACTCCCTTAGTGTGAATTAACATGGGACGTGGAGTGGGGGGCGCAGTCCCCGTTCTCGCGGCCCGGTTTAAGGCGTTTATGCTGTTAGGCATATACCGATCATATTATTATGATTCGTTATTATGCCTATTTTTCAATGATTTTACTTGAATTATTTCAAACAAAATGCTTTTATTTTGCAACCGTAGAGTCATTATTTTATTATAACAGAAATTGTCCCGGTTCTCCAGATGCTTTTAAGTATTCATCCCGAGCTATATTCAGACCGGCGGACGGCTCCGGTTATTTATTATGAGTATTGCCAATTAAGTTTTCCACGCCGTGTTGGACCAGTTTTAATTGTAACGGTATGGTGGCGATAACCACGTGCTCGTGTTTCATCAGTTCCTTGGAAATACGCCAGCGGGTTTGATTGTGCAGGAAATAATCCAGCCAGCTATGGATGGCAAACTGGGAAAGTACAATGGTGATAATATCTCCTTTTTGATATTGGTTTTCTTCGTAGGAATTGATGTAGTCGAGCAACGGTTGAAGTATTTTACGATATGGCGAATATTTGACGATCAAGGGGATATCGGTGGTTAATTGACGCCACTGTTCTTTCATGCGTTGCTCTTTCTCATCGTTGATGGCTACATGAAAGGCCACCACTTTATTGGAAAGGGTCCGGGCGTAACGTAAAGCCCGGATGCTGGCCCGGTTTATGCTGTCAATGGGGACGATAACATGAATATCATAGTTTTGCCGGGTTAGATCCACCGCCGCTATTTCTTCGGGATTCAGCCGCAATTTCTCCGCCACCATGATATAATGACGTTTAATCCGTAGCATAATCAGCATCAAAACAGGAATCACCAAGAACACAATCCAGGCGCCTTGTTTAAATTTAGAAACTCCGATAATAAGCGCGGCGCTTCCGGTAACGAACATTCCCACCCCGTTGATGGCCGCTTTTCCCAACCGGTACTTTTCGTCCGAACGCAGCCATTTCACGAACATTCCAATTTGGGATAGGGTGTAGGAGATAAAAGCGCCCACCGCATATAAGGGGATCAGGGAATGGGTATCGTTTTGGTAGATAACAATCAATAGCGCGGCAAAGGTTGTTAGAACAATGATGCCGTTTGAAAAATTCAAACGATCGCCGCGATAAGCCATCCGGCGTGGAACATACCCGTCACGGGCCATAAACGACAATTGCATTGGAAAACCGGCATAGGCGGTATTAGCGGCCATGGCTAGAATGATGGCGGAAATGGCTTGAATGATATAATAAACATAACTGCGCTCGAAGACCGCTTCATTGATTAGCGATAGGACCGTATGCCCATCAGTGACTGGAACCACATGGTAGATATTGGCCAAAAGTGAAGTGCCGCCGAATAGAATGAACACTACCAATGCCAATAATAATAAAACCCATTTGGCGCGTCTGGCGGCCGGTTCCTTAAAGTTGGGAACCGAGTTACTGACCGCTTCCACTCCGGTTAAAGCGGTGCAACCCGAAGCAAAAGCACGCAGCAACAAGAAGAACAACAATGGTTCCAACCCGTTTGGTTTTGGGAACACCGGTTCTTGAGGAGTGTAACCATTGGCGACTTTGATGAGTCCAAATATAATCATGGCCATAATTGACAGCATGAAAGCATAAGCGGGGATGCCGAATAACCGGGAAGACTGTTTAAGACCCCGTAAATTACCAATAAAAATGAACATGAGGATCAGTAAGCTGACCCATACTCGGTAAGGATATAAAAAATGTAATGCGGAGGTAATAGCGGCCGTACTGGCGCAGATACTTACCGCCACGGTGAGAACATAATCAATGGCCAATGCCGATCCGGCCATAACCCCAGGAACGGCCCCCAGGTTATCCGAAGCGACAACATAAGAACCGCCACCACTTGGATAATTGGTAATGATCTGCTGGTAGGACAAAGTGAGAATGATTAACAAGCCCACAATCCCCAACGAAATCCATGTCAAATAACCATAAGCCAACAGGCCCAACGCAGGAACCAATATCAGCAGGATTTCTTCGCTGGCGTAGGCGATGGAGGAGATGGCATCACTGGATAAAATGGGCAACCCCCAGAAGATACCATTTTTCTCCTTGGGCAAATCCATATTTTCCAATGGTTTTCCAATCAATATCTGTTTCAGTCTTCCCATCGCGCGCCACTCCTTGGAGTATCAGATTTTACCGCCCGAATAAAAATCATGGAAGAGGCTGTCGAAAAAGTATTTAAATACGAAAAGATATACAATAGATTACAACCCTCAAAATGAAATTACAAATATTGTATATCTTAACCGTAAAAGATACCTTTTGGACAGCCCCTTTGCGAAACTAAATAATACTTCCGCCGAAACTTGATGAAAACTGATTTAATTATACGTTCTCCATTGAAAATTGTCAATTTTTCAATTTATAAATGCCGGTCATGAAGGTTTTTTGTTTTAAAATCCAATATGGCTATCTATCATATTTCACCGGTTACGACCTGATTCCGGGCAATCTTCAACGCTGCTTTTTAATTTCCCCTTTACATGGAAAGAAAACAAATATTTATCGATTCGTTGAAATCAATTAAATTTGAACTGCTTTGGAGAAAAGCATTTAGTCTCGGGAAGAATCGAATTATAAAATTAACGTAACGGTTTATCGCGGAAATTAAATTATATTACAGTTTTTTAAATTATTATTATATTATTTGTCGCATTTATATACAAATAGTATTTAATGTGGTAATATTTAATTAAAAGCGAATTAATAATAAAGAGAGGAGCAAATGAAATGGGATTTGTAAAATTTCAAAAAGAAAAATTAAAAAAGGGAATATCCGCTAAAACTATCGGAATAAATAGTAAGGGTCGCTTTGCTTTTTATAAGCCGGTGGTGGAGAAATATCTGCAAAATATAGATCATATTGAGCTATTTTATGATCCGGAAACGAAGAAAGTTGGAATTCTACCAACCAATGAACCGACGCCGGATTCCTTCAAAATTCAAGGAATGACCACTAAAATGATTGTGGCCAAGAAATTTTTAAATCGTTTCCAAATTCCGGTGGAAAACCGCCGTTATGATTTTATCGTTGAAAATGGAATGTTGGTTATCCCTTTGGATAAGAACTTTTAAAATTTTACAAATATCAGCCAAAAAACCCGGATTATCCGGGTTTTTTGGTTTTGGCGCGTGGTGCAATAAAACTTATCAAGCCGGCCTTTTTAAGCTTAATCTAGGATTTTAGCGAATTATGTGTCATAATCAAATATAAATTATAAAAAATAATTATCAGTAAAGGATTGATGACAATGCGTAAATTATATGAAATCAATGCCCACCAGTTTTTAAAATTCATCAATCATCCCGATGCTCCCCAATTTGATGGGCGGGATGATAACGCCTATGTGGATGTGGATGAACAGGATCAAACCATACATTATAATTATGAAGGACATCCTGAGTTTGACAACGGGGGAGCAGAACTTTCGGAGAATTTTGATCTCGTAAAAAGCTTCATTGAAAAACACAGCATGGAGATTGATTAACCGGAGAGTCCTTTTCTGATATTCCCGCGAAGTTTCAGTAATAATTTTGATACCATTTGGACATGTTATCCCCGGACGCCGGTTACTGGGAACAGAAACACTTTGCCGCAATATATCCGTAATCCCATGATCCTTTGTTCGGTTTGATTGATTATAGAAGAAAGAGAGTGTTGATGAATATGACTCAAGGCTCCATTATCATCAAGACTGTTGAAACATGGGATGATTATCTGAGCCTTGTAGGTAGTGAGCAATTCCGGTACTGGGCATTTAGAGGCCAGCAGGATGAGGCTTGGCAACTTTGGCCCACTATCACGCGGGAACTCCGAAATCGAAAAGTGAATCCCAAATTCTGGACCGATCAAGAGCACCGGATAATATGGATTTTTCAAAGAAAGGCCGCTCATTACTTAGAAAAGGTACCTGAGATTAAAGATGTCTTCCAATGGATGGCTCTGATGAAACATCACGGAGCGCCGACCCGGCTGCTCGATTTTACATGGTCACCCTATGTTGCCGCCTTTTTTGCGCTTGAATCAAGTACCAAAGATGCTGCCGTGTGGGCAATCAATGCGCCGGAGATTGGGTCGCAATGTTTTCGGGCCGATAAATGGGATGATGACTGGGTACCTTCCCCTCAAGAAGGATTACGACGATATCAGATTGATACCCTCGATTCCGTGGGTATTGGTGAACCCTTTTTAAAAAATCAGCGGCTCATCGCACAATCGGGAACATTCGCTTGTCCGTATGACATAGAATTTCCAATTGAAGAGATACTTTCACGACGCCAAAACACAATTGCCAAATTTGTACTTAAACACTCAACCTTTCGAAAAAGAGCGCTTTCCGAATTATACGCCATGAATGTCACCCATGCTACACTTTTCCCGGATCTTGACGGACTGGCAAGATCCTTGCGGAATGAATTGGAGATACACTGGCGATATGATCCCACGGCCTAAATAAAAAAACCCGCCCGGCCATTGCCCGACGGGTCTTTTTCTTTTTCATGATTATTTCTTGCCTACGGAATCTTTCAAAGCTTTACCAGCTCTGAATACCGGAACTTTACGGGCCGCGATTTTGATCTCGGCTCCGGTTTGCGGGTTACGGCCTTTACGGGCTTCCCGTTTACGAACTTCAAAGCTGCCAAAACCTACCAGAGAAACTTTGTCGCCTTTGGCTAATGCGCCGCTCACTGCTCCGATTACCGCGTTGAGAGCTTTCTCGGAATCTTTCTTGGTGAGCTTTGTGTCTTTTGCTACCTTTTCGATCAGATCTGCTTTGGTCAAAATAAACGCCTCCTTGAATTTTTAATGGAATGGTTTTTAAAAATTATGATAGCCACTTTCTTGGCCCTCACTACGTAAATATTCGGCAGATTTTTCAGTATTCTTTACGGGTATTTATTATTTTTTTATTGATAGTCATGAATAAATTTTTTTAGGGCTTTTTTTTGATATAATGAATGGGTGAATCGCAACCAAAAGTTCGGAAAAGAGGTGGATTTATTGAAAACCATCCTATGGGTGCTAATGGGGATATTATTTATATTTTCTTTACAGTTGAATGTGTTAACCAATCCACAGCAAGTGAAGGACTCCGTCAACTTTTATCAGAATATCCATATCATTTATCTGGGAGTTTTTCTGTTGATATCCGCAATTATCTATTTAAAAATATACCGCTGTCAGCTCATCCCGCAAATTTCTAAAAACAAAGCCGGTTTAAAAACGGGCGACCGAAAAAAAGAACCCCCCGGCTTTAAAACGGGGGAACCGAATTTTAACCGGGTGATGCTCTGCCTCACCGGTATCCTGGGCGCCGGTTTTTTACTTCGAACTATCATTGCCGTGACCTTTCCCGGATATCCTTATGATATCCAGGCTTTCATCCACTGGTCCTCCTCCGCCGCCCGGGATTTGTTCGGTATCTATTTCGATCCCAATATCCCGCCACGTTTTACCCTGACATATCCGCCGGTGTATTTATATGTACTGGGTATCATCGGAAAATTAATCAAGTTCTTTCTGGTGGATTCCAATAGCATTCTGTTGTTCATGCTGAAATTACCGGCCATTATCGCTGACATAGCAACCGGATATCTGTTGTATCGGTTATCGAAAAAATATTTATCTCAGTCTTGGTGCCTGTTTATTGTCTGGTTATACGTCTTTAATCCGGTGACTATCTTTAATTCCGCTCTTTGGGGGCAAGTGGATTCGTTTTTGACATTGTTTATTATGATAGGATTAATATTAATCGATGCCGGCCGGCTGTCATGGGCCGCCGCATTTTTTGTGCTGGCGATTCTCACCAAACCTCAAGGTGTCTTTGTCGTACCCGTACTCTTGTGGGAGCTTTTCCGGCGGAAAAAGGTCCGGGATTTTTTGGGGGCGGCTTTGGCCGGGCTAGTCACCTTTGCCATCGTAATTTTGCCGTTTTCTTTAGCGCGAGGGCCGTTTTGGATTGTCCAGCAATATATCAAAACCGCCAAACAATTTCCCTTTGCCACGGTGAATGCCTATAACATTTATGCCTTGGTCGGCGCCAATCTCAAATACGATTCCACCAATTTCCTTTTGCTCAACTATTATACTTGGGGGTTCATTTTTATCCTGGGTTTGTTGGGACTCGGTACTTTTCTTTACTGGAATAATCTGAAACGGGAAAATCCCTGCAACGGTTTGTCCTTCCTAACCGCTTTGCTGTTATCGGTGGGAATTTTCGTACTCGCCACCCGGATGCATGAACGTTACTTATTTGCGGCTCTTACCATAGCGCTGCTGGTATATATCCGTTTTCCGGACCGGCGCGTCCTATATTTATTTGCCGGTCTCACTGTAACCAACTATTTGAATATCGCCCAAATATGTTTCGAAGCTTTTCACCAGAACGTCTATGGTCCGGATTGGATTGTTCCGGTGGTATCACTGACCAATGTATTACTGTTGGTTTATTTAATAAAAATCGCCATTGGCTTCACGAAGGATAAAACGCTTACCGATAACAGAAATAGTGTGGGCGCTGTATCTCAATGAATGCAGTATGGGGCCTACATCAATAATGATTATGGATTGGAAACCGGATTGTCTCAACCCGGGATTCAAACCTTCGACTTCAGCCGGCTTCCGCCGGCTGAACAACCAGGAGGCTTCCAGGCCTTATAATTGAATTGCAATACGGGTAATGAGTTCCATGCAAGCCCGTCCATTATGATAAGGGCATTTCCAGGGGCCAACCTTATAATGTTTATCATTCGGCTTACCATCCCGGGAAACTTCCCAGAACCATTCACCATTGACTTTGTCAAACAGATATTGCTCGCTGAATCTCCAGATCCCGTATGCCGCTTCCCAAAAGTGTTCCGCGCCCGATAATTGGAAGGCATTGAAAAATCCCACCATTGCCTCGCATTGAACCCACCAGACTTTATTGGCCTTGAGAACTCCATTCTCCAACTCATTAAACAAACCGCCATATTCAGGATCAAGGCCTTCTTCGTAGGCCTTTTGAGCCATTTTAACCGACAGATCTTTTATCTGGTTTATTAAGGCCTCATCCTTAAGCACGATAGCAGCTTCATTCAATAACCAGCTTCCTTCGATGTCGTGCCCGAAAGAAATAATATCTAATTCGGAATTCCAGGATTCGTTAAAAAAGGTTTTAAAATGATAAGTCTCCGGATGGATAATAAAACTCGTGAATACTTCAATTAATTCGTGGATACTTTGCCGCAATTGTTCGTTATCCCATACCCGCAATAAATTGGTATATGCTTCGAGCAGATGGAGGTGCGTATTCATGGATCGTTTATCATTCAATTCCTTGCGAGTCAGATGTAAATCATGATTGATGCGCCAATCCCGGGAGCATAGTTCGAAATAGCCCCGATTTACATTATCATGGCAATACTCCTCAATTAACCGGTATAACCGGATGGCCCGGTCAAGCGCTTCTTTTTCCCCGGTAGCCCGGTAATACTCGGAAAACCCATAGATACCAAACGCCAGATTATACACCACCTTCCGGGGATCGGCAACCCTACCCCGGTGATTGACCTTCAAGAATAATCCGGAATCGTGCTCATCCCAAAAATACTTTACGAGATAATCGAAAGCGTGTTTCGCCGTTTTCCGGTATTGATCATCCTTAAACAACCGGTAGGCGCATGCAAAAGTCCATAGAATCCGGCTGTGTAAGATACAACCTTTTTGGGCGTTTGGATAAATCCGAAGGTCATTGGCCATTTTCCCGTAAAAACCACCGTGCTTGAGATCCACCGTTTTTTCCATCCAGAAGGGTAAAATCCTGCTGGTGAGTTCATGTTCAACCTTTGTTTTGAATTGTTGGATAGCGTTTAAATTCATCATGATACCTATCTCCTTACAATTCGTTATTTCTCCTGGTAGACCTCGAATTCCCAGATGGAGAATCCCCATTGGGTGGCTTTGTCGACACCGAACATCCGAATGTAACGGCCGGTTACCGGCTGCGGCAGGATGATTTCATCGAGATTGCCGTCGCCTTTGGTTTCTTCATAGATAGTTTTCCAGTTTTGAGCGTCGCCCGATACTTCGATGCGATATCCCCGGCCATAAGCTACTTCCCAGGTCATGCGGATTTTGGATATTTTACGTTCTTTCAAGAGATCGATATAGAGCCACTGGTTATTTTGAAAATTGCTGGACCAGCGGGTTTTGGGGTTGCCATCGTTGATAAACTCCGCTTTATCCTCTTCATTGTCGATGGAAGAGGCCATTACCGGTTTTCCCGAGGCCATATTGTCGGTCCGAGGATCCGGAACAAAAACCATAAAGGCTAAACGGCTAGATTTGCCGCCGGAGTCTTCGGCGATGACGGAGATTTTGGCCGCTCCGGTTTTATCGGGCGCAAACTTTAACCTCAGTTTGCCGGATGGATCTATCACCGGTTGGATCAGGTCCGGATTCGAGTTTTCCACTGTAAACTTTAGCTGGGTCTTATCTTCAAAATCATAAAATATTTTGGTTAAATCCGCATAGTTATCCATGGGTGGAGAACCGGGGTCCACGGTCAGGTTTTTAATCAGATCAACCATGGCCGGCGGCTTATTGATGTTACCGATTTTTACTTTATCCGGGGCCAGTTCCAAGACTTTCATCATTCCGGGAGCGGCATCGGCGGCTCCCCCAAATCCGTCATGGTTGGTCCAGGTCCAGCTCAAAGCGCCTGCATATCCGTTTTCAAGGGCGTATTGATAGCATTGTCCGGGTGTTAAAGTACTCTTGGGACGAAATCCCTTGCCGATGGGGAGGATTCCTTTGGCTGGAAATTCTCCAATCAATAACGGTTTGTCAACGTTCCAATCGGATGCCGGATGATGAAAAGGTGAGGTCATCTCATCCGCATGCTCCGGATAATAATGAACCTGGTAAAAATCCAAGGTTCCCAACTTGTCGCCACCGCCTTTGATAAGCAATTTGTCGCTGTAATGATTATAAAAGCCGCCGGAGTTGGCGATATATTCAATACTGACCGTCCCGTTGGTAACTTTGGCGTTCCGGTCTACCCGGTGAATGGCCCCGGCAATCAAGTTTACAAACTGTTGGATATATTGCCATTCGGTACGGAAGGCCGACCAGCCGGAACCACTCAACATTCCCTCCGGCTCGTTGCAGACTTCCCAGGCCAAAATGGCCGGATGGTCTTTAACCGCCTGAACCATGGGGAACAGCGCATTTTTAATATAGAATCCGGTGGCTTTTTTATCCTGGATAAGCCGTTTGGTGGCAATAAAATCCTGGTTATGATTTTGCAACATATCAAAGGACCAGAGTGACAGTATGACTACGATTCCCCGATCCGCGGCCATATTCAGGGCTTTTTTCAGATTTGGGATGGTATTGGGGGAGATCCCGCTGACATAACCATCCCCGGAAAAAATCGGGCTTTTGCTGCCGTCCACATGCAGCCACCAGCGGACACAGTTGCCGCCACTCAACATCACGTCGTCCAGAGCTTTCTGGAATTTGGTTTCATTCAACTCATCCAGGTCTCTGGCAAAGTCAATCCAGGCGATGTTCATGCCGCTCAAAAAAACCGGCTGCCCGAAATGATTTACCAGCGCCGGAACTTGTTTTTGGGCGAGAAACGCCGTGGGACCCATCATCCCTGTAATGGTGATGATGAGTAATCCGATGAACAGAATCTTTTTCATGGACAAGCCTCCCTCATCAATAGAATTTGGCGCACACGTCAGATTTAGATTAAAGATTATAGATTATGAGAACCAATCGGTATCTTCAATCTATAATCCTCAATCAATTCAATTTACTTAATTAATGCAATTTTAAAAGCCAGATCCTGCTTAAAGTTCGGTAATTCCAGTACCAGGGCGGTGGTGATCTTGATCTTTTTTTGAGAGAGGATTTTTCCAGTGATGGTATCCCATTGTTCGACCCGGTATGTGCCGGGGGTTAAATTGGGAATGGTAACTTTGGCTTTTTTTACTTCCGGAAAAATAACTTTTTTGCCGATCCCGTATTGCAGGGCTAAATTCTCCACTTCCCGGTAACTGTAGCGCAGGCTTTTAACCCAGACCAGAGCTTTGTCAGTGCTCACCAGTCCGTAGCTTTCAACTTTAGCGGTGGAACTTTCGAGCATCAACGGGTGTAGTTGCTCACGTTGCAACTCTTCTCCGGCGAAAAACTTGCTGACTCCTAAGTAGTGATAGTATAAGTTAAATTTTTCAATATATAGATCCCAGAACCATAACATACCGGTACCGGCCGAACCGGAAAATATCCCGCCCCATAGACCTTCGTGGAAATGGACTCCGGTGACATCAATGGCGCATCCTTGCTGTAAACCATATTCACCGTACAGAATGGGTTTCTTAGTATACTGCCGCATTTCAGCGATGTTTTTGCTCATAAATTCCGCCCAGTCCACCAGGTTGTATTTATGAATCTGGACCAGGTTGATCCCACCTGCGTTCCAATACGATTCATTGCCGCGGGAGGATGAGGAATGGCTGTTGGTTACCAAATGGCCATAGGGGTCAAGAGTTTTCAAATAAGAATACATTTCATTAAGCCACGGAGTGAGCACTTTCTCATCTCCAAGACCGTCGGTGAGATTCACCTCGTTCCACCATTCCCAGGCGAAGAGATGAGTGCTGTAACCCCAGCGGGCCGCAATATAGCGGAGTCTTTGTTTGAAGAGTTTCCGGGCTTGCGGATTGCTAAAAAATTCCAGAGGTTCTTTCAGAAAACCACCGTTGGCTGCGTTATAAGGGTTTTTATCCCATTCCGGATCGGTGCCGGAACTGAATTGGCCATGATTCAAAAAGCATAACATCAGAAAAATATTTTTCTGTTCGGCCCGATCAAACAAATCATCCAATTGCCATGCCCGGTTTTGACGGGCATGGTAATTGCCAAGTCCGGTATCGTACCATTCCGGCGAAAATCCCCAGGTTGCGAACCAAACCCGGCCGAAATTTGCTCCATTTTCAGCCATTTTTTCAAACCAGGTATCGTAGGCCATCATTCCTCGCCCGTCGTACCAGGCCACATTGGAACCGATAGGGAGATAGATGTGGCCGTCATCAAAAACAAAATAACCGGAATTTTCAGAGTCTACCCTGACAAACCCATGATGGTTTTCAGCGGTTACTTTAAATCCAAACCGCTCTGTTTCCACCACCTGTCCTTGACGAGTGATCAATAACCGATATGACCATTCACCCGGCTTGTGGGGGGTAAAACGGATGCGCCAGTCGGGATCGCCGTCCGGGAGTATATCCTCCCCGGAGTTATGGGTTTTCCGGGTAAAAGGCTGATAATAAAAGCCGGGCACTTTGAACTGTTGCTGGTCGGGGTTGGTAAAAACCACATCCACCGCGATTTGTTCCGAGTCGTACGGATTTTGAAAATTGCCGCTGATCTTCAAGTGAAATTCCAGCTTGTGATAAGCGGCAATGGCGCCATTATTCAGATTTGTGGTGATTTTCTCCAAACCACTTCCATCTTGGCCTGTATTTTCGGCAAAAATCATATTTACCGCTTTTGGGCAAAGAATGGAAATCCCCAATAGTCCCAGGAATATTATAAGTATCAGTTTTGGTTTCATGGAAATAGCCCCTTCTTGCCTTCGGTGGCAAAATCGGTGGTGGCTTTGGCCTTGGTGGAGGAATCGCCATCATTCCAACTGCTGCCCACGGGCCTGCCAGGAATTGCCCTTTTCGAAGCTTTCCCATAACAAGTCTTGAGTGGATGCCTCTTCAGCCATCGTCCGGTTAACCATGGGATAGAGTAACGAAACACCAAACAAAAGCAGGGACATGAAAATGAAGATTTTTGATTTCATTACAAAACCCTTCTGAAAAATTTGTTTGGTTACAGTTATATTCAAAGTTGCGATTCAAATGATTAAAAATCACAACTTAATATTCAATTTTATATTCATGATAATAAATTATATGCAACGTCATCATCAATTATGGGACGTTGCATATTAAAATTGGTTATTTAAGTTCGGCGATATTGATGCCCCGGTCCAGGTAACGTTGCCCAAAGATATAAAAGAGGACGGTGGGCACCAAAGCAATTACCACTGCCGCTAATTGCACTGTATATTCAAAATTGGTGGGGGATTCAAAGAATAACAGACCGATGGGTAAAGTATATAGCTTTGCATTGGATAAATAGATCAGCGGATTCCATAAGTCCTTCCAACTGGCCAGGAAGGTGAATAAAGACACCACTACGAAGACCGGAACACATTGAGGTGCTATTACTTTGGTAAAAATGGAAAAAGAGTTACAGCCGTCAATGGTAGCGGCTTCATCCAGTTCTTTTGGAAGCGTTATCATAAACTGCCGTAGCAAAAAGATATAATAAGCATTACCGAACATCTGCGGTATGAGTAGCGGCAGGTAACTGTTCAGCCAGCCGAGATTTTTATAAAACATGAAAAGCGGGATGTTGGTGACCTGGGTCGGCAACATCATTGTGGCCAGTACCACGGTAAAAACGAAGGTGTTACCTTTAAAATTAAACCGGGCAAAACCATAGGCGACAATCGCCGAGGAGATCACGGTCAATACCATTTGAGCGACAGCCAGGAATAAACTATTTCCCAAATATAAGAACAGATCGATCTGAGTTACCGCTTTGTAATAGTTTTCCCAGTGCAAGGGCCAGGGGAACCAAACCATTTTCAGATCGGTATTGTAAAACTGCCCCATATTCTTCAATGAAGAAACAAACAAGTATACAAAGGGCGCAAATAGAAATATGGCAAAAACAAATAAAAAAATATGTTTTAATATTTTTCCGATGTTCGTTTTAAATAATGGATTGACTTTCGGTCTGAAGTTTTGAACGGTTACGACATGTTCATGTTCATGTTCATTCGACATTGGAAATTATTCCCCCTTTCCCTATTCTGCCTGATCAACGGTGTAGGTTGAATTTTTTATGATTCTCATGATAAAGATCGATAAGATCAACCCAACCACAAAAATAAACCATCCGAGGGCGGAAGCAGCTCCCATTTCCCAGTACCGGAAACCTTTAAAATACAGATAAAACAGCAGGGTAGCCAACGAGTTGTTGCGGCCCATTTGAAATACACCGCCGCTTTGCCCCACATTCGCCATTGCCGCTGGGATGTCGAAGATTTGCAGTGACCCGATTAATCCGGCGACTAATTGAAAGACAATCATCGGCATAAGCAGGGGAATGGTGATATAAATAAACCTGCGGAACCAGCCTGCGCCATCAATTGACGCCGCTTCATAGTAAGCCGGGGATATTCCTTTCATTCCCGCCAAAAAAACCACCATAGCCCCGCCAATATACCAAAAACCAGTGATAATCACCGTCCAGATAGCGATATTAGGGTCTTCCAGCCAATAAACCGGCTGCATTCCGAATACTTTCATCAAAAGGAGATTCAGCAAGCCGTAATCCTGGCTTCGAAAAATTGGCGCCATCATTAACCCGAAAGCCACCGGTACAATCAAGTTCGGTAGATAAAACAAAGTGCGGTAAATGTAACCGCCTTTTATATTTCTCGCTAAAACAGCCGCAATGACCAAAGCGATACACAACCCTACCAGCATTGAAAAGACCATATACAATACGGTATTTTTAATTGCCAGGATAAACAGGGGGTCGTTATTGAATAAGTCCATATAGTTTTTAAAGCCAACAAATTTTGGTTCGGTTAATAAATCCCACTTGTTCAAACTGATAAAAAACGAATAAGCAAAGGGAAAGATTCCCAAACTAATAAAACCGATGATCCAAGGTAAAATATAAAGCCATCCTAAACGGGCGTTTTTTTCACTCAATCGAATTTTTCGTGCCATAAGTTTAAAACCTCCTGATGACCAGCCGGCAGGAGAAAATCCCGCCGACTGGTTTTACGGATTTCTTTTCAGAACTTTATTAACATTTCATTTTCCCGGATGCGAGCCGAACAACTCCGATTTACGTAATGTGTAATAATAAACAGGCATTCAGGGTAGTAACTCAAAATTTATTCGGCATAAATCTTTTTAATTACCGCATTGCCTTCACTTTCGAGTTTCTTGGCGCATTCCGCGGCGGTAATACGGCCTTGGAGCAGGTCGTTAATAATATTGGTGGTTACGGTATTGAACTCCTCGCTGGGGAGCATCGGGCCTGTGATTACGTATGGTAGTTCATTATAGTAAGCATCCATAATATCGGCGGAATATTGAGCCGGATTCTTCTTTGCGGTTTCCATGGCTTTGGCGTTGGCCGGCAGGTCACCGGTCTTGGTGAATTCTAACTGGCCTTGGACGGAGCCAACCCATTTAATGAATTTCCAGGCCGCAGCAGCTTTCTTGGAACCCTTGGAGATGGCTAGGAAATTAACATAACCGAAGTTGGCGCGTTTTTTACCCGCGAAAGACGGAGTGGCGCCGATATTGATCTTATTGTCCAGGATAGAGGAGATACTCCAGGGGCCGGTTTGGACGATAGCCACTTTTTTGGTATTCAGAGCGGAATCGGGGCTGCCCCAAGGTCCGTTCCACTGGTCGGAGAACGGGACATTGATTTGATCCTTGAACAGATCAGCAAAATATTGGAGTCCGGCGATTCCTTCCGGGGTATTGACAGTGACTTTGGTGGGTCGGGTATAGTTATCAACGAAACTGCCGCCGGCTTGCACCACGCAGGCTTCCCACATCTGGGTGGGGTGGAGGTTACAAGCATACTGAGTTACTTTACCATTTTGATCGACTTTGGTTAATTTCTTGCCGATTTTCACAAATTCTTCCCAGGTCATGGGCTTGGTTTTGTCGGGCATTGGGAGTCCAGCTTCGGCGAACATATCTTTATTATAGAGGAAAGCGCGAACACCAACCCCAATCGGCATACCGTAAATTTTTCCTTTATACAATACCGGGGCCTGAACGCCGGGTTGCATCTCATTAAGTAATGCTTGGGCGCCGGAAAGTTTACTCATTTCATAGAGAGCGGCTTTGGAAACGTAGGGGGCGGATTGCAGAGCGGAGAAGGAAATAACATCATAAGCGGAACCGCTCATTATTGAGGTCTTCAGTTTATCCCAGTAAGCGTTCCAGGGTAGAAACTCCGCTTGTACTTTAATATCAGGATTGGCTTTCTCAAATTTATCGATTAGGGCTTGAAAAGCTTTGGCTTCTTCCATACTTGCCCAACGACCGTAGGTGATGGTGGTTACTTTGGCCGCTGAAACGGTCATGGTGAAGGCTAATACTACGATAAGCAAGCAAACCAGTATGAAATTCTTTTTCATTACATACCCTCCTTAAATAGTTAAATTCTGTCTGTAGTAAGTAAAACCGTTTATTTTCCGGCCATCCCCCCTTTCGATATGCATAACCTGTTGGATCCCTCCACAAGTTGCTTGGGTAAAATCGCGGCGGATAGAACCATTGAATAAGAATTGCGATATTAAATAAAAAAAATTTTTCCACAATTCTAATTATTCATCGGCGTAAATTGGTTTTATAATTAGCAAACGTTTGTTTTAGACATAAAAAACATCCAACATATGTTCACTTACTTTTGATAACAATATTAGTGTGGTTTTACCCGAAGTTTATAATGAATTTGATTTGACAAAATCCAACAATTCATTAACGTTAGAATACGCCAAACAGGTTACGGTGTCCGCGGCTCCATAGTAAATGGCGATTCTCCCGGTCGGCGCATCGGCTAAAGCGGCGCAGGGAAAGACAACATTGGGGACATCGCCGATACATTCATAATGGGTTTGTGGAGAAATCAAATAAGGAGCACTCCGGTGGATGACTTTCCACGGCTGCTCCAAATCCAGCAACGCCACACCGGCGCTATAAACATATCCGTTACATGAGTTTAAAACACCATGATAGATAAGCAACCATCCTTCACTGGTCTCGATGGGAGTAGGACCGGCGCCGATCTTGGTGCTTTGCCATCCGCCGGTGGGGGACATTACATGACGGTGACGGCCCCAAAAATACAGGTCAGGACTTTCGCTATAAAAAATATCGCCAAAGGGAGTATGGCCGTTATCGCTGGGGCGGCTTAGCATGGCGTACCGGCCGTTGATTTTGCGGGGGAATAGAACACCGTTCCGGTTGAATGGCAGAAAAGCGTTTTCTAATTGGTGGAATGTTTCGAAATCATAAGTATAGCCAACGCCGATGGTGGGTCCGTGGTAACCGTTACACCAGGTTATGTAATATCGATCTTCAATCCAGCAGACCCTTGGGTCGTATCCGTAAATAAATTTCCCGATCTCGGAGTCCCCGGATTGAAATGTTATCGGTTCGTTTTCGATATTCCAATGATACCCGTCGTTACTAAAACCGCTATGCAACCGCATTTGGCGGCATTTATCGTCGGCCCGGAAAACTCCGGCGAAATGGCCTTGATAAGGAACAACCGCGCTGTTGAAGATACTGTTTGAACATGGAATCAAGTCGCGGGGAATAATGGGGTTATGCGCGGAACGCCAGATGATATCCTTACAATGAACCGGTCTGTCTTCCCAGGGGATGTTGGGTAATCCCGTTCCGTTAAGAATTGGATACTTACCGGTATTAGACGGGTTAGACGATTCGTTTGGTGGAATAGTCACATTCTTCATCCTTTCAATGAACACCTTTTATATGCAACTTGTATCGATATTGCAGTAAAATTGCAGAATTTTTTTGGTAAATCAGCAATTTTATTCTGGGAAACCCATATTCTCGGTAAAATTGGTGACTTAGAATAATTTCCGTAATTGTAATTGAAGGATACATATTGTTAAGGTTTCAGGATGATATTAAACGAAGGAATAATATTGCATTTATTGCTGTCAACAATACCTTAACATTTCCGCAACAATTTGTCAATAAACTTATATCGTAATATAATCTGACAATAAACTATAATGCCTTATCTAATATTTATCTCCCGGGTAATCGAAAAATAAATTATTGGAATTACTTACTTCTTAAGTTGAGGAGCTGCCGTGGTCGTTCCCTTAACATATTGCACACCAATATAGATGCGGCGGGTTTGAGCCTCCCGATTATTGATACGCCATAAAAGTTGCTCGAATGCGGTTTTCCCCATCTCCTGGCCAAAAACTCTCGCGGTGGTGAGAGCCGGAGCTTCGGGGCTTTCTTCCGGCAGATCATCAAAACCAGCGATGGAAATGTCCTGTGGTATTTTATATCCGGCTTGTTTTAAGGCTTTACTCAATTTTTGAGCGGTTAAATCATTATTACAAACCCAGGCGGTGGGCATTTCCGTCACCCGTTTGACAGCCTGGTCCATAAAACCGGAATCCCAGATTTTGACTCCCTTTTCTTGACCAATGGCGTAATTATGGTTGTAAGACAAACCGGATTCTTGAAGAGCATCGAGAAATCCCTGGTAACGTTGGGTCCAACTCCAATGTCCACTAATCTGTCCCGCGTAACCTAATTGGGTATGACCTAACTGGATCAGATTCTTGGTTACCATAAAACTCCCTTCCCAATCGGCGATTAAAATGGCGTCATGGGTAGTGGCGGGCAGATAATTATCAACCAGGACCACCGGGCAATCCATCTGTTCAAACCGGATCACATAGGAGGCGGAAAAGTTTCCGGTGATTAGGACTCCTTTAACCCGTCCCTCCCGGATCATTGCCGGAATTTCACCTCGTTCCACCTCTTCCCGGGAAACGGCCCTTAACAACAGATCCCAGCCGTTAATCCGGGCAGCGGCTTCAATTCCCCGGATAATCCGGGACCAAAAAATCCCGTTAGCTTCTTCCTCATCAATTAAGAGCACGACTGATTTCACCTCCGGGCCGGCCGGTTTGTCGCTTTTCCGGTTTTTATAGCCGATACGCGAGGCCGCTTCCTGGATACGGTGTCTTGTGTCTTCGTTGACGCCGGGCTTTCCGGTCAAAGCCCGGCAGACTAAAAACCGGCTTAAGCCTACTTCAGCGGCTACATCATCAAGAGTCACTCGTTTCAATTTACCCATTTTTCGCTCCGTTTTTATGGCGTAACAATCTAATAATTGTAGTCAATATTACTTTAATATTTCCGCAATAAATTGTCAACCTAAATTATGACGGCCGGTATTTTTCACTGCTGAAATGATTTATTGCATTTCGCCCGGGTTTTGTCTGGCGATAAATTGCCGAGTATTCATCTGTTTTTAATTTTATGAATTGCTATCAATTTGCATTCCACCAATCATCCTCTCTACTTTTAACTACTTTTAAGGAGGACTCAATGAAGGTTTTTGGTGGGTTGATAGTGATTCTAACAATTTTTTGTGAAGATTTAATTCACCACTATTAATTCCATTTCAGCGAATTTGGCATAAAGATGAATGGGATTGCAGATCAGCCGCTTGGCCTTAAACACAATGATTCAGTTGACCAAATTGGCCCGGACATGTTATTCTTACAATTGAATAAATCTGCGATTAAAGAAGGTTGATTATGGCGAAGGTTACCATGCAAAACATTGCCGACCAATTGGGGTTATCCCGGTTTGCAGTATCCCGGGCTTTAAACGGGGGGGAAGGGGTGAGCGAGGACACCCGGCGCCGGGTCGTCGAGGTTGCCGAGCAATTGGGGTATATTCAACCGGGTGCGTTTCGAAATAAGGATTTATTTCGGACCCGCAATATCTTATTTATGGTTGGCGAGGAGAAATTCACCGAACAGGCTTTTTGGCCTCATGTCATTTCCGGGGTGGAGTTAGCTACCCGGCAACGGATGCTTAATTTAATGATTGCGGTGATTAGCCAGGAACATGATGAACAGGGTATTGTGCCGGCTGCCCTGCTACAGAATTATGTCGATGGCGCTTTGGCGGTCGGAGAATTTCAACCGGCTTTTTTGGAGGCTGTCGCCCGGCAAAAACAACCCGCTGTGCTAGTGGATATGGATGGGTTTAATACGAGGTTTGATGCGGTAACCACGGCCGATAGTGAAGGAGCCTACATGGCCGTAAGACATTTAGCCGAATTAAATCACCAACGAATCGGATTCGTCGGCGATCTTTCATTTGCCGGCAGTTTTCGCCGGCGTTATCAGGGATTTTTGCTGGCCAAACAACAACTGGGTCTGTATGACGGCCAGGAGTTAGCCTTAACCAATTACGCTGAAAGCCATTATTGGGATTTGACCGAGGTTAAATCCAAGCTGGCCAAGGCGGAACAACTGCCTACCGGATTTGTTTGCGCCAATGATAAAGCGGCTTTAGTACTGATCACCGCCCTTTTGGAGTTGGGATTCAAAGTTCCGGATGATGTTTCGGTAATTGGTTTTGATAATATCAACTTGGCGTCCACCTGTTCGCCCGCCCTTACCACCATTCATGTTTACAAGGAACGTATGGGAGAAAAAGCAATGGAACTTCTGGAATGGCGGATCAATAACCCGTCGGCGCCCCGGGAAATGGTGAACATCAGCACGGAATTAATCATCCGCGATTCAACGGCGGTTGCTAAAAAGTAGTTCTTATTTTTATCGAATGTAAACAAAATGTTACTAATAACTTGTCTTTTTAAGTGGGCTATGTTATGATCGTTATGTAAATGTTACCTAACAATGTGCCAGCAGCGGTGGCTGTTTCCTACAATTTATAATACCTACTTTTCCCCGCGATATCGCACGAAAATGATTACAGTCCCCCAAAAAGTTTACCAATTATTAAAATAAATTTACGAATTATTAAAATAAATTTACGAAAATGGAGGATACTACAGCATGCATTCTCAAACAATTATCGGTCCAGCCTTGCCGAATATTCCATGGGAAGAGAAGCCCGCCGGTTGCCGGGATGTCGTCTGGCGTTCGAATCGGAATCCAATTATTCCCCGGGATTTGATTCCCAAATCGAACAGTATTTTTAACAGCGGTATCGTTCCTTACCAAAATGGGTATGCCGGGGTTTTCCGTTGTGATCACCGGACCCGCCAAATGATTTTACATTCGGGGAGAAGCGTGGACGGAGTAAATTGGCAGCTTGACGAAGAACCGATATCATTTATCTGTGATGATCCGGAGATCGGCAAGTTTGTGGAAGGCTATGATCCAAGAGTTTGCTGGCTGGAAGATCGTTTTTATGTTACCTGGTGCAACAACTACCACGGCCCCACCATTGGGGTGGCTTATACTTATGATTTTCAAAAATTCTATCAGATGGAAAACGCCTTTTTGCCGTTTAACCGGAACGGCGTGTTATTCCCGCGCAAAATTAACGGGAAATATGCTATATTGAGCCGTCCTAGCGATAATGGACATACTCCGTTCGGGGATATTTTTTACAGTGAAAGTCCGGATATGTGCCATTGGGGGCGCCATCGTCATGTGATGGCCACCATCACCGGCCGTTGGCAGAGTACTAAAATCGGCGCCGGTCCCATCCCCATTGAAACCAAGGAAGGGTGGCTGTTGATATATCACGGGGTATTAACCTCATGCAACGGCTATGTTTACAGTATGGGGGCCGCGCTTCTCGATCTGGAACAACCTTGGAAGGTGTTATACCGTACCGCTCCTTATATCCTGTCACCGCAAATGCCTTACGAATGCGTGGGTGATGTCCCGAATGTGGCCTTCCCGACCGCGGCTTTGGCCGATGCCCCCTCCGGAAAAATTGCGATTTATTACGGTGGAGCGGATACCGTGGTTTGCCTTGCGTTTACCCAGGTAGATGAGTTGATTGAGTTTATTAAATCCAATCCGGTTTAAGACCAAGTCGCATTCATTAAATTGTAAAATACCGGTGTAACATATTATTGTTAACATAATTATGTTTTTATGAATAAACGCGGGCGCATTTTGCGCCCGTGCATCGGGATTTTTTGATAACGTTTTCATTAAACGTGCGAGTTGAGTTTCAAAAAAAGGGGGTGAACCATAAAGTTATATTATGAAAGAATTATTGCTTTTTCAAGCAACAAATTTTGAAAATTAGAAGGAGGATTAAATCACGCCACTAGGATGTTGGCGGTAATCCTCCTTCACCCCGGTTTAAACCGCTACACCAGAAGTTACAGCGATCCCGACACTGACTTCGACTACCGGATTATGTTAGTGACCTTTTAGCATGAACGATTGGGGCAGCGGAGCTACAGTCAACGAAACCATTAAATAACACCTACACGGCGGTTAATGGCCGGGCTTTAGTCTGGGCCTTTTCGGCCACCAGGCAATCACCAATCTGTGGTGCGATAGTTACACTTTTCAACCGGTTGTAATTGAGTTGTTTTTGGAAAATTGTTAAGTTGATTTTAGATAAAGAAGGAAGGTTTTGTGATGAAGAAAATATTATTAATTGCGTTATTAATTTTCACTGTAGGTGTCAGTCTAAGCATTATCCCTACCAACGCCGCCGCCCCGGCGGGATTTGTATACCGGCAGGGAACGGGCTTTTATATTGACGGGAAACCCTACTATTTTGCCGGATGTAACTCTTACGATTTATTTACTTACGGTGATGGTTCCAATACCAGCACCACGGATTATATTGAAAATTATTTCATGAATAAGGCCGGAATTGATACCATCATGAGCAATATGGCCGCCGATGGGGTAAAAGTTGTCCGGACCTGGGGATTTTCCCATGAAACCTGGCATGGGTTCGAAACGGCCAAAGGTGTTTATAGCGAACCACAGTTTATGCTTTTTGATTACATTATGGAATCCGCCAAGAAAAATGGGATTAAGGTGATCGTCGCCCTGGAAAATTATTGGGAAGCTTATGGCGGTATTGATACCCGTTTGTCTTGGGAAGGTCTTTCCGGCGGCAGCCATGTTAACCGGGCTAAATTTTTTACCAATGAAGGCTGTAAAACATCCTATAAAAACTATGTTAAACATTTTGTAACCCGTGTCAACCATTACACCAACGTAGCCTATAAAGATAACCCGACCTTGTTCGCCTGGGAACTGATGAACGAACCGCGCTATCAGGATGCTGGAGAAAACAGCACCGGTACCACTTTGCGGGCTTGGGTCGATGAAATGGCCTCCTACATCAAAACCTTGGATCCCAATCACATGGTGGGTATCGGAATTGAAGGGCATGAATCCAAGTACGGATTTGGCGGGGATGAAGGCAACCCGTTTATTTATTTACACCAATCACCGTATATCGATTATTCTACCGCTCATCCGTATCCCGATGAATCCTGGGCGAACCTTTCGGTAGCTCAGACCCGGACCCTGCTTGAAGCCTGGATCAACGACACTCATAACGTGGTAGGCAAACCTTTCGTCATCGGCGAATGGAATGTCCATAATAATAAAGACCAATACTGGCCAGCGATATTGGATGAAATTGAACATCATAATGTGGCGGGCAGCCAGTTCTGGAATTATAACGATTATTCCACCAGTAATTTTGACATGCTGCATGGAGATTCAATATTGACCAGTATTTTCTTGCCTCATTCCAACCGAATGGCCGCCAAAAGCGGCCCGGTCGTTACGCCGACTTCGGTTGTCACAACAACCCCGACCCCGGTTATTACAGCGACCCCGACTCCGGTTGTCACCGCGACTCCGACTCCGGTTCGAACGGCTACACCGATAGTTACGGCGACACCCGTTGTTCCGACTCCGACTCCAGGCGCCGGTGGTTATGTAATAACTTATAGTATGAATGATTGGGGTAGCGGAGCCACAGTTAACATAACCATCAAAAATAATACTTCCACGGCGGTTAATGGCTGGACTTTAGCTTGGGACTTCTCCGGCAATCAGACCATCACCAATCTGTGGTCTGGCAGTTACACCCAGAGCGGGACCTCGGTATCGGTAAATGATGCCGGATACAACGCCAATATCCCGGCTAACGGGGGTACGGCAAACTTCGGATTCAATATTAACTATAGCGGCACAAACGCGAAACCGGCCAGCTTTACGTTAAATGGAGTAGCGTGTCAGGTCCAGTAGTAACTAAAACTGAACCTTAATGGCAATTAAATCATCCTTTGATAAGAATCAATCAAAAAATTCCGGTCTAAATGATCGGAATTTTTTTATCGTCTACGATACAGCTTCCGGAATCCAATGGTTAACCAGGCGACCACGACGCCGGTCCAAACAGATAATTGTGTTAAACTTAATTTTTTAACAAACGAGACATTATTTTTAAAAAAATGGTAAATTTTAATGGAAGTCAATTTTGAACTTTTTCATAACATTTGTTACAAAATATTACTACATTTGTGATTAAACGCCATATATTTTTAATAAATATTGACGGAATAAGCTTTCAATTGTAAAATTAAAGAGGGGTTGCAATCGCTTGCACATTTGATAAACCGGCCGATAGGCAGCAATGTTTTCGCGCGAGCGAATTGCAAATTTGGGTTTTATAGTAACAAAATCAGATTATTAAAGTTGTGATGAACCTAATTTATATACAAATGAATATCACAACTCTTTGAAAAAAGCGGTGTGTTCCACAGTCAATTAGGATTTTTCACACCGCTTTTAACGATAGTTTAATGTATCGGGGATGTTGATGGATTCTAATTTAGTGTTTAAAGATCCTTTTAATCCAAATTTTTACATTGGCCATAAAATATTTTATGCCAACCACCACCGGGGCTCCCATTACCATGACTCCTACGAGATCTACTTTACCTTGACCGATGGTTACCGCTATGTGGTGGGCGACAAGCTATATCCATTTCAGAGCGGTGATATATATGTGTTTAACCAGTACGATATCCACCATACCATCTTTTCCGATGATACGCTCCGGGATATTTATGTAGTTCACTTCAATCCCCAGTTTATCAGGGAGCTTTCCACGCCCCAGGCCAATTTGTTTCAATGTTTTAGCGGACGGGGGCCGGGATTTTCCCACCGGGTCCATACCACTCCCAAAGAGACCCGGGACCTCATCGAAATATTTCAAAAGGCGATTCATTATTATGAAAGTAACGGATACGGTTATGAGACTTACCAGAAGATTTTACTGACCGAGATCTTGCTTACGTTGAATATCATTTATCAATCTCCGGATGTTGAGCGGGCCAAGGAATCCAGCGGTGCTAAGTGTGAAATGTTAACCGACAAAGCCGGTCCGATTTTGGATTATATTAACACTCATATTGGCGAAGACATCTCCATGGACCACTTAGCCAAAGTTTTTTATCTCTCCAAGGATTATCTGGGGAAAATCTTTAAAAAAGCCACAGGATATACTGTCAAAGAATACATCATTTCGAAACGAATGATGTTTGCCAAACAATACTTGCTGGAAAACGAACCAATCCACCGGGTGATGGAGAAGGTCGGCTTTACCAATTACACGCACTTTATCAGTACTTTTAAAAATGAGGTGGGGGTTACTCCGAAACAGTTTATCAAAAAGGAATAGCCCCAGGCTGTTGTAAAAAAACTGAAATATGCGGGAAATCCCGATTGTTCATCCCGAAACGGTAATCCACCGGACCGGGGTTTTTATTGATTCCAAACAATTTTCCAAGAATTTACTAAGCAATTGCGGGATTTCCAAGTTTTTAAGCTGATTTGCCAAAAATCCCGATTGATTTCAACGGTATAATTAAATTAAAGAGTATTATGACAGAGAAATACTCTCATCCACAAAGTGAATTTCACTTAAGTTTTTAGGAGGTGGTGCCGGTTATTTAGTTGTAAATTTAGAGTTTTATTGAAAACAAAAACGGAGACAATTCTAAAACGGAAGGCCGTGAAAGATTGCTTTATTTTAAAAGCATTTTATTTTAAAAGCATTTTCACGGTAATTTACTAAGGAGGAACGGAAGTGTTGAAGCGAAGGTTGAGTTTAGCAGTACTAATGGCTATCATTGTTACTTTTTCCTTATCCCAACTGATTGTCCATGCCACGGCTCCGGCGGGCTGGCGTCAATTATGCGATGTGGTTGTTTTTGATAGTGCCCAAATTGCTGGTTGGGCGGGTTGTGGATCCGGTGAGCTTGAGGTAGCGAATGATTTTTTGCCATTGGACACGACGGTTACTTATAATAATAAACCGTCGCTGCGGGTAAACGTCACAACTACCCCCTACTGGTGGATGGCTTTACCCACGATTCGGGGCTGGTGCACCCATGACCTTACACAGTATGTGGCAAACGGATATTTAGAGTTCAATATTCTCGGCGCCGCCGGTGGTGAAAATTTTGATATCGGGATTAGAGACCGGGTTTACGAACGGACGATTAACGGGACGGCGACTGAAAATGTGGATGTTGTTTATCCCATTGCCAATTATGTGACAGTTTCCACCAGTTGGCAGCATGTAAAAATACCCTTGAAGGATCTTTTGGATACCAGTAAGAATATTAACCCTTTTAAAGCATTCACATTGGTATTGAAGAATACCGGCGCGTATAATCGGGCTTTAAAAGTCTGGCTTAACGACATCAGGTTTACCTCGACGGATAACGAACAAGCATACGCGGCGATTAAGGTCAATCAAGTAGGATATAGCGTGAAAGCGGAAAAATACGCCTTGATTACCGGATTTGAAGATGAATTGACTGCCACAGCCGGGACCGCTTTCCAGGTGATTAATGCTTCCAACAATACCGTATCCTATTCCGGGACACTAACTTTAGTCAAGGATTACGATCCGGTGGATTCGGGGGAACGGATCTTCCGGGCCGACTTTTCAGCGCTCCAAACAGCGGGTAGTTACTACATCACCGTTTCCGCAACCGGTATCGCCAACTCGCCGGTGTTTAAAATCGGAGATGATATCTATAATTCCTTGTTGGTAGACAGTTCCCGGTATTTTTATTATCAGCGTGCAAACCTAGGGCTTACGTCGCCTTATTGTACCGACTACCCCCGCGCTGATAAGACTCCTCAGGATTCCTCGGCCAGATTTGATTCATATCAACAGCCGCCCCGGGATGTAACCAAAGGATGGTATGATGCCGGTGACTTTGGGAAATACATCAATGCCGGTTCCACAGGGATCTCCGATCTGTTTTGGGCTTATGAAATGTATCCCGTTCGATTTACTGACAGTCAATTCAATCTGCCTGAGAGTGGCAACGGGATTCCCGATATACTGGATGAAGCCCGGTGGGAACTGGAGTGGATCTTGAAAATGCAAGATTCGGCCAGCGGCGGATTTTATGCCCGGGTCCAATCCAATGATGATCTGAACGTCACCGAACGGATTATCAAGGATAAAGAAGGTAATGCATATAACATTCGCTCTACGGATGATACCGCTTGCGCCGCAGCTATCCTGGCCCATGCTTATGTGGTATATGGGCAGATTGATGCGACCTTTGCCAATCAATGTTTGACTACCGCCCAAAGCGCCTGGACTTATCTGGAGAATAATCCGACTATCATCATGGCCCCGTCCGGTCCTTACCATACCACCAATGACGCCGGCGATCGGCTGTGGGCCGCAGCCGCCCTTTACCGGGCCACGGGAAACGCCAAATATAATACTTATTTTATCAATAATTACCAAAGCTTTGCGTCTGCCTTTGAAAGTACCACCGGATATGCCCATTTTGTCGGTGAAATGACAATCCCCGCCTTTTTTTGTTATCTAAAGGCTGCTAACCCGGATAGTGGCGTCGTTACTTGGTTCACTAGCAAGTTTAACCAATGGTTGAATGATAAAATCACCCGCTATAGCAATAACCCCTGGTTGAACTGTGTTGTCGAAGGAAACTATTTCTGGGGTATTAACATGCAGATCCTCAATGTTCCCATGGATGCGATTATCGGAACGAAATTGCTGGGTACTTATGATGGCAGTGTCGCTAAATTCGCCAGAGCCGGTCTAAACTGGATTTTAGGCGCCAACCCGTTATCCAAGTCAATGGTTTCCGGATACGGTGAAAACTGTATCAATGAAGTATATAGCAATATCTATAGTTTTGATAATAAGTCCGGGATACCTAAAGGGTATATGCCCGGTGGGCCCAATGTATATGAAGGGAAAGGAATTTCCCGTTTCGCCGCTAAATGCTTGACCAGTTCCGACGGTGATTGGGTATCCAATGAACATACCGTCTATTGGAACTCCGCCCTGGTATTTGTTTCAGCTTTTGCTATAACCGAAACAGGTGGCGCCGTAACCCCTACTCCAACAGGAATTGTAACCGCGACGCCTACACCAATCTCGACACCGACTCCGACAACGGGACCGACGGCCACAGTGACCCCGACTCCTACGGTAACTCCTAATAGTACCGCAACCCCGGTAGTCACAGCCACACCGACTCCTGTAGTTCAAACCCCGACACCGGGAGTTACAGCGACACCCGCTGTTGCAACTCCGACTCCAGGCGCTGGTAATTATGTAGTTACTTATAGTATGAACGACTGGGGTGGTGGAGCCACGGTTAATATCACGATCACAAACAACACTTCCACGGCGGTGAACGGCTGGACTTTAGCTTGGACCTTCCCTGGCAATCAGACCATCACCAATCTATGGTGTGGCAGTTATACCCAGAATGGCGCTTCGGTATCGGTGGTAGATGCCGGATACAACGCCAATATCCCTGCGAACGGAGGTACGGCGAACTTAGGGTTCAATATTAACTATAGCGGTACCAACGCTAAGCCGGCCAGCTTTACTTTGAACGGAGTGGCTTGCCAGGTCCAGTAATTGAAATTTGTATCAGGCTTCATACCATTTCAAGGGGCTGTCTCACAGGCGAGACAGCTTCTTTTTTAAAAAGTCGTGGAAATATGGTAAAATGAGGGTGTGAAAAGGATAAATAATACTACCAATAAGGTATACCGCAAAGAACGAAAGAGGTGAGGGATCTATCCAAATACTCCTAACAATGCCGGCTAGAATATGGAATCCTATTTCGTCAAATCGGTAAGAGAAAGGGAGGAAGATTTCTTTGAAACGAAGAATGGATATTTTTATATTCATCATTGTCTAGCACGTATTTCCATTGCATCCGTCAACATTACGGGTTATCTGAGGCCGTACGGCATACAGGGCGTCATCGGGAAGTAAACGGTATTAAAGGGGATTGACGCCTTTTTAAACTTTCGAAGTAAACGATTTTATGATATTATAAATCTGAAATGGAGACGAGTATGGCGAAAAAAGAACTCACCAAAAGGCAATTACAAGCAATCGAAACGAAAAACAAGATTTATAATATTGCCGTAAATTTGATGGATAAGAGAGGTTTTAACAATATTACCGTCGAGGAAATATGTACAAAAGCGGGGGTTTCAGTCGGCACATTTTATCTTTACTTCAAGTCGAAAAATAATATTTTTGATGAAATATATGAACGAGCTGACGACCTTTTTCAAAATCATGTGAAAAGCGCTTTACAAGAAGAAAACTCGCTGGACCGAATTGTTGAATACTTTAAGCACTATGGCCAACTTAATGTTGACACTGGACTTGAAACGATGCAACAGCTTTATACCACCCAAAATAAACTATTTACAAAAAAAGGAAGGTATATGCAGACCCTTTTGCAGGAGATTATTAAAGAAGGACAAGAGAAAAAGGAAATTTCCACCACAATGACTCCTGAAGAAATTACGGACTTTTTGTTCATTGCCAACCGGGGTCTGGTCTATGATTGGTGTTTGCATAAAGGTAAATATGATTTAGAAGAGGCGATGGTCAAATTTACAAAGCGTTTGATTTTATTATTGAAACCATAATAAAGAAAAAAACTTAGGCAACCGGCTCCCGAAGAAGGGAGCTTTTCATTTCACAAATCAACTGTTTTAGTTATTTTTAGCTTTAAATTTTAAATTCAAAATCAACCTACAATTGACAAATATTGTTGGATATTATATACTTAATGCATTCGGTGAGTGCATTCAGTGAATTGACTATATTATATTTGTTTCATCGACTTGTTTTAATGTTGGCCAACATTACTGGTATATTTGGCAAGATGTATAATGCCATGACCGGAACCCGGTATATATTAGAAAATCGTCTACATTCATAGTATTAGCCGTTTGAAGGCAGAACAAGTACTGTAATTTAAAGCAGAGTTGTCAAAAAGGATTTATCGATCTGGAGAAAAATGATTAGCCCCCTGGATTGGCATGAATATCTCCAGGAATTTTATAAAAAATTCCGGGAGCGTTCCCGAAATTGTGTACGGTTTCATAGAGTGTCTCCGGGGTGCTTTATTTTAGAAGGGAGGTGGAACTGTAAAGAACATATCAGTGATCGATGTTTTTTCACACTACAATCACAAAAAAGGAGGAAACAATAATGTCTCGTTCTAAATCAATCACTTCTATAGTATTCGTTACGATGTTACTTATTGGTATTTTAAGCATGGGCGTAATGTTAACACCAACATGTGCCGCAACACCGATAAAAATAATGCCCTGCGGTGATTCAGTGACCGCTGGTATAGGAAGCACCGGCAATGGAAGTTATCGCACTGATTTATACCAGCATTATACAACGGCCGGTATTTCTATCGACTTTGTCGGTTCGCAAAGCAGCGGACCCTCCAATTTGCCGGACAAAAATCATGAAGGCCATTCCGGGTGGACCATTCCCCAAATCGCCAGTAATGTCAATGGTTGGCTGAATACATACAATCCTGATGTCATGTTGCTTATGATTGGCGGAAACGACACATTACAGGGCACCGTACCCACCAGTGGGCTTAGCTCCTTGATTGATCAGATTACCAATTTAAAACCGAATCTTATCTTGTTCGTCGCTGATTATTACTATTCACTGCCAAGCACCCCGAATTACAACCAGATAATCCAGTATGACGCGGCCATCCCGGGAATTGTTCAGGCGAAAGCCGACGCCGGCAAGAAAGTCTATTTTGTCAAACTGAGTGACGCCAATTTATCAACCTCGGAATATGCGGACGGTTTACATCCGACTGATTCTGGATACAGCAAATTAGCCACCATTTGGTATAACAGCACCATATCCATTTTAAAGGGAACTGGAACACCGACACCAACACCAGTTCAAACCGCTACCCCGGGAACAGGAACCCCGACTCCGACGCCGGTTCGTACAGCAACTCCACTGGCAACTCCGACCCCAGTTCCACCATCGGGCAGTATTAAGATTCAATTTTATAATCAAAGCACTGCCGCCAACAGCAACCAGCTTTATATGAATTTCAAATTGACCAATACCGGCAGCAGCGCCTTGGCGCTTTCCAATGTGAAACTGCGGTATTATTATACCAAAGATGGCACCCAAGCGCAAAACTTCTATTGTGACTATTCACCGGTGGGTTCCAGCAATATTCAAGGTTCCTTCGTAACCATGAGTACTGCCAAGACCGGAGCTGATTCTTATGTGGAAGTGGGCTTCTTAAGTGGCGCCGGCGACTTGGCGGCTGGTGGTAACATCACAGTACAAACACGGGTTGCAAAGAGCGACTGGTCAAACTATACCCAATCCAACGATTACAGCTTTAATTCCTCAGCGACGACTTATGTGGACTGGACCAAAGTGACCGGATATGTCTCCGGAGAGTTGCAATGGGGA
>JAEZJQ010000116.1 GCA_023436305.1 Bacillota bacterium
TGCCTGGTGACAACGTAAAGATGACCATCGAATTAATTACCCCGATTGCGATGGAAGAAAAACTCCGTTTTGCTATCCGTGAAGGCGGACGTACTGTTGGTTCCGGCGTTGTGACCAAAATTTTGGAATAAATATTTATTATTTTGATAAAAAACACAAACAGGGCTGTCTTCAAAAGAAAGGGGGACAGTCCTTTTATCTTGTAACCAAGGCGGGCCGTTATATTTCAATAAAATTGCCGGGTTTTAACGGTGGAATACAAAATGATAAAACTCGTATGAATTATCCTTGACAGACCTAAATAAATATGATAAATTTTACTAGTGACTATTTTGATCCGGCGGGTCTTATTTTTTTCGCTTTTTTTTAAGGCTTTGATAAGATCCATCATCAATATTTCATGGTAATCGGATTGGAATAAAGGGTTGTATTTACAGATTGAACGGATTTTCCGATAAAAAATTGGTACCCCGATAAAAGCGGGCAAATCATATTGAGTCGGTTGGAATCCGTTAATCCTGAGTTTAAGGTTAGGAGGTATTGGACATGCGTGAAGGAATTACGTTGGCTTGTACGGACTGTAAAAATCGTAATTATCGAACGAACAAGAATAAGAAAAATAATCCGGAACGGCTAGAGTTAATGAAGTATTGTAAATTTTGCCGTAAGGAAACCACTCATAAGGAAGCCCGATAAATATTATAAAACAGATTAGAGGCCAAGTTTCCCGGCAATAAGAAACTTAGTTCACAAAAGATAAAAAATTCTCAAAAACTAGTTTTTAGAAAAGATAGAGGGGTGAGGAAATGCAGCCCACCAAAAAGGAATCACCAGTCGAAGGGACCAAACGATTCTTTCGTAGCGTAATGGCGGAGTTGAAAAAAGTTAACTGGCCTACCCGTAAAGAATTGACAACCTATACAATTGTGGTAATCGTAACAGTAATCGTTGTTGCATTGATTATTTTCGCTTGGGATTCGATTCTCACAGTTTTGTTTAGGTCTATCGGATTGTACCGCTATTAATAAGGAGAATCCTAATGGAGAAGAATTGGTATGTTATTCATACCTATTCCGGATATGAAAATAAAGTCAAAGCCAACCTGGAACGCAGGGTAGAATCAATGAGCATGGAGGATAAAATCTTCAGGGTGTTGGTTCCTACCGAAGAAGAATTGGAAATTCGAGATGGGAAACGTAAAATTACCAAAAAGAAGATTTTTCCGGGTTATGTCATTGTTGAAATGATCTTGACGGATGATTCATGGTATGTGGTGAGAAACACACCAGGCGTAACCGGATTTGTAGGGACCGGGTCCAAACCTATTCCTCTTCAAGAAAAAGAGACGAAACTGATCCTACACCAAATGGGGATTGAAGAACCCAAGACGAAAATTGATTTTGAGGTTGGCGAGACGATTAAAGTAATCCGGGGACCATTTGAGAACTTTTCAGGGATCATTGAGGATATTAATTCCGAAAAAGGAAAGATCAAGGTTATGGTTTCCATGTTTGGGAGAGAAACTCCGGTGGAATTGGACTATCATCAAGTTGAGAAACTATAATCAGTGTACAATCAACAGTAAACAATTAACAATGAAAAGCTTTGAAATGTAATCAGTCAAGGCCGAGTAACTGATAATTGTTCTCTGCCCACTGACTTGCGTGGGAGGGTTTTATCCCGCCAATACCACATTAAATTTTAAGGAGGTGGCGCGCGCTTTTGGCGCGAAGCTATGGCTAAGAAAATTACAGGATTTGTTAAATTACAAGTTCCAGCTGGTAAAGCGAATCCGGCTCCACCAGTAGGTCCTGCTTTGGGACAACATGGGGTTAACATTATGGAGTTTTGCAAAACTTTTAATGAGCGGACCGCCAGTCAAGCCGGGATGATTATCCCAGTTGTGATTACTATCTATGAAGATCGTTCGTTCACATTTATTTGTAAAACACCACCGGTACCGGTATTATTAAAGAAAGCCATTAATATCGAAAGCGGATCCGGGGCTCCGAATAAAACCAAGGTAGGGACCATTAGCAAAGCTAAAGTTCGGGAAATCGCCGAATTGAAAATGACAGATCTAAATGCCGCCAGTGTCGAAGCTGCGATGAGCATGGTGGCTGGTACGGCCCGAAGCATGGGTATTGTGGTGGAATGATCCCTAAAATAGAACATTTAATTTGATCAAAACGTGGGAGGAGTATTTTCTGCAATAATTTTTAGAAAAGAACTTCGCTAAACCACTAAGGAGGATTACAATGTCAAAACATGGTAAGAAATATCTCGAAGCCGAAAAACTGATTGATAAGGCAAAATTATACGAGCCGTTAGAGGCGTTATCGTTAATTAAGAATATGCCCAAAAGCAAATTTGATGAAACGGTGGAAGTTTCGGTGCGTTTGGGAGTAGATCCCCGCCAATCCGATCAACAGATTCGCGGTGCGGTAGTATTGCCTCATGGTACTGGCCGATCAGTTAAAGTATTGGTTTTTGCCAAGGGAGAGAAAGCCAAGGAAGCTGAGGAAGCCGGCGCCGATAAAGTTGGGGCGGAAGATGTAGTAGAAGAGATTCAAAAGGGTTGGATGGATTTTGATGTGGCTATCGCAACCCCCGATATGATGGGGTTGGTGGGTAAACTAGGAAAAGTTTTAGGGCCTAAAGGACTCATGCCTAACCCTAAGACTGGTACAGTTAGCATGGATGTTGCCAAAGCGGTTAAAGAAAGTAAAGCGGGTAAAGTTGAGTACCGCGTTGATAAAACGGCTATTGTTCATGTGCCCATTGGTAAGGTTTCTTTCGAAGCGGAAAAATTGTTACGTAATTTCCGGACCATTATGGATGCGCTAATCAAGGCCAAACCGTCGGCTGCAAAAGGAACATATATTAAAAGTGTAGTGGTTTCTGCGACAATGAGTCCCGGTGTTAAAGTATCTCCACAGTTGGCTTCTCAGGCGGGAACTGCCGAACATTAATACAGGAGCATTAATCTATAAGTAATGTAGTGACAAGGTTTTTCATAATTGAATAATCCGTTCTTGCCATAGACAGTAGGTGTCACCTGACATAATGGGATATATTTTCCGCCTACCGAGGCTGGATGTTATTTTGGCGCGTTATCCAAACCTCCAGTTTTATGCTATGGAGGTTTTGTTTTTTGTCTTTACAAGTTAGGAATGGATAACCAAAAAGATGTCAAGGGAGGTGTAAAGATGTCAACAGTGAGGATGGAGAAAGAAGCGTCCGTACAAGAGATCCAACAAAAGATTGAAAAGTCGAAAGCAGTTGTTTTGGCCGATTATCGGGGTTTAAATGTCCAGGAAGTGACTGAATTGCGGAAGCGATTACGCGAGGCTGGTGTAGAATACAGAGTCATTAAGAATACAATGACCAGCAGAGCCGCCAAAGCCGCTAAAGTGGAAGGGCTGGATCAATACTTGAGCGGGCCGACGGCCATCGCCTTTGGTTACAATGATGTGGTGACTCCCGCTAAAATTTTAGCCAATTTTGCCAAGGATCATAAAAAGTTAGAGCTGAAAGGCGGTATTCTTGAAGGGCGAGTTATCAGTCTGGAAATGGTTAAATCTCTGGCGCAACTTCCGCCCCGGGAAGTTTTACTGGGACAGGTGGCAGGCGTATTGCAAGCTCCATTACGAGGCCTTGCTACAGTACTTTCAGGGCCGTTGCGTAATCTGGCTTATGCAACTGAAGCTGTCCGCAAACAAAAAGCCGGTGAATGATGGATTTTTAAATTAAAATTTATTGACAAAATTAAGGAGGATTTTTAAGATGTCAAAAGTTAACGACGTGCTCGAGATTGTAAAAGGTATGACTGTATTAGAACTCAATGAGTTAGTAAAGGCTTTTGAAGAGGAATTCGGTGTGTCCGCAGCTGCTCCGGTGGCTATTGCCGCCGCCGCTCCGGCCGCCGCTCCGGTTGCCGAAGAGAAAACCGAGTTTAACGTGGTTTTAGCGAATGCCGGCGCACAAAAAATTCAGGTAATCAAAGTAGTCCGTGAAGCCACCGGTCTGGGTCTTAAAGAAGCCAAGGATTTGGTTGACGGAGCTCCGAAAAACGTCAAAGAAGGAATTAATAAAAAGGACGCTGAAGAACTCAAAAAGAAACTGGAAGAAGCCGGCGCCACGGTTGAACTGAAGTAGTAACTATAAATACTCCTATCGTTCCCGGGAGCTTTGCAAGGCCGATTTTAACTCGGCCTTTTTTTATTTTTACAATATTTTTTCTTGACATGTTCCAATCCCTGTGTTATCATTATATCCTGCATGAAGTAAGTATAAATATCTTATGATAATTCATTTTCTATATCCAGTGATTTTTTAGGGTAAATAATACTTGAAAGAATGTGGGTTGATTAACCAAAGTAAAAGGAAATGACCCTTTTTTTATCAATGTTATAAGCGAGGATAACAGCACGCGTGCGTGAGAGTTACCTTGCTTTTATCTGTTTATATAGAAACTATTTACAAATACCCATAAAACGTTTTTTCTTCTATATTATTTAGGGTTAAGCTTTTCATTAATTTTTTGATGGTACCAATCTATAAGAGGTGAGTAGTTTGGTTCAAACTGCTGCAAAGCAACGGCAAAGGCAAAGATTTAGTTTTGGTAAAATTCATGAAATATTAGACATGCCTAATCTAATCGAAATTCAACAACGCTCCTATCAATGGTTTTTGGATGAAGGCTTGAATGAAATGTTCCGGGACATTTCGCCAATTCAAGATTTTACCGGTAACCTGGTATTGGAATTTATCGATTATGCATTAGGCGAGCCCAAGTATCCCGTGGATGAATGCAAGGAACGGGATGTTACTTTTGCTGCTCCATTAAGAGTAAGGGCGCGTTTAATTAATAAAGAGACCGGTGAGGTTAAGGAGCAGGAAGTCTTTATGGGGGACTTCCCTTTGATGACCGAAAAAGGTACTTTCATTATTAATGGCGCCGAACGGGTTATTGTGAGCCAGTTAGTCCGGTCGCCCGGGGTATATTTTCAAAAAACGCAGGACACCTCGGGGAAAATGCTCTATTCTGCCAGTATTATTCCCAATCGCGGCGCTTGGCTTGAGTTTGAGTTCGATGCTAATGATATCTTATATGTAAGAATTGATCGCACCCGAAAAGTCCCGGTCACTATATTACTCAAAGCGCTCGGTTTAGGAAATAACTACCAGATAAGCGAACTCTTCGACAGTAAAGAAAGCATCAAGAATACTTTAGAGCGGGATAACACCCAGAATGAAGAAGAAGCATTAATTGAAATTTATAAACGGCTTCGTCCAGGGGAACCTCCCACCGTGGAAAGCGCCCGGACCCTTTTTGAAACTTTATTTTTTGATCCCAAACGTTATGAGCTGGGTTCAGTGGGCCGTTATAAGTTAAATAAACAGTTGGGTTTGAATTTTCCGACCCGAAGCACAAACGCAACTGTCAATGAAAAAGGGGAAGAAGTCCCGGGGCAAGAAGCGGTTAAGATTTTAACCAAGGAAGATATTATCGAAGTGGTCCGTCATTTGTTGGATTTACTGGACGGGATGGGAGATGTCGATGATATCGATCATTTGGGGAACCGTCGTTTAAAACGGGTTGGCGAACTGCTCCAGAATCAATTCCGGATCGGATTATCGCGGATGGAACGGGTAGTCCGGGAACGGATGACGATTCAAGACGTTGAAGTCATCACCCCGCAAGCATTGATTAATATCAGGCCGGTGGTAGCGGCCATTAAGGAATTTTTTGGTTCAAGCCAATTATCACAGTTTATGGACCAAACCAATCCATTGGCGGAGTTAACCCACAAACGGAGGTTATCGGCTCTGGGTCCTGGCGGGTTATCCCGTGAACGGGCGGGTTTCGAAGTGCGTGATGTTCATCATTCCCACTACGGACGGATGTGCCCGATTGAGACACCTGAAGGTCCGAACATCGGTTTAATTGGCTCCTTGACAACCTATGCTCGGATTAACGAATATGGTTTTATTGAAACTCCTTATCGTAAAGTAATCGATGGTAAGGTTACGGATGAAATCGTATATCTTACCGCCGATGAGGAGGATAAATATATTGTAGCGCAAGCGAATGAATCGTTTGATCCGGAGACTCGTAAATTTATTCATAACCGGGTTTCCATCCGGCATCGGGATGACATCCGGGAGGTTCCTTCCAATCAGGTTCAGTTGATGGACGTTTCTCCGAAACAACTCGTCAGTATCGCCACCGCTTTAATTCCGTTTTTGGAGAATGACGACGCTAACCGCGCCTTGATGGGATCCAACATGCAACGCCAGGCTGTTCCGCTTTTAAAAACCGCCGCCCCTTATGTGGGAACCGGAATGGAATATAAAGCCGCGGTTGATTCGGGAGTCGTGGTGCTGGCCAAGAATAAAGGCGTGGTCAAAAAAGTAACCGGAGATGAAATCCGGATTCAGACCGATCGGGGTACTGAAACTTATAAACTTTTGAAGTTTAAGCGTTCCAATCAAGGAACTTGCATAAATCAAAAGCCGATTGTTAAGGAAGGGCAGATCGTTGAAGCCGGTGAAGTTATCGCCGACGGTCCTTCCACCGATCAGGGAGAATTGGGTTTAGGGAAGAATATATTGGTAGCCTTTATGCCTTGGGAAGGTTACAATTACGAAGATGCCATCTTAATTAGTGAAAAACTGGTCATCGACGATGTGTTTACTTCGATTCACATCGAAGAGTATGAAGCAGAAGCCCGGGATACGAAATTGGGCGCCGAAGAAATTACCCGGGATATCCCGAATGTGGGTGAAGGCGCTTTGGATGACTTGGATGAAAGCGGGATCATTCGCATCGGAGCCGAAGTTCGACCGGGTGACATTCTGGTTGGTAAAGTGACTCCGAAAGGTGAGACTGAGCTAACCGCTGAAGAAAGGCTACTAAGGGCAATATTTGGTGAAAAAGCCCGTGAAGTTCGGGATACTTCCCTCAGAGTGCCTCATGGTGAGGCAGGACGTATCGTGGATGTGAAAGTTTTCTCTAGGGAGAATGGCGACGAATTGGCTCCGGGAGTCAACAAACTGGTGAGAGTTTATATCGCTCAAAAACGGAAAATTTCCGAGGGCGATAAAATGGCGGGTCGTCATGGAAACAAGGGAGTTATCGCCAAGATTCTCCCGATGGAAGATATGCCGTTTATGCCGGATGGAACTCCGGTGGAAATTGTCTTGAATCCGCTAGGCGTTCCTTCACGTATGAATATCGGACAGATTCTGGAGACTCATATGGGTTGGGCGGCAAAAGCTTTGGGGATTTATATCGCCACTCCTGTTTTCGGAGGGGCCGACGAGAATGATGTAATTGAGACCCTGGAAAAGGCTGGTCTTTCAAAAACCGGTAAGACAGTGCTCTACGACGGCCGGAGCGGGGAACCTTTTGATCATCCGGTAACGGTAGGTTACGTTTATATGTTGAAACTGGCTCACTTGGTTGACGATAAGATCCATGCCCGTTCAACCGGACCCTACTCATTGGTTACGCAACAACCATTGGGTGGTAAGGCTCAATTTGGTGGACAGCGTTTTGGAGAAATGGAAGTTTGGGCTTTGGAAGCCTATGGGGCGGCCTTTACTTTGCAGGAATTGTTAACTGTGAAATCCGACGATGTAGTTGGGCGAGTAAAGACTTATGAGGCTATTGTCAAGGGCGAGAACGTACCTGAACCGGGAGTGCCCGAATCTTTCAAGGTTTTGATCAAAGAATTGCAAAGCTTATGTCTGGATGTGAAAGTATTAACGGAAGAAGCGCAGGAAATCCAGATTAAAGAAGATGACGAAGATGTGAAAGAAATGGCCAAGGAATTGGGTTTGGAAATTGAATCACCTCGTGAAGCTATATACGATGAGGAAGTTGATGATGGTGACACCAGCGATGGGTTTGATGAAGAAGACAGCGAACTTTTAGAGGAAGCCTTTGAGGAGGATTTAACCGAAGAAGCATAAAGTTCAATATGCCTTAAAGCGCTTGGGAGGTTGAATCTCTCGAAAGTGGATTTTAAATGGATTAGGCTTTTAAAGAGCTTATCTAAAGGAGGTAAATCAGTTGCTGGATGCCAATAATTTTGATGCATTGAAAATAGGATTAGCTTCTCCGGAACAAATTCGGGCCTGGTCAAGCGGTGAGGTAAAAAAACCGGAAACGATTAACTACCGGACCTTAAAACCCGAGCGTGAGGGGTTGTTTTGTGAAAAGATTTTCGGGCCGCAGCGGGACTGGGAGTGTCATTGCGGTAAATATAAACGGGTTCGTTATAAAGGAATTATTTGTGACCGCTGCGGTGTGGAAGTAACCCGGTCCAAAGTGCGGCGGGAACGCCTTGGCCATATTGAACTGGCGGCTCCAGTTTCCCACATCTGGTATTTTAAAGGAATTCCTAGCCGGATGGGTTTGCTGCTGGATATGTCACCACGCCATTTGGAAAAGATTTTATATTTTGCTTCATATGTGGTCATCGATAGCGGAAATACTCCACTTTTAAAGAAACAGTTATTATCGGAAAACGAGTATCGTGAGTTTCGTGAAAAATATGGTCAAAATTTTAGAGCCTTAATGGGCGCTGAAGCAATTAAAAAGTTACTAGAAGAGATTGACACCGAAAAGCTGACTGTGGAGCTTAAGAAGGAAGTCAAGGAAGTCAGCGGCCAGCGCAGAATTAGAGCTATTCGCCGTTTGGAAGTGGTGGAGTCTTTTCGTAAATCGTTAAGCCGGCCGGAATGGATGATTATGGATGTTGTACCCGTCATTCCGCCGGAACTGCGGCCTATGGTGCAGTTGGACGGCGGTCGTTTCGCCACTTCCGATTTGAATGATTTGTACCGCCGGGTGATTAACCGGAATAACCGTTTAAAAAGATTATTGGAATTAGGGGCGCCCGACATCATTGTGCGTAACGAGAAAAGAATGTTGCAGGAAGCCGTTGACGCTTTGATTGATAATGGCCGTCGCGGCCGTCCAGTTACCGGACCCGGCAACCGGCCTTTAAAATCCCTCAGTGATATGTTGAAAGGGAAGCAAGGGCGATTTCGCCAGAACTTGCTGGGGAAACGGGTTGATTATTCTGGCCGTTCCGTAATTGTGGTTGGACCTGAATTAAAGCTCCATCAATGCGGGCTACCCCAGGAAATGGCTTTAGAATTATTTAAGCCGTTTGTGATGAAACGGCTGGTTGACAAAGGCTATGTGCATAATATTAAAAGTGCTAAACGGATGGTGGAACGTCAAAAGACCGAAGTTTGGGATGTGCTGGAAGAAGTCATTCACCAACATCCGGTTATGTTGAATCGTGCCCCAACTTTGCACCGTTTGGGGATTCAGGCTTTTGAACCCGTATTGGTCGAAGGGCGGGCCATTCAGATTCATCCATTGGTTTGTACCGCCTATAATGCTGACTTTGACGGCGACCAGATGGCGGTTCACGTGCCGCTTTCGGCGGAGGCCCAGGCAGAAGCCAGGATTTTAATGCTATCCGCTCATAATATTCTTTCGCCGTCCAATGGCCGTCCGATTGCGACGCCAACCCAAGATATGGTTTTAGGGTGTTATTACCTGACCATTCAACGGGATAATTGTGAAGGGGAAGGTAAAGTTTTCGGCAATCCCACAGAAGTAATGTACGCTTATACGGTAGGAGCCATTGAGCTTCATGCCAAAATCAAGGTACGTTTAAGCGGCCAATTCGTGGAAACCACTCCGGGCCGGGTTATATTTAACGACCGAGTGAAACTGGACTTGGACCCGGATCCGGTGGCCAATTTCCAGATTACCAATTGCGTCATTGATAAGAAAACTTTGGGTTCGTTGGTGGGGCGTTGTGCCCGTAGCCATACCGTATCCAAAACCGCTGAAATATTAGACCAGATTAAAAGATTGGGGTTCCGGTTTGCTACCCAATCGGGCACCACCATTGCTATTGATGATGTTACGATTCCACCGGAAAAGAAGGCGATCTTAAGTGAAGCCGAAAAGCATGTTGAACAGGTGGAGGAACAATTCAAACGAGGTTTGATTACCAGCGAAGAACGATATCAACGATTCATCGATATCTGGACCAAAGCCAAGGAAAATGTAACCGAGGCCATGATTAAAGGGCTGGATCGAATCAACCCGGTATATATGATGTCAACCTCCGGAGCCCGGGGTAATACTTCCCAGCTGGCTCAGTTGGCGGGGATGCGTGGTTTGATGACCGATCCTTCCGGACGGATTATCGATTTACCGATTCGAGCTAATTTCCGTGAAGGTCTGAATGTTTTGGAATTCTTTATTTCAACCCATGGCGCCAGAAAAGGACTGGCCGATACCGCTCTACGTACCGCCGATTCAGGCTATTTAACCCGGCGTTTGGTGGATGTTGCCCAGGATGTAATCGTCCGTGAAGAGGACTGCAAAACTTCCGAAGGAATTAAGGTAGGCGCGATCACCGAAGGCAACGAGGTCATCGAGAAATTACAAGAGAGAATTGTCGGTCGATTACCTATTGATGACATTTGTCATCCGCAAACCAAAGAGGTACTGGTACGAGCCGGTGAGGAGATCACCGAGGAATTGGCCGAAAAAATCGAAAAGAGCGGTATTAAAGAAGTCTTGATTCGTTCTGTTCTAACCTGCCGGAGCCGTTATGGAGTATGTATTAAATGCTATGGCCGGAATTTGGCCACCGGTAAATTGGTGGATGTGGGCGAAGCAGTAGGTATCATTGCCGCGCAATCCATTGGGGAACCGGGAACTCAATTGACTATGAGAACATTCCATACCGGAGGCGTGGCCGGTGATGACATCACTCAAGGGTTACCCCGGGTCGAGGAGTTGTTTGAAGCCCGTAAACCCAAGGGGCAGGCGTTAATAAGCGAAATCAACGGTGTATGTAAAATTAGCGAGGTCAAAGGAATTCGCCGCATCAGTGTGATTGCCGATAGTGGTGAGGAAAAAGTTTATCAGGTTCCATTTGGTTCCCGGATCCGTGTTAAAGAAGGAGCTTTGATTCAAGCGGGTGATCTATTAACCGAAGGTTCGGCCAATCCTCATGATATTTTAAAAGTAAAAGGATCTTACGGAGTTCAAATGTATCTGGTGGAACAGGTCCAGGACGTTTACCGCTCCCAGGGCGTGGGAATTAACGATAAACATATTGAAGTCGTGGTCCGGCAAATGTTACGGAAACGGAAAGTAGAAACCTCGGGCGATACCGATTTACTCCCGGGCGGATTGGTGGATGTTTTTGAGCTGGAGGATGAAAATAATAAAGTTGAGGCCAATGGCGGTGAAGCCGCTACCGCGCGTCCGGTATTGCTTGGAATTACCAAAGCGTCTCTGGCTACGGAAAGTTTCTTATCCGCGGCATCCTTCCAGGAGACAACCCGGGTGCTTACCGAAGCTTCGATTAAGGGTAAAATGGACCCGTTACTTGGGTTGAAAGAAAATGTTATTATCGGTAAGCTGGTTCCGGCCGGAACCGGGATGTCCAGGTATCGGAATGTAAAGATAATTACGGATTAAAAACGTGAAGAGGTAAGAAGAAAATTAAAGAAAATCAACGGTTACCTGTTGTTATTAACCAATGAGAAGATCCAACGGTTATTTGGTAATTAAAAGGTGATATTGGCTCATAACCAGTTAATAAATATGGTTATGGGCTTTTTTATGGATTTGAATCTCCAATTGAACGAGTAGAAAGCAAAGAATCCTTGTCTTAAAGCTGAAGACCCGTTAGCATAAAGTGAAGCTGGGTTTGGCGGAATATTTAGTTGAAATATATATCAAAAAAGGTTTTTTTTAAACCTAAAAAGATTAAATCAATCGAATATAAATGGTAAATTCAACATAAATAAATTCTACAAATAAATTCTTGACACCTTAAATAAATGGTGTTAAAATTGGAAGGTGTCTGATTGAGGTATAATAATGACTCAAGATATTCAAACGATTAAGGAAGCCAAAAACAAGATTATTGGGTTAAAACAAACTTTACGGGCAATTCAGCAAGGTAAGATTCAAAAAGTTTATATCGCTAACGATATCGAGGAACATATCCTGCGCCAGATTACAGAGATTTGCCAACAAAAAACAGTTCCACTGATTTCAATAAATGTGAACCAGAAAGAATTGGGGCGGATTTGTCAAATCGAAGTCGGCGCCGCGGTCGTTAGTTTGATACAATAATCATCGCAGAAGGGGGTGGACGATATGCCAACAATTAATCAATTAGTTAAACAGGGCCGGAAAGTTATTACCAAGAAAAGCACCGCTCCGGCACTTGGTTGGGCTTATAATGTGAACAAGGAACAGATGATTAAAACCGATGGTAGTCCACAAAAACGTGGAGTATGTACCCGTGTTTCAACGGTAACTCCTAAGAAACCGAATTCGGCTTTGCGAAAAGTCGCGAGGGTAAGATTGACGAACCGGATGGAAGTAACTGCCTATATTCCGGGCGAAGGTCATAATTTGCAGGAGCACTCGGTAGTTTTAATTCGGGGTGGCCGCGTTAAGGATCTTCCAGGTGTCCGTTACCACATTGTTCGTGGAACTCTCGATACTGCCGGTGTTCAAAATCGCAAACAAGGAAGATCCAAATATGGAGCGAAAAAGCCGAAGGCTGCCGCTACTAAGAAGAAGTAAGAAGTAAGGGGGAATTTCTCGTGCCTCGTCGTGGCTCTATTGTTAAAAGGGAATTGTTGTCTGATCCGGTTTATGGAAGCAAACAGGTAACCCAATTTATTAATCGAATCATGTTGGGTGGTAAGAGAGGCGTTAGTGAGCATATTTTTTATAATGCCTTGAATATTATTGGTGAAAAGTCCGGGAAGGACCCAATGGAAGTCTTTCAAACCGCCATTAAAAATGTAATGCCTATCTTAGAAGTCAAACCCCGCCGGGTTGGTGGAGCAACTTATCAGGTTCCGGTGGAGGTTCGGGCTGACAGGAGAATGGCGTTGGCGATTCGTTGGATCGTTAACTACTCCAGAGCTCGTGGTGAAAAAACCATGCAAGAAAAATTAGCGGCAGAACTTCTGGATGCTTCTCAAAATGTCGGCGCTTCCATTAAAAAGCGTGAAGATACTCATAAAATGGCAGAAGCTAACAAGGCGTTCGCGCACTATCGTTGGTAAGATTGATTCAAATAAATCGTCGGCATAAATACACATCGTAGATTTTATGAATGATGGGTTTTGGTTGAGACTGGTGGAGGTAAGTAATTTGCCAAGAGCATATGATTTAAAGTTAGTTCGGAATATTGGAATAATGGCTCATATTGATGCCGGTAAAACAACGACTACGGAAAGAATTTTGTTTTATACCGGGAAAGTGCATAGAATGGGCGAAGTTCATGACGGTGCAGCAACGATGGATTGGATGGTCCAAGAACAAGAGCGGGGAATTACGATTACTTCCGCCGCAACAACTTGTGAATGGCAAAATCATCAAATTAATATTATTGACACACCCGGGCACGTGGACTTCACTATGGAGGTAGAACGATCGCTTCGTGTCCTGGATGGTGCAGTAGCGGTATTTTGTTCGGTTGGCGGTGTTGAACCACAATCCGAGACGGTATGGCGCCAGGCCGATAAATATGGAGTGCCCAGAATTGCTTTTATTAATAAGATGGACCGAATCGGAGCGGATTTTTTCCGAGGGGTAAATATGATCAGGACACGTTTGGGGGCGAATCCGGTTCCCATTCAACTCCCCATCGGGTCGGAAGAAAAATTTACCGGGGTAGTTGATCTAATCACCGAAGAAGCCATCATTTATATCGATGATCTTGGCACTCAAAGTTCGGCAACCGAGATTCCGGCGGACATAAAAGAACTGGTTGAAGAATACCGTGAGAAAATGCTGGAATCCCTGGCGGAGTTTGATGACGAATTAATGACCAAATATTTAGAAGGAAAAGAAATTTCCATTGTTGAGATAAAACGGGCGGTTCGAAAAGGAACGTTATCCGCCAAAATTACTCCGGTAATTTGTGGTTCCTCTTTTAAAAACAAGGGAGTCCAAATGTTGCTCGATGCGGTAATTGATTATCTTCCTTCGCCGTTGGACTTACCTCCGGTTTCAGGTACCGTTCAGGGGGAAACCACTGAAATTAGCAGAAAAGCGGATGATAACGAACCATTTTCCGCTTTGGCATTTAAGATTATGACTGATCCTTATGTAGGCAAACTGGCATTTTTTAGAGTTTATTCGGGTACTTTGAAAAGCGGCTCCTATATTTTGAATTCCACTAAAAATAAACGGGAACGGGTTGGCCGTATTGTGCGAATGCACGCCAATCACCGGGAAGATACCGAGATGGTTCAAACGGGAGATATTGCCGCCATCGTCGGGTTAAAGGATACATCCACTGGGGACACTCTTTGTAGTGAAAAAGATCCAATCATTTTAGAATCAATGGACTTTCCGGATCCGGTAATCGATATTGCCATTGAACCAAAAACGAAGGCAGATCAGGATAAGTTAGGTCTATCCTTAGCTAAGCTAGCCGAAGAAGATCCTACGTTTCGTGTACGGACGGATTCGGAAACCGGGCAAACAATTATCTCGGGTATGGGTGAATTACATCTGGAGATCATTGTTGATCGTTTATTGCGTGAATTTAAAGTGGAAGCTAATGTAGGAAAACCCCAGGTTGCTTATCGGGAAACAATTCGTAAGTCAGTTAAAAGTGAAGGTAAATTTGTCCGCCAAAGCGGTGGCCGTGGCCAATATGGTCATGTGTGGCTTGAAATTTCTCCGCTGGAACCTGGAGAGGGATTCCAATTTGAAAATAAAATCGTTGGAGGGGTTGTACCCCGGGAGTATGTCGCACCGGTTGAAGCCGGCGTTAAAGAGGCTATGCTTACAGGTGTATTGGCCGGCTTTCCAGTAGTAGACGTAAAAGTTGCCTTGGTGGATGGTTCATATCATGAGGTAGACTCTTCGGAAATGGCGTTTAAAATCGCGGCTTCCATGGGCTTTAAAGATGGAGCTAAGAAAGCTTCGCCAGTACTTTTAGAGCCGATTATGAAAGTGGAAATTGTTACTCCCGACGAATATATGGGCGACATTATGGGAGATTTTAATTCCCGGCGGGGACGGATTGAAGGGATGGAGGCAAGAGCCAACACTCAAGTTATCGGCGGATATGTACCGCTTTCGGAAATGTTCGGTTACGCAACTGTCATTCGTTCAATATCTCAGGGGCGGGCAACTTATGTAATGCACTTCTCACATTACGACGAAGTTCCTAAAAATATTGCAGATACATTGATTGAAAAGGTTAGTTAATATGGATTGATGAGTGTTTAAATTCCCGATAAGGGTTAAATTAAACAAGAAAATTCAAGTGATTTGAGGAGGAGAATAACAATGGCGAAACAAAAATTTGAACGGACAAAGCCGCATGTAAACATCGGAACCGTCGGGCACGTTGATCATGGCAAAACCACGACCACCGCGGCGATAACCCTGGTGTTGTCA
>JAEZJQ010000132.1 GCA_023436305.1 Bacillota bacterium
GAAGCCTTAGCTTCGGGATATCGTCATATCGATACAGCCGCGGGATACGGCAATGAGGAAAGCGTCGGCATTGCGGTAAAGCAAAGCGGTATCTCCCGGGAATCGCTTTTCATCACCAGCAAGCTGCAAAACACGGCGCACGGCTACGAAGATACAATGGTGGCTTTTGAGCGTACCATGAAGAATCTGGATATGGATTACCTTGATTTGTATCTGATCCATTGGCCCAATCCCATCAAGTACAGAAATTGCTGGCAAGAAGCCAACGCAGGCACCTGGAAGGCTTTTGAGGAATTATATACCGCCGGACGCATCCGTTCCATCGGCATCAGCAACTTCCATCCTCATCATATCGAAGAGCTCATGAAAACAGCAACGATTGCGCCCATGGTCAATCAAATCCGGCTTTGTCCCGGAGACACCCAAAGAGAGGTGGTAGCCTACTGCAAAGCTCATGATATTTTGCTGGAAGCGTATAGTCCGCTTGGAACGGGTTTGATCTTTGAAGTACCGGAAATGCAAACCCTTGCGCGGAAATATGGAAAGACCATTGCCCAGATCTGCATCCGTTGGAGCCTGCAGATGGGCTTTTTACCGCTGCCCAAGTCTGTAAATACATTCCGCATTAAGGAAAACGCCGCTGTTTTCGATTTTGAGCTTTCAGCACAAGATGTACAGGCTATCGCCGGTTTAAAAGGCTGCGGATATTCCCAGAATCCCGACACGATCACATTCTAATTAAAAAAGCGGTTCCAACGCTTTTTAATGTCTCTATTTTCGTGTTAACCACCCATGCCTGACACCAACCAGCAATGAAAATATTCTCAAAGAACTCACTCTGGCTCTCTCTTTTGCGAAAGAGAGAGTAACCATTATCCTTCGTGGTCTAATTTCTTTTTAACCCGCCTGATAAAACCTTTTCCCTCTTTTTCGCAAAAGAGAGGGAACAAAAGGGTGAGTTCACTTTCTTTTTCCGTTTTAACAATTTACTTGATTCCATTCCATGATCATTTTATTGATTTGATGATGCGGCTGATAAGGAATTTGGTGTTGTTCAGGTTTTTCGCCGGTAACTTTTAGGTGATGATCCGGATAAAGCAATCCGAAGCCTTTATGATGTAACAGTTTTAAATACCCAATAACATTCGGATCAAACCCCATCAAATAAGCGGCCAGCGAGTCCGCACCAAGCGCGTCAAAGGATGCCACTGCCCAGCCGGAATTGATTTTATGGCCGAAAATCGGCCCATCGCCTTCCATTCCGATTGTTCCGTCGATAATTGCCAGATCCGGATAAACATATTCAGCAATGGCGGTTAAGATGTGGTGAATGAACGCACCCTGCGTGTGGAGGCTTTCACGTTTTGAATTTCCCCGGATCGAACCAACCAACACGTTTTTGATGGCGGCGGTAACCAGGACGCTATCATGGGTTTTCGGTCTGGCTATGGAAACCAGGAAAGGAGTATTCATTAATGTTTTGCTCACCGGCAAAGTGATCTTGCCACCCGGAAAAACTAATTCTTTATCAACCACTTCATCATCCTTTAGATCGAACAGCTTGATCTTTGGATTTTCCTTGGCTAATTTGGTAAATCCATAAATCCGAAAACCGGTTTTGGTATTCCCCATCGTGGAACTTTCGGCAATAACGATCTCGCCGGAATAAAACGGCGTAATAAAATCAATAAAACTCCTGACAGCGTTTACCGGTGTGGTGGCAAGCTCCCTCCCGTGAATACTCATGACTGTCCGGGTACCAAATTAACTTTGATGGTCAACGATGAAATATGAGCCAAAACCTGCTTAAGATCATCTTTGATAAAACATAAAGCATCCCGTACTCCTTGTTGGTGTTCCTTGCTTCCAACCAAAACTATTTTTGGGGGCAGCGGTGTCGTTGAATGATTATTCTCATGAGTCAATGCGGATCATCCTCTCAAATTGTTGAATAAGTCACAACCGGCATTTTTTAAAAAAATTTATCAATTCATTATACGTATCGGTCTTTGCGGCTCCGGAATATACCGTTATTTTTAATTGGAGTTAAGCAGTTCACCCCGAAAAGCCTTCGCCGCATCGACATTTAAAAAATGTTGGGGTACGGAACTCAAATGTAACGAAATTTCAACCAAGTTCCAGAAGTATATCCGGGATTAAAAGCGAATTAATTAATGACTAAGAAAGAATCCGGGAGGGTGTTTTTTATGAAAAAAAGGTTTCTTTTAATTTTGGTTTGCTTAATCGTTATATCCGGATGTAGTATCAGTGATTTGGGGAAAATAAAAATCGTCGATGATGAGATCGATAATTCTAAAATCGTGATGCTTCGAGTCATATACAAATCGTCAGATAAAGGAATGGCTAATTATAGAGCCCTGATCACATATTCCAAGAAAATCAAAGAGAATGAACCGGTTATAACAGCGGTTAATTTCAAGATAAACACCAATGGTAAAGAAATTATTTTAGCCCCAAAATCTTATTTGGTAACTGACGAACAAAAACATGAATTGACGCTGACCGATATTTCTTCGAAAACGGAGAGTTATACTGAAACCGATAGTTCCTTTCTTGATGACAGAGTTGACGTCCGTACCTATACAGTCTATATCATGGAAGGGAATATCAACCTTTCTTTGGATATTACCGGCCAGATAAGGACGAGTACGAAGCTTATCTATCGATTATATTTGGGAACCAGACCTTTGACCTTCGAAATTTCCAAGAAAGACCTTGATCTGTTAAAAACATTCATCGATTCCAAGTAACAACACCACGACGCCAAATTCTTTAGGGGTGGTTCGGATAGCAGGCCAAACTGTTTTGGCTTGTCCCGTTGCTGAAAAATTTGATTGCCCATCCGGACCTATCCCCCGACCCCTTCCCTCGGTCAAATATCCTGCCCAATCCGGAGGGAAGGGGAGAAAGCCTCGGTGAAAATCCTACCCAATCCCGGATAACTGCTCAAACATTTACCAGACCAGTTTATACAATTAGACCGGCTACCGATTACGATTAACGACCCCGTAGCTGAAAAATTTGATTGCCCATCCGGACCTATCCCCCGACCCCTTCCCTCGGTGAAAATATTCTGCCCAATCCGGAGGGAAGGAGAGAAAGCCTCGATAAAACAGCAACGTCAACTCCCCCTTCCCTCCAAATGACCGCCCAAAATTACTCACCGAGGGAAGGGGGTCGGGGGGTTAGGTCGTTTTTAGGCCCCCAATATCCACTACAGCCTCAAATCATTTTACTCTCAACAAAATATATCTTCGCCCAAAGAGCAGGATGAATTGGAATTTAGTAGAATTAGGCTACTAAAGAATAGAGGGAGTTTTTTATGAAAGCTAAATTCATTCAATCATTGATAAGATTTGAATTTGCAGGGTAATTCCATGAAACCGCACTGGCTGTTCGCTGGTACGCTCCGGGGACAATTGTCGGTTTCCTTGATATTGCTGATCATCGGCGCGGTTGCCGCAATCGGGATCACCTCGATTAAAATCGCCCAGCAAGTCGTTAAAAACAATACCACCCGATTCGGCGGAAAAATGCTGACCCAAGCCGCGTTCCGATTGGGCAGCGTAATTAATAACGCCGAAACCACCGTGGACTCCATTATCCTGGACCGGAGATTGGCCCCGTTATTACATGATTTATCATCACCGAACCGGCGGATTCATGAACCAGCCCGCGAGGCCCTCCGTGATTTACTGGTACAGTATAAAGCATCTTTACTGCCGGGTATGGAACTTACCCTTATTAATTCCACCGGGAAAACGGTGACAACTTATCATCTCCTTGCCACGCCAACGGAATTAATCTCCGCCACTCATTCCCAAAAGCCCAAAGTATGGCGGTTACGTTATTTCCTCAACAACAAGGTAAGCGACGCGAATATCTCCGGCCGGTTACTGGAGCTAACCGCCCGAATCGTCAGCTTGCCGGGACGGCCGCAGCAGGGGTGGATTATCTTACATATGGACTACCGGTTGGTGGAATCCATTATGACCAATATTTCGCTGCAAGAAAACGCTTTAGGCCGGTTTCAAAGTGAAGCCGTTGTATTTGGACCGGAAAAGCAAGTGATCTTTCCGTGGGTTCCTCCCTCCAAACAGATTTTAACCGGTATCTACCGGAAACGGACGGACCAACTTCAAAATACGAATGTGGTTGAAGAAAAAGTTAACGGGAAAAATTATCTGGTGATTGGCGCGCCCGTCCCCTGGACTCCCTGGGAGGTATATATTTCAGCGCCAACCAGCCGCCTTTATACCGGATTGGAACGGATTAACAATAGTGTTTTCGTAACCGGCGTCATTTGCAGCATTTTCGCCATTTTCTTCGCCACCTTGCTATCATATTTGGTCACCAAACCCGTTAATAAACTCCGTAACACCATGGGTTTCGTGGAAGATGGCTATTTTTCGGTCAAGGCTCCCGAAGGAGGCCCGCTGGAGATTCAGACCCTGGGACGGGCTTTCAACCGGATGCTTAATGAAGTGGACATGCTCACCAGGCGTTTGGTGGCGGAAGAAAGCCAAAGAAAAACAGCCGTTATCAAAACGCTTCAAGCCCAGATTGCGCCTCATTTTATCTTTAACACCTTGACGGCCATAGCCGGGATGACCGCCGCATGTTCTCCCGAGGAAGTGGCCGAAGCTTTGCGTTCGTTAAAATGCCTGCTCTATCTCAGCATTGGAAAATCCGGCGATTTTGTTTCCCTTGCCGAAGAATTCGAGCATATTCATCATTACATATACTTAATGAATATTCGGTATCCCGGCAAATTCTCGCTTCGGATGGAATTGCCGGAAGAACTATGCCATTGCCGGACGATCCGGTTGGTATTGCAGCCGGTGGTGGAGAACTGCCTGCAGCATGGCTTAAAGTCCCAAGGCGGAATCATCCGGGTATCCGCCATCCAAAAGGATGAGGCGGTATTGATTGCCATTACCGATAACGGAGTGGGAATGGCTCCTGAACAATTAAATGCGGTTTGGAATCAGAAACAGTCCGGGACCGGGGTCGGCATCCGTAATGTGGATGAACGATTGAAACTAAGCTTTGGACCCGATTACGGATTAACATTGGCCAGTTCCCCAGGGAAAGGGACCACAGTTACATTGCGGATTCCATTTCAGGATATCAATGAACCGGAGGAAATTGCATCCGGGAATTAACATTTTCATTCCTGGTGGTTGTGTCTTCCGGATATGGGCGGTTAGTACTAAATAAGGAGCAAAGAGTATGTGGCGGGCGATTTTGGTGGATGATGAAAAGTTTGTAAGGATGGAATTAAAGAGGCTGCTTCCATGGAATCGTTACCAGTTTGAATTAATCGGGGAAGCGGAGGATGCCCGGGCGGCCATGGAACTCATTAAAACGGGGCAACCGGATCTGGTGATTACCGACATCCGGATGCCTGAAATGGATGGCCTGGAGTTAATTCTTTGGATCAGCCGGAATTATCCCCAGGTAGTGGCGGCGGTGATAAGCGCTTATAATGATTTTCCATCCGTCCGGGAAGCGCTCCGCTTGGGAGCGGTGGATTATTTAATGAAAGCTGAGGCCAATATTAAAACGGCAGGAGCTTTTCTGGAACGTATCGGTGGAATACTGGAACACCGGTCTTCTGTTCGGCGCGGACAGGAACAATTAACCGGGAATATGGTGTGTTACCAGAGATTGGCGCTTGAGTCGTTTTGGCGCGATGTGCTGACCCGAGCCTCCGATGAAACGGAGATTAAAATCCGGGCGCATCAGCTGGGAATCGTTTTGGAACATAATTGGTTTGGGTTGATATTCATTCATGTTTCCAATTATCGCGCCCGTTGGGGAGACAACCAACCGGGGTTCCACATGGCTTTGACGGAAGAAATCCGGACCAATTGGGAATTTAACTGGGACTGGAATCTGGTTGATTTCAAACGGGGTGACTTTATCATCATTGCCAGCCGGGTTGATGTAACGCCGGAACCGGGAGCAGCTCAAAAATTAAAGGAAATCGCCATCCGTTTGGCGCGAGATGCTCCGGAAAAGAGGACCACCAGCTCTTCTTCCAAAGTATGTTCATTCACTGATCTGCCCGGAAGTTTCAGGGAAACGCGGGAAGTGAATTTACTGCGCCTTTATCATCGGGGTGGAAGATACCTTGAGGCCGGTGATTTATTGCGGCTGCGGGAAGAAACTCCCCCCAAGACGTCCGAACTACTCGCCACATGGGAGCGGATACTTCGGGGAATTGAACCCGATCCGATCCATGATTTTCTGGAAGCTGTTTTTCAAAACATTCTCCCCCGGTTTTTCGGCCCTGAAGAAGCCTGGAGGTTTGCTTTGGACTTGATCAACACCTTGCGCCGGATTGCATTGGAACATAAGATACGGCCGGAGGAGGAGATGCTCGGAAACCGGGAACCGAATCCGCTAGAAGTTCTTGAACAAGCGGAAACGATCTCGGACTGGCAAATCCAGATTGAAGAACTCGCCGGCCATTATGTCCAATCCGCCAAAACCAGCCGCAATCTTCAAAGCGTATTACCCATCCGGAAAGCCCTCGAATATATTCAGTCCAATTTTACCCGGGGTATTTCCCTGGAAGAGGTGGCCGGTTATGCCGGGGTTAGTAAAAGTTATCTCAGCCGAGTTTTCCCGGAATATACCGGGGAATATTTCAGCAATTATCTGCAACGGCTGCGAGTCGAACGCGCAAAGGAATTATTGCGGTTCACCGAGGATCATATTTATGAAATCGCCGCTAAAGTAGGTTTTTGGAATAGCCGCTATTTTAGCAAGGTATTTCATGATATGGTCGGCACCACCCCCGCCGATTACCGGCGGGCTACACCGGATTGATTGCCTTTCGCTTCGGCTTCCGGCGGTTGTAATTGATTGGAGGGAAATCGAATGACTATCTTACATTCCAAATCCAGATTAATTTGGCGCTGTATATTAAGTTTTTGCCTGGTGGCGGCGGCAGCCATTCCGTCCTTGGCCGGGCCCGCAAATAGGCGGATTACTGTTTGGACCATCTATCAACCCGGATTGGACAAGGTGGGCGACTGGATTGAGCGAAAGATCAAACAATTTGAGAAAGCCAATCCCGGGATCAATATCGAACATAATTTTTGGGATAACCAATCCTACAAAATCAAACTTAAAGTCGCCATGTTCAGTGGGGAAGGTCCCGATATTTTATATAACTGGGGCGGGGAGAGCCAATTAATGTATTCCCGGGAAGGTTTATTATATGACTTGACCCAAGATTTGGGAAGGGGAAAGTGGGGCCTATCCCAAGGCATGTTCACCACCCATAGTTATCAGGGTAAAATCTACGGAATTCCGGTCTTTCCGACTGTGGAAGTGGTTTGGTACAATAGGAATCAATTTATGAAAAATGGCTGGAAAGCACCGCAAACCTGGAATGAATTCCTTACGCTCTGTGGGCAAATTAAAGCCAAAGGCCATATCCCGGTAGCCATGGGCGGGCAGGAGCCGTGGACAATCCTTCAACCTTATATGTATCTCGTGGACCGGGTGGCCGGCAGGGAACGCTACTTTTCGGCGAAAGCCCGCCAAACCGGTTTCACGCATCCCGATTTTGTGGAAGCCTTCCGGTTGCTGCAGAACCTGGCGAAAGAAGGGTACTTGCCCCGGGATGTTTTGAGCTTGAATTATATGGAGGCCACAAAATTGATGATTCATAACAATGCTTTAATGATGTTCATGGGCGATTGGGAGTATGGCCGCCTCACCAACCAAATGCGTGAGAATTTCGACCAATGGGACTTTTTTACATTCCCGGTCTTTTCCGGGAAACAA
>JAEZJQ010000086.1 GCA_023436305.1 Bacillota bacterium
TTGGCTTTCGCCGCCGCCTTTAATATATTACCCTCGCAGACCGGGGGAATATTCGGAGGATAATTTCCGTGGAAGCTAATTTGTACCAGTAGGGTTATGGCTTTAAAACCGGCATACTATCTTTAAAGGAGTGAATGAAAATGGGCGAACAGGTTGTTCCCGGCGATATCGGTAAAGAGGTCGGTGTCCGGGGGGATTTACGAAAAGGCCATCCCAAACCCCGGGAGATAAAATCCCAGGAACCGCAATTGGAAAAAGGGGTCGGTCACGGTACGGATAAAGCCGTGAAGCTTGCGATGAGCCGGAAAGTACGGGGTGAAGATTAAGGCTGGAGAGATCCAGCCTTTTGTTATTTATTCGTTAAACTTCTAAAAGTGGCTTGAAGATGGGGTGAAAAAGTAGTATAAATAGATTCGTATTAATGTAAGTGATACGCCATATGCTACGGAGATTCATAAAGGAGATGACAGCATGCGCAGATGGTGGTCCGGATTGAGTCGGGAATACAAACTACTCTTGTTAAGCTGGTTGTTTTTCGGAATGACCAGCGGTATTTATGATCCGATTTTTAATAATTATTTGAATGAAGTATTTCATATCTCGGCCAAAGTCCGGGGTTTTCTAGAATTCCCCAGGGAATTTCCGGGGTTTACGGTGGCGCTGGTCTCCGGGCTGTTGATGTTTATGGCCGATGTGCGGATCTTTGCCATGGCCATCAGCCTGGTGGGTGTGGGCTTGTTCGGGCAATCATTTTCCAATTGGGGCGGGCAGCCGCATATGGGATGGATGATCGGCAGCATGCTCATTTGGAGTGTGGGGACTCATCTATATCTCCCGCTATCTTCCAGTGTTTCGGTGAATCTGTCACCCAAGGATAATGTGGGCCGGAGCCTGGGGCTTCTGAACGGAGTGAATACCGCCGCTTATATCATCGGGCTTGCTTTGGTATATGTAGTGATGAACCGGTGGCATTTTCATTATAACACCATGTTCCGGCTGGGGATGGTCTGTGCGTTCATCGCCGCCGGGTGCGTATTTTTGATTAAAGTAACCGGCGGCCGGAAACCAAGCCGGCCCCAATTGCGCCTGGTTTTTCGGAAAGAGTATTCTTTGTTTTACGGATTGTCGGTTTTATACGGGGCTCGCAAACAAGTGTTTTTGACGTTCGCCCCCTGGGTGTTGATTAAGATTTACGGACAAAATGAAACTACATTTGTGGCGCTACTATTCATCGCTTCGCTCATCGGCATCGTTTTTAAGCCTTGGCTGGGCCGAATGATTGATAAGGTCGGAGAACGCCGGATCTTGATGGGAGAGGCTTTGAGTTTGATCCTGGTCTGTCTGGGTTATGGCTTCGCTGGTTATTTGGGCCTGGGTAAATATGCCATTTATCTGGTTTATACCTGTTTTATCTGTGATCAGGTACTCTTTGCGGTTTCCATGGCCCGCACCACCTACCTGCATAAACGGTTGGTTTGTGAATCGGACTTTACGCCAACCCTTTCACTGGGAGTCTCCATCGATCATATCGTTTCAATGTCGATTCCGGCCTTGGGTGGAATGCTCTGGGAGTGTTTCGGTTTTGAGGCCATCTTTGCCATGGCGGCATGTATCGCGTTAGTGAATCTTTGGGCTGCCGGAAAAGTGAAAGAACCGCCGGTTAACGCCCCAAAAGAGGTGTCAGACCCGCTGCCGCCGGCATCCATTTGAGTTGACCGGAACTTTTTACCGGTTAATATCTTAATTTTCAACTCCTATTAGCAGGAAAACAAAGCGTGAATCAGGAATTCTTTTGAAATGATGGAGGGGCTGTCCCAATTTTAGACAGCCTCATTACTTATTGGAGTGATGGGAATGGATATCTTAACCAATTTAAATGATCCGCAACACGAGGCGGTCGCTCATACCGAAGGGCCGCTTCTTATTTTAGCCGGGGCCGGCTCGGGAAAGACCCGGGTATTGACCCACCGGATCGCCAATCTTTTAACCCGTGGGGTGGAACCCTGGCGGATTCTGGCGGTGACTTTTACCAACAAAGCCGCCCAGGAGATGCGGGAACGGGTTGGAACATTGATCGGTCCCGCTTCGAACAAACTTTGGGTTTCCACGTTTCATACCGCTTGTGTGCGGATTTTGCGACAAGAGATCGACGCTTTGGGCTATGATAAGAACTTTGTCATCTTTGATAGCCAGGATCAGCAGACGCTTATTAAAAACATTCTGAAAGAAATGAATCTAAGCGATAAAAACTATCATCCCAAGGCGTTGGCCGGGGCTATCTCCACTGCAAAAAACGAGTTGCTGGGACCGGCGGACTATCAGCGCAAAGCGGCCGATTTCTGGAGCAATACGGTGGCCGAGGTCTATCAGGTGTATCAAAAAAAATTACAGTCCAATAATGGCCTGGATTTTGATGATCTAATCATGAATACTGTGAATCTGTTCCGGAAATTTCCCGAGGTTTTGGATAAATATCAGGAACGCTTCCGTTACATTATGATTGATGAGTATCAGGACACCAATCACGCCCAATATGTCCTGGTCAACTTACTGGCGGCTAAATACCGGAATCTTTGCGTGGTGGGCGATGACGACCAGTCCATCTATAGCTTCCGCAGCGCCGATATCCGCAATATTTTGGAGTTCGAGCGGGACTTTCCGGAGGTTACGGTGATTAAACTGGAGCAGAATTACCGTTCCACCAAAAATATTTTAGAGGCCGCCAATGAGGTGATTAAAAACAACCGGGGCCGGAAATCCAAACGGCTCTGGACCGAAAACCGGGAGGGAGACAAGCTCCGGTTGTACCCGGCGGTGGATGAACGGGATGAAGCCCGTTTTGTAGTGGATGAGATCCGGCGTTTGATGGCAACCGAAGGGCGGAAGCCCAATGACTTCGCCCTGCTCTACCGGACTAACGCCCAGTCCCGCAGTTTTGAGGAAATTATGATCCAATACGGCATGCCCTACCGGGTGATCGGTGGGTTCCGGTTCTATGAACGAAAAGAAATCAAGGATGTTCTATCTTATCTGCGCCTGGTATATAATCCCCAGGATAAGGTTAGCCTGTCCCGGATTATCAATATCCCCAAACGGGGGATCGGGGAAGCAAGCTTTGAACGCTTTTTGTTTTTTCTGGAGGATAACAATTATACCATCCTGGAGGGTTTTGCAAACTTAACTGCCATTCCCAGCCTGACCACCCGCGCCATTAAACCCCTACAGGAATTTCAGCGGCTTTTGGAAGGATGGCTCAAGGCCAAGGATCATAAATCGGTCACCGAATTAACCGAATTGATTTTGAAAGAAAGCGGATATTTGCAGGAGTTGCGCAATGAAGGGACCATTGAGGCCCAGGGACGACTGGAGAACTTGGAGGAATTTTTGGCGTTGACGGTTGAATTCGAAAAAAACAGTGATGATCGCAGTTTGGCCGCTTTTCTGGAGACCGTGGCCCTGGTGGCGGATGTGGATGATTACCAGGCGGAGGCTGATTCGGTAGTGTTGATGACCCTGCACTCGGCCAAGGGGCTTGAATTTCCAGTAGTTTTTCTGGTGGGATTCGAGGAAGGGCTGTTCCCTCATAACCGGTCATTGATGGAACCCAAGGAACTGGAAGAAGAACGCCGTCTTTGCTATGTGGGAATCACCCGCGCCAAACAATTGTTGTATATTACTTACGCCAATCTACGGACCATTTATGGGAGTTGTAACTCCTCGATGCCATCCCGCTTCTTAATGGAATTGCCAAAAGAGACGATAATTAATTTGAAAGCTACTTTAACCGAAAATCATCAGCGAACATTCGCCGCTTCAAGTCCTAACAAAGAACGGCGGGAGATCCGTGGAGGCGGAAGCGCCACCGGGAGAAATGAAACGCGCAAAAGCGATCCCGACTCCATCCGCCCGGGATGCAAGGTGAATCATCCTAAATGGGGTGTGGGCACCGTGGTTTCCAAGGAAGGGTCCGGCGCCGACGCCCAAGTGAAAGTGGCTTTTGCCGGGCTTGGGATTAAGTCGCTGATTCTGGGATACGCGAATTTGGAGAGGATTGAATAATCCGCAACTACATTAATAGAGGAGTAAAGCTTTGAAGTGGAAAAGAGTCTGCCTGTTTTTGGCTCTGTTTATATGGTTAACACCGGCGGTTGAGGCGGCGGAATATAAACCGGTCGAAGTCAGTTTCGGGAATAAAGTGATTGACCCGCAGGTGAAGGCTTTGGAAAAAGGCGGGGTAAAATATATCAATCTGCCGTTCCTTAATATCTATCTGCATATTATCAGCAAATGGGATCCGGACAGCGGCGGCATTCAGTTACGTTTTGGGAAATCAGATTACATCTTGGCCGAGGATAATATTCGATACACTGAGGCTGGTGCTGAGAAACAACTCCCCGCCGCTCCGTTTCAGAAGGATGATCAGATCTGGTTCCCGGTGGCTTTTTTAGAGAAATTGGGGGTGTCCGTCCAAAGCGGCAAAGCCGGTGAACTGAAGCTGGACTGGGCGGAAAATTACCTGTTAGGGATCGAAACGATTACATATCAAAACCGGCCGGCGTTTTTACTCTTGGGCTCCAAAACAATGGCGGTCAAGGAAAGCAATTTATTGGTCAATCCTGACCGGCTAATGATTGATTTTATCAACCTGAAGCTTCATCCGGCTTTTGACTCCCAAATCAGCGGGGATAAGATTGTGAAAACCATCCGGGCGGGAGAGCGGGATAAAACCAATTTGCGGCTGGTATTTGACTTGCGCAAGCTGACGGGGTACAAAATCATTCAAAATCCCGGCGCCGCGCGTGGGGAGGAAGGCCAGCAATTGGTTTTGATCTTTAACGGATTGGTTGAGGATCTGCAGTTTATTCAAAAAGGAACGGCCCGCCAAGTCCGGATTCAAACATCACTCCCCACCGGATACCGGATGACCACGGTGAAAGAGCCTAACCGGTTGTTCATTGACTTGGAGGGGGCGACTCTGGGTACCGGGAAAACCCTGATCAAGGGAGATGGCACATGGGTCAGTTCGATTCGCATCGCCCAGTTCGATTCGTGGACGGTCCGGGTGGTGTTGGATCTGGTGGATCAGAGTCCCTGTTATGTGATTCAGGCCCCGGATAACCCCAACCAATTGGAAGTCAGGACCGTACAGACAATCAATCATATCTCCTGGTCCAATGAATCCAGCGGTAAACTGATCATTGCCGGGGATAGCGCGTTGGTGGAGACGATTGATAAGTTAAAAAAGCCGGAACAACTCCGGATCGATCTGAATTATTTCCGGTTTGGGCCGGGGCTTCCGGCGCTGACTTTCAAAAATCCCCTGGTAAAAGCCGTCCGGCTGGTAACACTCACTGAGACCAAAGCCCGGGTTGAAGTTGATTTAAGCGATCACGTACTTTACCGGGTGGAATTTTCGGATGATCACCGGCGGATGGTGATTCATTTTCAGACATCGGTATTATTAAAAAAGACCCTGGTCCTGGATGCCGGGCATGGGGGGGTGGACCCCGGAACCTGCGGAGCTCAGGGAACCCGTGAAAAGGATTTTACTCTGGATATGGTGTTTCGTTTGAAAGAATTGCTGGAAGACGCGGGGGCTTTTGTCTTTTTAACCCGGAGTGATGATTCTTACATTGGGTTGTTCGAACGGCCGCAGATAGCCAATTATCTCAAGGCGGATCTGTTTATCAGCATTCATTGTAACAGTTACACCAATGATCGGAATATTCACGGGGTGGAGATTTATTATTGGCCTCATGCCTATGGGCCGAAAAACGCCGGGAAAACGGTGGCGGATCATGTGATGACTTATTTGATACAGGATACCCGGCTTGAGAACCGCGGGATTCGAATCAATAATTACGCGGTGCTGGTAGAGACGCAGATGCCGGGAATTTTGGTGGAACTCGGATATTTGTCGAATTACGCGGAAGAAACCATGTTGAATCAGACTGAATTTAGGGAAACCGCTTCCCGGAATATCTTTCAGGGCATTATCGCCTATTATCAAAAATAATTTTTTCCAGGAATACCATTAAGCAGGAACGAAACTTTTTCAATCGAATGATGATTTTAAAAAGGAGTGATTCCCTTGTACATCAGAAAACGGCTGATAAACGCGGGTGTACGCGTACTCATCATTTTCCTGGTCTGCGAATTGGTTATGGCCGTATTCTCATCGAATCCGGCCCGGGCTGCCGGCTCATCCAATGGGATCACCCTTTATTTGAACGGGGAACGGCTATCACCGGAAATCCAGGTTATCAAGAAAAATCAATCCAGTTTTATCAATTTGCCGTTTCTGACCCAATATTTTCCGATTGTCAGCGATTGGGACACGGAGGAAGGGATTATTCAATTCCGGTTTGGTGAAATGAATTTTCGGATGTATGAAGGACGGACCATATATACCGTGAATGGCAGCAAAAGAAGCCTGTCGGTGGCCCCCTTTGAAAAAAACGGCCAATTCTGGATGCCGCTCCAATTCTTATTACGGCTGGGGCTGGTAGTCAAAAAACAAGATCGGCGAAGTCTTTACCTGGATTGGAGCAAAAACTATTTACTGGGAATTGAATGCACCAAGTACGAGGATTGGCCAGCCTATCTGTTGGCGGGAACCAAAAAACTGTCTATCAAAAGTTCCACTCTTACCGGACCCAACCGACTGGTCATTGATTTAGCAGGAACAGTAGCCCATTTTGCCCTGGGACAGATCATCCCAGATAATCTGCTTATCGGGAAAATCCGCTTAACCCAGTTGGCTCCCGATAAACTACGGTTGGTTTTTGAGTTTAAACGGGATTGCGGTTTTAAAATCGTTCAAGAACCGGGACATGACCAGCGCGCATACGTGGTATTCAATTATCTGGTGGAAGAGATTGGGGTCCGGGACCATGATGGAGAACCGAAAGTATTCATTAAAACCTCCCACCCGGCGGTTTACCAAGCGGAGAATTATCAGGACAATAATCGGACGGGTAGCGTAACCGGACTCAATCAACTGGTGATCGATCTCAAAGGGGCCTCCTGCGCCGGGAATGCCGGTACAACTCGCGGTGACGGACAGATTATCGGTTCTATTCATACCAGTCAATTGGATCCGCAAACCGTTCGGATGGTAATGGACATCATATCTCCCGGCCCCTGTTTTGTGGTGCGCTCCACCGATGATCCCAACCGGCTGGAAGTGCGGCCATATCAGCAAATTTCGGCGATCAATTGGGTGGACACCAATGCGGGGGGCCGGTTAATCATTGAAAGCAACAGTGAAATGGTGGCGACGATTCAGAAACTGTCCGGCGTCCCGCAACTTCAAATCGAGTTACCCTGCGCCCGGGTTCTGCCGGTGGCCAAGCTGCCCAATATTCAAAATGATCAAGTTAAACGGATCGGGCTGTTTACCGATCTCTCCAATACGGCCCGGCTCGTGATCGATCTGGCCTATTACGCCGGGTTTGATGTTACCGCTTCCGCCGACCGGCATAGTTTAATCGTAGGTTTTAAAAGATCCCCGGTAATTCAAAAAACTATCTTTGTCGATCCCGGTCACGGGGGTGTGGATTTGGGGGCTTGCGGGCGGCAGGGAACCCGGGAGAAAGACATTAACCTGGATGTCAGCATGCGCCTGAAGGAGCTGCTGGAAGGGGCCGGGGCTGCCGTGGTCATGACCCGATCCGAGGATGAATATATCGGTTTATACGAACGGTCGTTTATGGCCAATTACTGGTTCGCAGACATTTTCGTCAGTGTGCATACCAATAATCAATTCAATTCTTCCATCCAGGGGATTGAGGTCTATCATTATCCGGGCCGTTATGAAAGCCGGTTACTAGCGGAGAAAGTTTTGCACGGATTAGGCGACAGTACGGATTTTCGGAAGTTGGGCGTGAAACGAAACGATTTCGTGGTTATCCGGGAAACGCAAATGCCAAGTATTTTGGTGGAGTTGGGTTACCTCTCCAATTTTCAGGAGGAATCCATCATCATGACCCCCGATTTTCGGGAGAAGGCGGCATTGGGGATTTTTCAGGGCATTATCGATTATTTTCAGGGGGACACGGTGGAGTTGATGAAATTTTCCTGGAACCACAGGGTTCATTGATTATCTGATTTGTAAATCAATAAGTAGAAACTATAAATTCTTAAGAAACCGGCTTAACTCAGCCGGATTATTTTTTTAACCATATTATACGGGTAATTGGATGTGAATTATGTCGTGTTAGGAAATAATGAAATAATAATGAATATTATCCCGCCTGAATTTCTTACTTTGAATAAATAGTAAAGAATATGAGATTATGAAGGGTTTTCGGCAAAATGATCGAAATTTTTATAATTATAGACTTTGGATACTCTATGGCAAACTGAAGGAGGAAATTTGGAATGAAAACTATCACCAAATACATATACAATCAAGTGGCCGCCAATCAATTGGCCCATAACGAAGCCAAAACCATGCTCAAAGAACTGCAAGATCTGGCGGCAAATACCGAAAATGATATTGCCATTATCGGAATGGCCTGCCGGTTACCCAAAGCATCCAATCCGGACGAATTTTGGCGTAATTTAAGCGGTGGAATCAACTGTATCGATGATTTCCCCGCGGACCGTGGCCAAAGTTTCCGGGAATTATCGGACCAGTCGCTTATTGCCCGGATTTTGGGCGGTAATCCACAGGAACTCAAATCGGAGGACGCCAGTATTTATGTCAAAGGCGGGTACATCCGGGAAATCGATAAATTCGACGCCGCTTTTTTCAGGATAACCCCCAAGGAAGCCATGTTTATGGATCCGTTACAGCGCGTGTTTCTGGAAACGGCCTATGAAGCCATGGAAGATGCCGGTTACGGCGGACAAACTTTATATGGCGCCAAAGTCGGAGTCTATGTGGGGAAAGATCACACCAATTCCACTATGTACAAGTATGTAACCGAACCGGATGAGATGCAACTGACCGGTTCCTGGACGGGTATATTAGCGAGCCGGATCTCCTATATTTACAATTTCCGGGGACCCAGCATGGTGATTGACACGGCTTGTTCTTCAGGATTGGTGGCTTTGCACGAGGCCTGCCGCGCCCTGAATAAAAACGAATGCGAGATGGCCATTGCCGGGGGGATTCATGTCCAGATATTTGCCGATCCGAAGGGAGCCAAGAGCTCCACGGAAATGGTGGAATCCAGTGACGATCACGTAAGAACCTTCGATAAAGATGCCAGCGGCACAGTATGGGGCGAAGGGTCCGGCGCGCTGATAGTGAAACCATTGCCCAAGGCTATCGCCGACGGTGATCATATCTATGCGGTGATCAAGGGCAGCGCTATCAACAATGACGGCGCCTCCAACGGCATCACTACACCCAATGCCGATGCCCAGAAAGAGCTAATCACCAGAGCCTGGAAAGAAGCGAACATCGATCCGGAAACCATATCGTACATTGAAGCTCATGGAACGGGAACCAACCTGGGGGACCCCATCGAAATCAAAGGCATTACTTCTGCTTTCGAAGAATTCACCACCAAAAAGCAATTTTGCGGAATCGGCTCGGTCAAGACCAATGTGGGACATCTGGTGGCGGCCTCCGGAATCGCATCGGTGATCAAGGTGGTTTTGGCGCTGAAAAATAAAGCAATCCCGCCCAGTATCAATTTTGAATCGCCCAATCCCTATATCAACTTTTTAAATAGCCCGGTGTATGTCAATGATCGGGTCCGTCCGTGGAATTCCACCCAAGGTTCGCCTCGCCGGGCCGGTGTCAACGCCTTTGGTTTCAGCGGGACCAACTGTCATGTGATTCTGGAGGAGCCCCCTCAGGCCCCGCCCCAAGATACTGTTTCGGCCCATGATCAGGTTGGGATTTTAACCCTATCCGCCCGCAACCAAAATGTTTTACAAGAGTTGCTCAATCGATATCAGTCTTTTTTCGAGCAAAATACCGAAGTGGATCTGGAGGATATTTGCTATACCGCCAATGCCGGCCGCGGCCATTACAATTACCGAATCGCCTTAATGGTAACCGGTTTGGAGGACGCAAAGCAAAAGATCTCCCGGCTCTTAGACGGTGCCCCGGAAACTATCCGGGAGCCGGGGATTTATTTTGGCGCTTATAAAATCGTCTCAAATTATGGACCAGGGAGCACCGGAAATGAATTGACGGAAAATGACCGAAAGCAGTTAAGCGCCACGGCCAATCAGAAGTTAAAAGAGCATTTGGCGGCCGGATCCACTATAGTTCCGGAGTTCATCGCAGAACTTTGCCGGTTCTATATCCAAGGCGCCGATGTCCTTTGGGATGAATTATATCAGGATCAACATTTTAGAAAAGTAACTCTGCCGGTATATCCGCTGGAACGAATCAAATGTTGGGCCGGCCCCAATACCCTTGAAATCCAGGGGTTTCAAATGGACTCCAAACCAATTCATCCCTTGTTGCATAAACTCTTGGCCGACTCCCAGGACCAAAAAATTTATAGCACGGAATTTACGGTGGAAGGGCAATGGGTCTTAAACGAACACCGGGTTCTGGATTATTACATTGCTCCCGGCACCACTTATCTGGAAATGGCCCGGGCGGCAAGCCGGGCTTATTACGGGAACGCTCCCATCGAACTCCGCGATTTTCTGTTTATCCAACCGTTAGTTGTGGAGCCCGGCGCCAAAAAAGAAGTCCAGACAATCCTCAAAAAAAGTCCGGCATATTTGGACATTGCCATTTCCAGTAAAACGGTCAACAGTTTGGGTGAAGAACACTGGACAATTCACGCCCAGGGAAAAATATTCCCGGTGAAGCCGGGTGCGATGGGTTCGTTTATCCTGGCGCCACTGAAAGCCGAGCTGGATCCACACCGGATCCCCATTAGGGACGAGAGCCGGAACTTTACCTTCGGACCCCGTTGGAACAACCTTATCTATGCAGCGGCCAAAAATAATCAAGCCATCATTGAACTAAAATTGCCCGAAGAGTTTCAAAACGATCTTCTTGAATATAAGATTCATCCCGCGTTAATGGATCAGGCCGTCGATGCTTTCAGCCAGGATATTGAGGGAATGCGTTTGCCGCTGATGTATAAAAAGATGACCATCTACGGCCCACTACCGGCCCGGTTTTACTGTTACGTGCGGCGAAAGGACCAGGGAACCCGCGACATGGAGATCGTTGTTTTCGATGCCACCTTAATGGATGAATCCGGGCAAGTTTTTATCGAGATTGAGGATTACTCTTTAAAAAGAGTAAAGTCGAGCGCGCACGACGAGGAATTAAAGCTTCAAAAAGTGGCGGAAGAAACTTTCGATTACGGTTTCACCTGGCGCGAGGAGGAGTTGAAGAAGGAGGCCTCACCCAACAACGGTTGTGTGTTAATATTTAAAGACGAAACTGGGATTGCGGATCGGATTATGGAAGGGTTGAGGACGGAAGAACGGTTGTTGATCGAAGTTGAAACCGGTGCCTGTTATGAACAAATCGGGGAGCATCAATTCCGAATCAAAGGTGAGGAAGCTGATTATCAAAAACTGGTGAAGGCGCTTCAAGGCAAAGAAATCTCTCAAATCCTTCATTTCATGTCCATTGGAAAAGAAACCGGCCGGATCGAAAGTATCGCGGATCTGGAGGAAAAACAATTCAAGGGGCTATATAGTCTGTTTTATCTATTCCGGGCCTTCGCCGGATATCATGGTCAGGATGAAATCGACCTGGTCTTAATTTCCGATAATGTCAATGAAGTAACCAAGACCGAGGACAATATCAACCCCGCTTCAGCCGCCTTTTTCGGGCTTGGTAAAACCGTTTATCCAGAAAATAAGAAATTAAGATGTCGGGTGATCGATATTGATCACCATACGGCGGCTGATGGGATTGTAGCGGAAATCCTGGCGCCGGGTCCGATCTATCAAGTGGCGTATCGCCACAATCAAAGGTTCATTGAGGAATTCCAAGTTCTTGAATCCCAAAATGGAACGGATCCGGCTGTCAAAGACAGTGTACCCATGCGCGCGGGTAGTGTTTATGTCATCGCTGGTGGAACTGGCGGTATTGGACTTGTGATCGGGAAATATTTGGCCGGAAAGGCGCGGCTTACCCTGGCTTTATTAAACCGGACCGCCCTGCCGGGCCGTGAATCTTGGGACGAGGTATTGGCGCGGAATACGAATCAAAAACTTTGCGCGCAAATTCGGGCGATCCGGGAAATGGAGCAGGCCGGATCGGAAGTGTTGATTTATTCCGTGGATATTTCTAGTGAAAAAAGTTTAAAACCGGTCCTGGACGAAATCCGGCAAAAGTTTGGCAAAATCTATGGAATCATTCATGCGGCCGGGGTCGCCGGAGCCGGATTCATGATTAATAAGGATATCCAGACCTTTAAAAACGTGATTACTCCTAAAATCCAAGGAACATGGCTGCTCGACAGGTTAACCGAAGCTGATGATTTAGATTTCTTCATCATGTTCTCCTCGATCATCACCATTACCGGCGGAGCCGGACAAAGTGACTACACCGCCGCCAATTCATATCTGGATTCATTCGCGGTTTATCGGAATCAACAAGGGAAAAAAACTGTCAGCGTGAACTGGCCGTTATGGGAAAATGTAGGAATGGCCGCCGATTTTGGAGTAACCGATGAAAATCTAATTTTTAAAGCCATTTCTCGAACCAGCGCTGTGAATACTTTTGAGAATATCCTCGCTCGTTTCAGCGCCCGGGACATGACCGGCGGTTCGCGAATCATCCGTGGCAAATTGAATTATCCCATGATTTCCGCCGTGAGTGAAGTAACGCCGTTTAAAATAGAGGAAAGAATCAACACCGCCATTCAGAAACAAGAAACGAAGCATTCCCGCAATCAAGCGGTTCTCAAGGAGAAAACCTTCCAAAAAGCGGCCTTAATCGGGATTGAACGACCGGATGAAGAACAGGCAGTTTATATCATGGCGCAGATTTGGGCCCGGGTTTTAGGTTTGACTGAGATTGATATCCATCAAAGCTTTTATGATATGGGCGGACATTCGTTGATTGCCGTTCAGATCAGCGACCAAGCAAAACAGTCAGGGTTGGATATATCGGTTCAGGATATTTTATCCTACAAGACGATTGCCAGGATTTGCGCCAATATGAATCTCGGAATAACGATAAGCGATGCCCCCTCGGAATTATCGCGAGCGGGTACGCGCGCGCGCACGCGCGAAGAGTCCCGGCAATACGAAATCGATATCCCGGAGACCAAAATCCTGCCGCTTAAATTTCAAAATGAAATTACCTCTTACTTGCATTATATTTTACCAGTGACCGTTCTTTTGACGGATGAACGGTTGATACCGTGGTATTATGAGCATTTTATCAATATTTTTACCTGCATGGGGCCTTATAATATGATGCGATTCGACTTTTTAGAATACTATCATTCCCACAACCAGTTCCTCACTACTATTCAATTTAATTATGAACTGCTTGGTGATGTGCCGGAGATTATTCCTTTTCTATTGGACAAAATCAACCATGGTTATTATGCGATTATTTATTTGGACGAGTACTATTTAACGGAAAAGCATTCGTATCAAAAAACGCATCTTATGCGTTCATCGCTGATTTATGGGTATAATCATCCGGAGCGTCGCTTGCTGGCGTTTGGCTTTAATGAGCAACAGATACTTGGAAAAATTTCTTTTGATTATGATCAATTTAAGAAAGCTTATGAAGAGGCTAAAGTTCGTTACCCAGATCTAGCGCCTTGGGCGGAGAGTGAAGCGCTTAAATTACTGAGATTCAAAAATTATGCAACTGAATATCCGTTTGATCTTACCCGGTTTTTAGGGAGATTGGATGATTATTTGGCGGCGAGGGGAGATAATTCCGTGATTTTTCATTATGAATTGCCGGACGAAAGTATCGCCTACGGCACCGCCGTTTATGCTGAAGCGGTCCAGTATTTGAAAAATATGTTTACCCAACAATCCCCCTTGAATTATGTCGGCTTTCATTTCCTGGCGGAACATAAGAAAGGGATATACAACCGGTTGCGATATGTTGCTTCCAGGTATGGGGTTTCCGATGATCTCTTGAAAATGATTGAGGAGTATTATCCGATTGTGGAACAATTTGAAGCGATCCGGATCAAGTGTCTGGAATTTACCTATGAGGTTGATCAACCCGACTTGGTGAATTTAGAAAAAGTTGCCAAGGAAACAATTGAATTAATTGAATCCATTCAAGCGAAGGAACATCCATTGTTATCCGAAATTTCCAAGCACCTAAAACGATTATCATAAAGGATGACTGCCGGATTCAAGTTTGCATAACAATCCGGTCAGTTCATTCTGATAATAGATCAGTAATCGATGCAAAGGCCGGGTCATTGCTACGTAGAGAAGCCTGGCGTCGATGATGCTGTCTTGATGATATTGTTCATTCCCGGCATCCGCGATTAATACCGCATCAAATTCCAAACCTTTCACCAGATAAGAGGGGAGAACCATGAATCCTCCGGAATATGCCGTTTCTTTCCCGGTAATTAAACTGATCGCGATGCCATAATCGTTTAGGAGTTCAGTATATTCTTCCGCTTCGGGCAGGGTTTTGCAGATGACGGCGATGGATTTGAATTGTTCCACCGCCATTAAATGGATACGGTTTGCCATATCCTTGACCAGCTCGGACTGGCTGTTTTTAGCGATGATTTCTACCTCCTTGCCGTGCCGGATGAGTGGAACGGCCTGATAATCAGCAGGTACGTTTAATTTCCCGGCCAAGCGGTTGGCGGCCGTCATAATTTCGATAGTGGTACGGTAACTCTGATTTAAAACCGCCAGTTTGTCAAGATCTTTGTTAAATACGGTCGTTAATAGCGTTTCCCAGTCTGTGATTCCTTGATAGTTATAAATTCCCTGGCTTACGTCGCCCAAGATCGTAAAGGTCGCGTTTTTAAAGATTTCTTTTAGGGTTATATATTGAAAAATGCTGTAATCTTGGGCTTCATCGATTACCACATGCCGGATCGCCTTTTCTTTTGCCCAGCCGAAAACATGCATTTGTAAGTAAAGCAAAGGCGCCAAATCATCATAATCAACCCGGCCGGTGTTTAGGGCGCTAAGAACCATATTTCTCAGGCGCCGGGCTGATTCATCATCCAATATTCCATGGGTCATTTCCAAAAAACATTGCTCATTGGCGAACAACTCATGATAAATCTGTAGCAGCCGTGGCTGTTTAATTTTTTTAAAGTACTCTTGAACACCCTGCTTGGCAAATAGGTTCATTCGTTGGACTTTATGGTCTTTTTCCTCAATAAGCCGGGTAATCAATAACCGGCGAGTCTCCGATTCATCTTCCATCGCTTGTTTAACCTGGCCGATCCTTTGAGCGCATTGTTGCTCCAACTCCTCCAAATATTCCGTCTTATAGGATATCAGTCTTTGGCGCAGGTGCTTTTTTAACTGTTCAACCCTTTGATAAAAGGGCCAGTCTTGGTAGTCTTCATGATATAACCGGCGTAATTCCTCGTATGAATAGATATGAAGCCCGTCATACCCGAAAGAAGAGTTGGGAAGGATAGAGTTTTCGAGAGTTCTTAAGTACCTGTCAACCACTTTTTTGAACAGGCTTGATGATTTAATCTCGGAAATTTTTTGGATGAATTGGGGATCATAATCCTTTGTTACGCCCACGGGTCGATTCATCAAGCCGGCGAACTTTTGCTGATAATCAACGATAGTTAATGGTTCTCCAATGAGTTCTTGAGCCAAATCCATAAAAGTAGTCTGTTTAATTTTCTCGGTTCCCAATTCGGGTAAAACAGCCGAAATATAATCAAGAAACAGTTTATGGGGAGCAATAATCATAAAATCATCTTCTCGTAAAGCGGGATGATTGTATAGCAGATAAGCAATCCGGTGAAGAGCGACAGTTGTTTTCCCGCTCCCGGCGGCCCCTTGGATTATCAGATTTCGAGCCATATCCGCCCGGATAACCTGGTTTTGCTCACTTTGGATGGTCGCGACAATATCTTTAAGCCGGTTATCCGTATTGGCGCCAAGATAATCCTGAAGCAGTTCATCGTCGGCCGTTACATCGATATCAATTATTTTTTGCAGTACTCCATTGACGATATTGAGCTGCCGCTTTAACATCAAATGACCATTGATTTGCCCTTCCAGAGCCGGATGCGCCGCTTGGCCCAGGCGGGAATCGTAATAAAGGTTGGCGATAGGTGATCGCCAATCTACAACCAGTGGCGATTGTTCTCCTTCAATCAATGAATTTCGGCCGATATAAATCTCCTTGGCCCGGCTTTGGCTATCCTCCAAGAAATCGATCCGGGCGAAATAGGGATGCTTTAACGCGCGTTTTAACCGGTTTAGCTTTTCCAGGGCGCTTTTGTAAAGCTGCTT
>JAEZJQ010000113.1 GCA_023436305.1 Bacillota bacterium
ATAGGTCCCATCAATCTTTTCCCCGGCCGTTTCAAGATAAATCCTGATAATCCTTCGAACCTTATGCGGCGGCAAATGTACACTTAACAATTTTTCAAATTGCTGTAAATTCATAATCAATCACCTCTGGTTTATGGTAACCAATTCGCAATGAAATAAACAAAAAGTTTTGAAATCAGGTTCATTCTTCGTCAATTCGGGCTTTTCCAAGCTTTATTGCTAAAATCCGCTAAAAATTATAAAAATAACATTATGTTTTTGTTGGACAAATATTGTTTTATGTAATAAAATAATATTGTATTGGTTCTTATTCAATCGTTCTGTGCTTAATTTAAAATTGTTGTAAAATAATATTTATTATGTAAATATCCGATTCATCGCCAAAACTCATTCATTTTTTGTATTATTTATCTTTAATTGAATTACAGTACGATACAATTGATAAATTGAGGTGATTATGTGCGTTCCCAGACATTAAAAGCTGAAGTTTGGTCTGCCAAAAAAAAGTTGATGGATTTATGGGATTTCAAAGGGGTAACCGATCAAGAAATTCTGGAAGCAGCAGCGGAAGTTGACCGGCTACTCAATGAACATTACCGGACGAAAGAGGATAAACCGGATCATTTTAAGAATCCCGATAATTAATTACCAAAAACTACAAAATTATTCCCTCGGATTAATTACCTCGTAATCACCCTTTATTGTTCAAAGGTTGAAAATAACATAATTGCAAAATTTTCACCACCAGCGAGTTTAAAATTAATCAAAAGCAACTATGGTTCTGCGAAATATTCCCCATTTTTGCGGTTTCATTGATAATCGCCCCAATTTTTTCTTTAAAATCATTGATAAAAAAGTGATCACCGGAGAAGGAAACAATCCGGCGTTACCTGGCGGAATAATCTTGCTAGGAGTCTGTGCGAGTAACACATTTTTATTGCTTAAAACCACAATATCTTGTATTAGATTATGTTACTAAACATTAAATATGCTTCAAAAACCTATTACCCGCACAGACTCCTAGGTATTGATATTGGAATATAACCCTGTGGCCGCTTGATCAGTAAATAAATAATAGGGAGCTGCCGACCGAAAATCTCATAAGCCCTAAGCGGTTCCTTGGGGGGCCAATTGCGGGGTTAAAGACAAAAGAACTTCAGGTATCTCTAAGAGTCTGAGCGGATACTCGATTTTCGAAGAGTATTCGTAACATGTAACATATCCTATACAACATATCGTTGATAATTGTTTATTTAAAATCGGGGTCTTCAAATGTAATTCGATACATTAATTGTGATAATTTTTTTTCAGTGTTCTCCCGGTAACTAAATTTGGGATATTCCGTTAAGGCGTCGGCGATTGACGTCATTTGATCCTCACCGGTTGGTGTTACAAAAAAGATCGCCGCCGACAGCCGGGTTAACAGATTTTCATAGGGCAACTCCCATTCTTTGACCAAACCTTTCGCTTGTAACTCCGCCAAACGGTTTTTAACGTTAATGATCTCCGGTACATTCATAATTTGTGCCATTTTTATCCTCCATTACCAACAAATGTTTTTCGTCGGATTTGTAAAGTAAGATAATTATATTCTGCTTTAATTTTCAAAACACCTTCCAAACCTTTCAAGGAAAATTAAAAAAAACCGAAAATGAATATATAGTATCAGCAAGCTTACAGCGTGAAGTTAGACAACCAATCCCACTTGTGTTTGTTTTGATTACTTTCGCCCTTCACTCTTCACATTTCAAAGAGGTGAAAACATGTCCGCCCCAAGCAATGACAAACTTGCCAAAATAGCACTGACAATTATCTTGTTATGTAACGTGATCGTTACGGCAACAATCGTATATATTATCGTGATTCCTACCCAAAAACCGGCGGGTATAAAGATACCTACACCGGCGCCCGGCAAACCAACCCCGGTGGCAACGTCACAACCAGCGACCACTATCCAACCGACACCCACGTCACAGCCGACCCCGAGCCCGGTTCCAACACGGGAATGGTATAAATACCGGCAAGACAATGCAATGACCGGCCATAGTCAAGGCACGGCCAAAATGGTGAAGGCTCCAGTATTGGATTGGAGTTATGATATCGCTGGCCGGCAAGGTTACTTGATCATCAAACCGGCCACTGGCTACCGCGACTCGATAAAACTTCCCCCTGCCCCCCTGCTTACGCCGAATATCTTGGAAACGAATCAATCGGAATGGAACCTGGGTTCCCCGTTATATGATCTGTCCGGTAATGGTAAATCAACTCCGGTTACCGGAGGCCCGGCTCGAAAAGTGGCTCCGTTGTTAAGGGACAGGCCGGGATTACAAAAAGTGGTGGTGGATAGTTTTTACCAAGTGGGAAACAATGCCCGGGCCCGCCTTTATGCTTATAACGACGGTACTGAACAATTAATCTGGACTTCGGAGGCATTCGCCGACTGTTACGGACCGGTGGTTTGTATCGCTGATGCCAATAATGACGGCCAATTGGATGTCATCATCGCTATGCATTACCGGCTGGTGGTCTTACACGGGGCCACCGGCGCCACTCTGATGAATTTAAAGTATAACAATCACCGCAACTATGGTTTTCTGGGGGTGGCTTCCATCCCCGGCGATCCTTACCCCAAGTTTTGTGTGATCAGTGATTTCAGCCAGCACATTGAAGTCATTGACAACAATGGTACCAGCCTCGCCCTCAAATGGTCCATTACGATGGAAGATAACATTTATGAAAATACCCACATTACCCGGCCGGTGCCGGATTCCTTCGGTGACATGGACCACGACGGCCGGTTGGAAGTGATTTGTAATGTATTTAATTATCGAAACCGAAATCGATGGGACATTTTGGTGTTCAATGCGGAGGACGGCTCGGTAAAGTATGAAATTAACAACTGCTATCTCAGCGGTCTGGCTGATTTGGATAATGACGGTTCAGTCGAAATTTTTACCACCGCCACGGCGGGCCAGGTAATCCCAACCTATAGTGAATTAGGCATTTATCAGCTCATTCCCGGTCAAGGTACGACCCGGTTATGGACCCACCCCAGGGCCCGTTTCCACACTAAAGATCTGGACACATTGCCGTTAACCGCCAATACCATGGCCGCCAATGGGCGGAACAACCTGGTATACGGCCACTTTCATTCCAATATCCAAAACAGCTTTTTCATCAGTGAACCCGGGAAAGGAAACAGTGAGATATGTAAAAATTTCGGCTTTGATGAGCAGCGACGGATTGGTAATTGGCTCACCATTAAGGGTCCGACTAACTCCAAACTGGATATTTCGGCAGTGGCCGCCGATCCATCAAAAAACGGTTCCAAGGCCCTGCTTTCCATAATTACCCGGGGAGGTTCGGGAGAAGTTCTATCTATAATAGACGGGACTGCCGAGCTTAAACAATGGGAGCGTCAAACCCCCGTACCGGCAGGGCCACCGGTGGTGGCCGATCTTGAGGGCGACGGCCGAGTGGAAGTGATCACCAACACCAGCGCTGGAGAAGTCTGCTGTTTTGAACAGACCGGCCTTAATCCGAAGTGTGGGTTCAAGATCCGTTGGCGGATGAAAGGCCTGGGCATGACCAAAGACGCCGCCACGAAACAAGATGGGGTGTTAATCGCCGACCTGGATCAAGATGGCCAAAAGGAAGCCATCTTTGCCCGGGAAACAGCCGCCGGTCAGGCCGCTATCGTAGCGGTCCGCCCGGATGGGACAATAAAATGGCAGCATGTTTTTACCGGATTTGACGGTTCAGCGCCGGTCTGGAATTTAGGGGGCATCACCTACTGGATTTCCGGAAACTTCACCAGCCGCCGTCATCAAGATCTGTATGTCTCCATCCGCCGCAGCAAAATGCATAGTGACGTGGGATTTTTACTGGATGGCCGAAGTGGCCGGATGATTTGGGAACGGAACGGAATCATGCTCCCAGGCGGAAATCCGGTTCAGGATATGCGGGGCCATGGCGGTGATCGGGTGGCTGCCGCCGACATGGATAACGATGGTTTGGATGAGCTGGTTTGCGCTTACCCGGATCGGGTTTACATTATCGACGGCCCCAGCGGAAATCCGGCCATTATCAAAAGTACCGCTTACAACCTTTTCCCTGGTTTCTGGGCGGCTTATGCGGCCCCGGTATTGGTAAATCTACACGATGGCCCGGCTCTGGAGATTCTTTACGGCCGTTCGGGTTACCTCACCGCGATACTGGACAACCACGCCAATCTTCTTTGGCAAGGTGAGTTTACCGCCACCGGCAATAATGGTTGTAATTATCTTCAGGGAATCGGGGACTCGGACCGCGACCGCCATTTGGAAATCGGCGGCGTCTACCGAAACGACTCCACCGGAGAATATGAATTCCGGATTTATAAACAAAGTTCCCGCTCCCGTCCAAAACCATCCCCCAATACCAAGCCGGAACCGGTGAACCCGGGTAGCCTTTGGGTGATTTACCGCCAATTTTCCCTCAAAGGCTTGGGTACGCCCTGCACAGATGTAGTTACCGCTGATTTGGACGGAGACGGCCGGGATGAATTTCTGTTCGGCATCGGCAACTCCCTGCAATGCGTGGGTGATAAAGGATTGGAATGGAATCTGAATCTAAATGCCGTCCCCGGTGAGCTTGCCCTGGCTGATGTGGATCGGGACGGCAGGTTGGAGATTGTTGTTACGACTAATGATGGTTATGTCAGGGTGTATAAATAATTGATAAGCTTGAAAGCCAAAGAATTAATCGATACGGAAATGACCAAAACCGGATTCATTAAGGTTGATCGATTATCCACTATTATCTGATTTTTAAATAATTATTAGATTTTCGTTTTAGTCTTCCGGAATATCCCATGGCATTATTGTCGGATCTCTTTCCCAAAACAGTTGTATATTGAATCTTATACGTAGCCATGGCTAAAACTGCCACCTTAAGGCCTTCTAAAAAAACCTGGGATATCAACACCAATAAAGAGGGGAGTTCTCCTCTGGCGACAATCACCGCGGGGACTGCTAAAATCCAACTGATAATGAAAGGCAACAGCGGCACCCAGCGCTGGATAATATATTTTTTTAAGGATTGAACTCCCAATATGACCAGAGCAACCAAACCGCCATCCAACGGTGTAATGTTAAATTCGCCCATTAAAGTTTACCCCTTTCGAAAATCATTTTATTACAGATAATATCTTCATCCCCCAAACCATTTTCCGAAAATTTTGCCAAGAATCAACAAAATAATTGTCCAGATGGCGCTTCCCACAAAAGCAATAATTTTAAAATAGGTGCCATAAACATTCGTTTTATTTTCCATTTCGCGCAAACGCGTTTGGGTATCACTATTACATCGTACTAAATTATCAATTTTCTCGGCTACGGCATCCAGTTTTTCTTCCAGCCGCGCTAATTTGATGTTCATCGGTTCGGTCATTTGGGTTCACCTTACTTATTAAGAATTTGACCGTAAGAACGGTTGAATCGACTGCCTTTCCATTATCAAAAATTATTTTAGTCCCGAAGCGCAAACTCCACCCCGGGACGTTAAGAAGGAGGATTGGATAATTGCCGGAAATACCATATATCAGCTAGAACTACTCGCCCTGGAATGGTATCGCCGGGGGGTGATAGGCGATTTGGGAAGATGAATACGTGATGCCCTACTTCAGCAATCCAGACACAGCAAATACTGACAAATTTTCATATTCCAATTTTACACTGGAACCAACCCTCCAAACTGCAAACTTATTGCATTAAGGGACCCTCCGTATCTTCGAGAACAATACGGGAATATGAAACATCGGACATATAAACGCCTTCTCGAGTAAGATACACCAAATAATTAATATTCACAGTAAGCTCCGGAGTCTGATAAATAGACTTTTAGTTCCCGGATACAATTTAAAACACATCTCAGTATCCTTTATTTGATATATAGCTTGAATCCGCTTGCTACTATATATGATGGAGCCTGAGCTGTTTTTTTATAAGTTACCTTTTCTATTCTCCCATTCATAGCGTGGAATTTTAAAATCATAATAAAAAAGAACCCGAAGGTTCTTTGATTTATAATATGGATTTTTATTAAGAATTCATTTTACTCGGTTCAATACTTTTCTTTCAAAAACTTGCGCTTGGGTTAAATGATTGGCGGAAGAAGTTGAAATTGGTTGATAGCTTTTGTTTTTCTCGATTTCGATGAATATAATACTTCTTGCTTCTGCAGTAATAAAAAACATCAAAAAAACAATCAATAAAAATTTACTCTGAGGTTTGTTTGTAAAAAGTTTATTCAAAGCCAATCCGATTAGAATTGCCAATGCCGGATATGTAGGGTAAATATACCAATAGCATTTTGTAAAAGCCAGGGAAAACAAAATGAATGGAACTAAGATCCAAATTAACAAAATTGGACTTTTTGAATAGTTCAATTTTATTTTGAGTTTTTTCCATAAAAAAAGTATCCCGATCGGAAAAAGGCTCCAAGGAAACAAGCCCCAAATTGACGAATAGATATAATAAAAAATATTTTCGTTGTGACCTTCAAGTCCATTAAAACTTTTTTTCACTAAATCATACTCGACCATTGTTTGAAAAAACTTTAAACCATCATAATTAAACCTGGCAATTGCCCAAAATAAAATTGGTGCTGATGCAAAAAATATAAATATAATGTAATGACGCAGTTTGATAAGTTCAAATTTCTTAGTGAAAATTAAATAACACCCAACGATCAATAAAATTTGGATAGCTAAATAACTTTTAAGCAAAAATGCCAGCGAAAAACATAAACCGGTTAAACAAAAATAAATAGTCTTGGTATCTGTTTTAAGTAAAAATAATATCGTAAGTATTACCAATAAAGTCATTTGAGCATCAAAATCTCCCGTTCTCCCACAATGCATAAAAATAAACCAAAAACCCGTTGTTAATACAATTCCTGAAAGAATGGAAACTTGTGAATTATAAATCTGTTTTGCTAAATACATCATTAATATAATACATAACAACGCTGCTAAAGCTGAAGGAAAGCGAAGCGCGAATGTATTGTTTCCGAAAATTTGATACGAAATGGCAATTAACCAAGATCCTAACGGTGGTTTGAGATTCCAATAGTCAGGATAATCTTGGTATGTTGTTATAAGATAATTACCACTTTGATTCATCTCAAATGCCGTTACACCATGACGCGCTTCATCCCAATCATTTATAGGCAGCAATTCAAGACTATAAAATATATTAAAACCAGCAATTAAAATAATGAATATGCAAATCGGTAAATAATATTTATTAAAAATTTCCATTTATTGCCTCTCGAATCGTTGTATTAGATATTTCTGCATATTCAATAAAATACCTTTCTATAATTTTATTATTTTCAATACAGATAATACAGATATATGTTTCACTTCAGCCAGTCATTTGCTACAGATGACACCATATTCTTTTGATAATAGTTATTTCCAGTTCATTGCTAAATCGAATTTCGCCAAACACGGTCTCTATCTCGCGCTTGAATTTTGTTTCACCTACAAATATACCTAATCGGCAAACCTTTGGTATTGTTTTATATTCTTGTTCACCGATTCATGTATATTTTTTCATTATGATTTATCGCTTCTTTTTGACATTATAATTATCTCTTAACGAGATGCACTACATTTCTATCGATGTTATAATTTTACCTTAAAATTACCTCTTCAAACTGCAAAGTTTGTGAAATCGGCGATAAATCCAAATCGCGCCTCTATCTCTTAACAATTACCGTTTTCAATATTGAACCAGAATACTAATAATTGATTATTAATAATATCGGGATCATCGCTTATATTGGTTTCACCTTCTTTACCAACAGAAAAGCGCTTGAGCAATTGCCGCGGCGCTTTTTGATTTTGAAATGGTTTTGTGAATAATTCTTCATACTACAATTTTACTACGAAACCAGCCTACCAAACTGCAACATTATTACAACGATATTAAAGATCCACCGGTTAATCTTAGCCATATATACTTTTAAGCCTCGGCCATAATAAAAACAAGGCAATTACCATGAAAAAAATAATTGTTGCAATCCCATTTACCATGGCTCCACCTTGTTAACTATTCGCATATATCTCAGCGAAACAAGACGAAAGACAACCATTACATTTTCCCGTTAATGCCCGTTTTCTAAATTCCCTATAATTTGAGGAACGGAGTATTTCTATCAAGTTCATCTCCCTTAAATTACCGATCGGAGGATTTTTCCAGCAAGCATGCACTAAACCATTGGCTGAAATACCGCAAAATATGGAGGGTAAAAAGCAACCGCCCGGTGGAATCAGTTTTTGACCCAAAAAGTAATCCGGTATTCTTTTTAAAAAACCCGGCGCCGGTAATTTGTAGGGCGTATGCTTGGAATATTCAATCAATTTATTGATTTGACAGGTTAAATCCGGAATTAGATCGGGAGTAATCTGAAATTCCCGCGGCCGAAATTTACGGTTTTCTCCAATGAACATATCGTTTGAAAATGGATTAATAGAAATTGAGTTTACACCGATTTCTTCCAATAAATATCTGGAAAAAGGGGCGATTAATTGATAGTTATACTTGGAAAGTGTAACCCCCACGGCTACTTGTAAATCCCGTTTTCCGGAATTATAATGGATAAAGTTTTGAATGGCATGGAGTGCTTTTTTATAATTTCCCGGGCCACGGATATGATCATGCACTGGTTCGGGGCCTTCCATCGAAATTGAAACAAATGTAATACCTGCCTTAATCAATTTCTCTACTTCCAAAGGGCCGATTAAAACTCCGTTCGTAACCATAACAACATTTAAACCCAAGGATTTAGCATAAGATATAATTTCATAAATATCGGTCCGAATCATTGGTTCTCCGCCCGATAATTCAAGGACTTCAGCCCCCAAAATCTTTATTTCATTAATGATTTGCCTGATTTGGCCAAAGGGCATTTCTTGATTCTCCGGATAAAACTCCGGATAATCACACATCCGGCAATGTAAATTACAAGATTTAGAAACCAATAAATTAACCCTCTTTAATTTAGAATGAGGGAGTTGTTCAACAGAATTACTCATTTAGCCACGAACACCTTTCTAAAACATATTAAGTTTTCGTACTTTCATTGGTTATCTACCATTACTTCTCATTCAGAAGTTTTTATCAACCTGTCAAAATATGAAAAGCACTTAGCATGATGGCTATGTGCTTTTCATTAATAACCCATTCATTGTAAACCCAACAATTCCACTAAATCTCATAAGTAAGCATAAAACCGGCCCGTTTACCTCCCGAACCCGTCCAAGCGGCGCCGGCCACATTTTTATCAACGGTAATGGTATTAGAATTACTGCCAATGGTAACGCGTCCGGGGGAAGTTAAGACAGTCCCTCCATCCACCGTGCTCCAACAGATATGACCCCAAATCGCATTATTTATATTGGCGCTATTAACCGGAGCCGTGGCGGTAAATGCAGTGCTATTGCTTGTACCGTTTGTACCTTGCTGGAATTCCACAATACATAAATTATTGTTGATGCAAAATCGATAAACAGTATTGGTCGGAGCAGCGCTAAATCCGGTTAACGTTGGTGTATAATTAAACCAACCCGGGAACCCTTGCGGACTTCCAACTTTTGAATAATAATTATTTCCAATTGGTGTTTCCGCCAATGAATAATTAGTTCCCCCGGTTACAGTCACCATAGTGGTTTCCGAATCGGTAGAATATGATAAGTCTATAATGTAGAAATATTTAATGGTAGAGTCTTGTTCTAATTTAATCTTATCGCCTTTCCGATTCCGGACCGTAATATCCCCATTTACGGCAAAAGTGTTTGGGGACGCATATGTCCAATTCTCTTGAGGATCAATCCAACCGTCGTTAAGGTAGTGGTTGAGATCGTTAATATCCTTGGCCTGGTTATAATCCCCCAATGTTGTATAGGTAATATAAAGGGCTCCTGTTTGGTAAGAAGTATTGGTTACAGTTACTGTGGTATAAACCGTTTTCCCGGAGCTATCGGTCAAATCGGTATCTTCATTTCCTAAAGTATAATCGGTGTCTTGGATTAGTTGCGTTTCGGGATTTCCCACCTCGGTCAAAATCACCAGATCATCACCCCCCCAAAACGTACCATGGTTTAAGAAAAAAGCCGCGGAACCGACATTTACATATTTTTCATTCGAAATCGTTATACCGGTTAATATTTGATCGATTTTATCGATATACATGGATATTACCCTTCTTTCATTTGTGTTCTTTTCCGTCAAAAACACATATTCTTTATAAATTACTGATGAAGCTTAAAGCTCACGATCTTCCCCGATATCAAAATAAGTAATGTCCACATCCTTTAAATTTCCACTATTATCAAACACAGGTTGCGCTTTTTTGATAATACTAAAACAATCTAACACTTCCCATAGTTTGAAAATTAATTCATCATCGGTAACCGGGAATGCTTTTAATGGTGGTTTGGGTTTTTCAACCAGAATCACTTGTTTTTCGACGTCCGTTAAAGGACGGTTATTTTCGGTTCGGGTAGTGGTGATTGATTCGATACTGTTGGTATTTTGATTGATTACAACTAACATTATTCAACCCTCTTTTCATTAATCATTGATTGTTCCGTATATCATAGGATCCGTATCAGTATACTCTCCACGTAAGTATACGTTTTTCATATACGAAGTATAATCATTATAGGGGTCACCCGATTTGCCAAGCGTTACCTTAATTAATTCACCGGCTTTAACCTCACTAAGATCTACATTTTTCCCGGTGTAAGTAGTGGAATTTGTATAATGAACTCCCCCCCCTACTCCTCCTGATACATTTACATATGCGTTAATTACATTTTTTGAAGCTCTAAATTCAAAATAAACCCGGTAGTTTCCGGGAAATCGAACCCGAAATTGTTTAGCAAAATTAGTCGTTTTACACGTTCTTTCCGTGGTTGCACTATAAAGATCGATATTATTATCCCCGATTATTACATACCTGTTATTATTCAAACTGCCGGGCAGCATTCCCCTTAAATCATAACGGGTAAGTGAGCTTTTGGTCTCTCCCACCGACACTTTACCCAGGAGAACCTCTCCATCCAGAGAAATAATTGATGTGGCGGACTTAAAGGGAGTGGTGGAATCCCTTTGAAGGAAGATGTAGTACTCGGTATTAATGCTTGGTCCGGTGATGATCAACGTGGAATCGGTCAATTTTTCGATTATCGTTGTGAAGCCAAAACCAGCCCGGCCACTTCCAATGGTAACGGTTATTTGATCCATAACCGGATCATAGGACGCCCCCTTTACATGAAATGGTTCATTTAATAACGCCGCACTGATTCCCGGAGCGTTCCCGTCAATAAATTCGACTGTATTCATGGTTTTTCCATCCTTTCGTATCCGTTCTTAGAATTTCGATTGCTTCCAGATTGGTTTTGGTATGTTCATAATTCATCTCATCGATTTTTACGCCGCTCCCCGGTTGCAATGACGCAGTCGCCCCACCGTACCAGTATATTTTTTTAATATTGCCCAAACTTTCATTGGGCTGAAAATAAAAGGTGGTAATAATGGTGTTGGTTTCGGCCCCCTTTTGATCTATCGCCAAGCTTCTGGAGATTTCATTATTATTATTATCAATCAGAGCAACACACTTGATCCGATCCCCGAAGGCAAACTGGGGATACAGGTTTGATCCCGGGTAGAGACTAATTGCCGGATATACGGTCCGAAATATATTTTGCTCGTCGGTTTCCAGCCAGTTTTTAGTCTGTTCCAGGATATTGATAAAAACCTCATTCTCGCTTATATTGTCGCGGATTACCGATACATTGGGTTTCAGCAGATTATAGAAAAATTTGGCCCAACTACCATCAATGGGTCCTTCAACGGCGGTTACCTCATAAAGCAATTGATAAACATTATCCTGGATATTGACACTTTGAATCAGCATTTGATGGTCTTTGTCATTGGTTTGAATCCCGTATCTCGGAAGATTAACATTTAAAAGTTGTCCTGGTTTCAGGCCTTTCTGGTCGGTTTTAAATTGCAGTTTCCGGCCATCGATGGAATATTGCTGAATCAATTGAATGGCGTTTTGCAACGCGGCTTCCTGGCTATTGGTTTCTACTTTGGTAACATTCTCAATGATACCCGTACCGCTACCCACAAGGTTTTTTAACTTTGAGATGTTAAAGCTTTGTGAGTATATCCCGACTATGGGATACTCCCCTTGGTAAGTAATCTGAAGTTGAGCTCCGTTCGCTAATGGGGTATCACTGGTAATTACAGAGTCTCCTTTGGACCAGTACCAATCAGTTTTTCCATCATCAACGCCCTTGGTTCCAACGGTTTTCGGCTGGTTGTTCACTGTAATCGCCGGAGCTGCCGCCATCGGAAAGCCAACGGTGATTGTTTTGGTATTTCCATCCCCGAATTTTATTTCAGACAATGGAGCTGTAGTGGCTTTCCCGCCCAGGATATATTGTTTATTCCGGTATTGGGGGTTTCCTTGGGTAACCACCGGCTCACCGATAATATCCCGCTCGGTTACGGTCCAGGGAGCCGGGTTTGTTACCTTAGATACAAAATTGACCCGTTTATAGGCATCGACATTCCACCAGAATCCAACCTTTTCCGCCAACGAATTTAAACAGTCGCTAACCGGAATGTAATTAAAGATAACTTCGGGAATGACCGGGCCATCCTGAAGTAGTTCGGTAAAGATTTCCAAGTTTAAATTATTAATTACGGGTTTCTGGGAAATGTCTTTTGTCATTAAATAAGTTTTGAGTTTGACACAGCTTGCATTTTTGGTTTTATCCGGATTGGCCTTTGTCAAGACATTATTTTGGACCCGGTCCCAAGAAGCACCGTCAAATGAAATATAGATCAAGATTTTTGATTCTGTGCTTTCGGTACCGGTCCAATTGATCTTATATTGGCCAACTGCTTGCGCATGTTCCGGTGTACCTATCAAGGTTATAACCCGCTGCGCCCAAATCTCCCCACGATCGTAAAGCTTTGTTCCAAATAAATTCCCCTGATATAAAGGCATTGGGATCACCTCGCTTTGTCGCTATACAATTTGATATATTGATTCATTCCGTTACGATTAGACTAAAATCAAACACGCGTAAAATTTATATGACGCGTGTTTGACATTCATCAGATATATTTCTTCGAAGGGACTTATCAGCGTTTTTAAATGTTCAGCATAAAATTAGGCCCCATAATTCGATATGTACCGGTCAAATCCCCTTTCTTCCATTCATCTTCGGTATCACAAGTATCATATTGCGACATGCCCATTAATCCTTCATCTTTAAGATAACTTTGGATTAAATCATTGACGATATAACCGGCGGTCTTGTTTTGATAGGATTTGGCGGCAATCCGTTTATCCGCGAAATAATGGTTGTCCACCCCGGTGATACTATGTAAGATTCCCGGTTCCACCGGGCTGCAGATTGATTCCGAGGAATCCTCCACCACTCCGGAAATTAAAACTTCACCGTCATCGTCAATGATTTGATAAGGGGTACCTTGGACATAATGGTTGGCCCCCTTCTCATCCCAGATTGTAAAGGATGCCGTGGATCGTTCCCCAATGGTATCTTCGATTGAAAGACTTTCATTAACATATACCACGGGAGTTCCATTCATTCGAATTTCCATAAGCTCCGCCTCCTATTTTAAACCGGTTTTAATCCGAATCATATCTCTAAGCGGTGTTCCCAACTGCTTGACCAATGTCCGGCCATCAATCTCCAGGGTAATGTTGGCGGTACTGTAACCGCCAAAACCGGCCGCGTTTAACTGTGGACGGTTCAACGGGATAACGGAGGCCGCTTGGGGTAAATTGACCAGCTCTGGTCCCTGTTCCCCAACCAGCGCCAAGCCTGATGAAGTTATAATACCTCCCGAAGCAAGGGCGGGTAAAGGTTGCTTCCGAATCAAACTGATTTCCGCGGCTCCTTGGGCTGCAACTATGGCGGCCATGGCAAATCCAAAGAATCCTCCCTGTGCAAAAGCTTTGGCTACAGCTTGCGCGGTATTAATAATGGCATTAAAAATAGCGATATTTTTATTCGCCTCAGCTTCTTCACGGGCAAGTTGTTTCCTCTTCTTGTCTGTATCTTTGTCCAAATCATCAATAGCTTTTTTCTTTTCCTCTTCATTCATCGTTGAGAGCATGATCTTTTGTTTCTCATATTCATAATAAACATCAAGCGCTTGGGAGCGCGTCTTGAAATATTGTTGCGACAAATTGGAAACATTAGCCAACCCTTTCTTGGCACTATCCGCCCATTTGACCACGTTTGTAGAAGCTTTCTTACCCCAATCCGAAAGTTGTTTGCTGGTTTTTTGGCTCCAATTTCCAATGGAGTTTTCAGTTTTTTTAAGCCACAAATCCACGGACTTAAAACCTTCGAAATTATTAATCGTACCTTGAATCTGTTGCCCAACTTGCTTACCGTACGGTCCAAGTTTTGAAAAAAAACCAAGTACTCCTTGGCCGATTTCTTTTTTACTCTGGATCTCAAGATCAAGTAATGACTTCCGCAATTTTTCTATATTTCCGGTTATCATGTTTCCATAATCCGTAATCTTATTTCCATAGTTGGTTGCAATTTGGCCAAGATCTATATCAGTATTAGTATCAATTTTTTTAGAAGCCATATTCATTACCACCTCATATAAAGATTAAAAAATACTTAACACATCCGGCGCGCCATCGATATAATGTCGAAGCGTTTTTACAGGGGACGGATCAGTTTCAGTTTTCAGTAGTAAGTCCAATAAACCAAGTTTCTCCGGGACTTCCTCGCTTCCACCATACGCTTTGTTCAAAACCGAACTGATGGCGACGACCATTGCTTGATAATTCATTTCAGCCTGAATTGCGCATAAAAGTTGCTGGCGCTTAACTGCATCGCGGTAAAGCCGGTTTACTTGATCATAGGTTAACTCATTTTCTAATTCTTTAAGGGAATATCCGTACCATTGGCAGACGGCACTGACGATTTCGTCTGCATCGACTCCACCAGATTCTCCCCCCATTGTTTCAGTGCCGCCCAAATGAAACCCAATCCGTTTACCTCAAATATTGCCTCAGTTAATTGCTTTATCTCCTCAATCGATAAACACTTATCCTTTTGGCCCGGATCGAAGAACTCATGCGGTAGACCGGATATGGATTCTAATAATTCCAAGGGTTCCTTTAAAATAGTATCAATTAATGTGTTTATAAATTCGGTGGTCTCAGTGGAAACTTTCACATTTGTTTTTTTATTTCGCTGGAAAATATTAAGAAACCAGTTTACTTTGCGGGTCATAGGGTTCCAGTTTAACTTTGGCAATTCGTCTATTTTTTCGAATACCCTTGTTATCAATGAATTAAGACACTGTTTAAATGTTTCCAAGCTGGCAATACTTAGTCCCTGGATTTCATAAATCTGGCCCCGTAATTCAATCTTAATGCTGTTTCTGCGGATGACTTTCGGAACAGATGCATTTTGATTCGCCATTTGTTTATGGTTGCTCCTTTATAAGTTTTTTTATATAAAAACCCAGAGTATACTCTGGGTTTTAGACAAATATGAAAGTTAAAGTGGCAGGCCAAGCCTTATTGTACAACGGTAGTATCCGTGACCACGATCCAGCGTTGTTTGGGATCGGTCACCGAAGTGTCTTCCAATAACTCAAAGGTAAGATCCAGATTGGTTGATTTTTTATCCATGACATACGGGCCGGGTTCACTTAAGTAACACTTCTGGATCTTAATATTACGGTTCCCGCCGGACGGCCCGGGGCCTTGGATGTAAATGGTCTTCTTTTGCACGCCGAGACCGGCGCCGATGCTTAACACACCATTCGATAAATTCTCATCCGGCAGGCTCAGCGCCATTTTCAGATTGGCGATGGAGGCTTCAGCCAAGGTCATTTTCAGTGTGAAGGATACTCCCTTCATATTGGCATCCACCGCACCCAGATTTTGAGCGACCAGGCGTTTTTCAATTTCAAACTTGGGAGTCAGTTGCAGGGCGGCATCGGTAAAACCGACGTCGATAGCCTCGGCTTCGGTTGTTCCGTAAGCCCCGATTTTGATATAATGGGGCGTGCCGTAGAGAAGATTGGTTGTGGTTCCCATTTTTTTACACTCCTTTTTTTATTCTTTTTTTTACGATTGATCGGTAATGATCAACCGCCAAATTTGTTTACAGCGGAAATTCACAGGAGAACTGCCCTCTTTGGGAATCGGTCCTGAATCGTAGAGTTTAATCTGATCCAAAACCTGGTACTGATAATGGGTTAGATCCAAAAATGCCGCTGAATTTGGAACTTGCGGTTTATGATAAAGTTCTGCCGTTAACTCTGCGGCAATATCCAAGCCTAGATCATGCCCGGAATCGTTTTGGGTATCAATATACAGGTAAAGAATGATCAGATGTTCATCTTGATCACTAGGGACATCTTCCAGAAGGTAATTCACAGACGGGTAAAGTGTTCCTCCGGCGCCTTCCGCCCGGATATGATTTGAACCACCCAAAATATTGGTTAATGAAGTTCGTGCCGCCAGACGGGCCACCAGTTCGGTTTCGATATTTTTAACATTCCAGGCCATTTAATTCCCACCTTTCGCTTGTTTCCATGTTTGTGAAATAAACCATAATCAAATCGTATATCCTGTATTTCATAAAGCGTTTTTGGAATAAAATTTTCGATGGAATTTGGAGACTTATTGGTAAGTTTTTCTACCAGTACTGACAATGATATATTATTAGCCGCTTTCTTCCCCGGCCGGAAATCCATTGGTAACAGCCAGTCTTATTTTACGATCGCTTCTTAACTATAAGTGTATCACGGTTTTGGGCTTTTGTTACGACGGGGTTGCGCCCGTTTTTTTGCCCAGCCGCTGCGCTACTGTATTGATAATCCGATCGTGCATGTTGCGGATACGGTGTTCACTGCAATGTAGAAGATATCCGATCTGATAATTGCTATCTCCAAATACATAGCGCCGTTCAACCAATTTCTTTTCCTCTTCGGACAACAAATCAACGATTACCTTAATAGAAGCTTCAAATTCCTCCAGGTTAAAAATCCGGGTCTGGACGTGTATCAACTTTTTATATTTTTTATAAAGAGCCTCCGTCACCATCCCGATTTGGTTTTCTTGCCGTTCCAGCCGGTCCGGGCAATCCTGTTCTCCAATCCTGGCTTTAAAATTTGCCATGCCGCAAACAAACGAAAAGTCCCGGATGTGAATCAACTGGCAGAGATCTTTATTTAGTGTTTCAATTTGATCACTCAATACCTGTTCTCTAACCTTTAACCGTTGAATTCGTTCTTGATTATCCCAGTATTTTATTAACAAACGTTCTGTCTCCGGGTACCATTCATCATGCATGGACTTATTTCCCATTAAGAATCCCCCTTGTCGAATCGTGAAGCAACCGACAGCTAAATTTGATTCATGGTATTGGTTTTCGTCTTTCGTTGATCAAACTGAACATGGCCCCAGCATCACCATTCGATTGACAATATCTCTTTTGCAGGTCATCATTCGATCGGCAATATTGATGCCGGTATTCGACCGGAGGATGCCATAGATGAAAGATGGTTTCATCCATCCGGAAATGCTTCCCCACTAAAGTATCCAAGGCCATTGCAAATGCTTGATCTTCCGGCCCCCACCCGGTAAAACGTTCATCCATTCCTCCAACTGTATCGAAAGCTTTACGGGACATTACATTCATAAACGATCCGGGATAATTGCAATTTTCATCAACCCCAATGTTTTTAAAATTAATTGGAAGTTGTAGCTCTCCGGTTTTGGTTACTTCACGAGTAGCCGCCGGCGTCAACTTATAGCCCCGGTGAAAGGGGATGATCCAGGGATGAAGTTCCGCAATGGCTTTTATTTTATCAATTAACTTGGTGCCGAAAAAAATATCGGCGTCGGCTAAAACAAACAATTCACCGGTGGCCTTCGCCGCCGCCAAGTTTCTTGCCCGGGCCCGGTTAAACGGTTCGCTGTCATCTTCTCCAATGACAAGTTCCACATCGGGCATCAGGGTTTCATACCGTTTTTTTACATAGAAAAAGTTTAAATCCCGAAATCCCCCGTCATCCGATTTAAAAGGAATCAACACGGATATTTTCATGCCACTTGTCCCCCTCTTGATACCTCCTGCCATCAATTTCAGTGATTTCCGTTTCTATATCGTTCGGCAATCAATTCTTTCATGGCTTGGGTATTACCCAAAGCCTGAATATATCTATTTTTAAGCTCGTCATTCCGGGAAAGATAAAGGTGATACTCTACCGAGGGATGCCAGAGGTGAAAGATGGTTTCATCCATCCGGAAGTGCTTTCCGACTAGAGTATCCAAGGCCATTGCAAATGCTTCATCTTCCCGGCCCCACCCGGTAAAACGTTCATCCATTCCTCCAACGGTTTCGAAAGCTTCACGGGACATTACATTCATAAGTGCCCCTGAACAAATGCAATTTTTCTCGACAGTGATGTTTGCCATATTAACCGGAAGTCGTAACTCCCCGGTTTTTGTCACTTCGCGGGTAGCTTCCGGTGTCAATTTATAGCCCCGGCGAAAAGGGATGATCCAGGGGTGAAGATCCGCAATGGCCTTTATTTTATCAATTAGCCGGGTACCGAAAAAAACATCGGCGTCCGCCAGGATATACAAATCGCCCGTGGCTTTGGCCGCCGCCATGTTTCTTGCCCGGGCCCGGTTAAACGGTTCGCTGTCATCGTCTCCAATGACCAGTTCCACATCGGGCATCAAGGTCTCATACCGTTTCTTTACATAGTCAAAGATAGTATCCCGATCCCCTCCGCCATCTGATTTAAAAGGAATAAGCACGGATATTCTCATGATACTATTCTCCTCGATACCCATTAATTTGAGTTGTTTTGACCGCTGTATCCGTAATTCGTTCGGCAATCAATTCTTTCATGGCCCGGATATTGCCGGAAGCTTGCATATATCGACTTTTTAGCTCATCATTTTGCGGTAGATAAGAGTGGTGGTAATCCGCGGGAGGATGCCAGAGATGGAAGATCGGTTCATTCATTTGAAAATGTTTCCCAATTAAAGTATCCAAGGCAATTACCATGGATTCATCTTCCCGTCCCCAACCTAAAAAGCGTTCATCCATTCCCCCAATGGTTTCGAATGCTTGGCGGGGTATTACATTTATGAATGCCCCTAAATTGATGCAGTCTTCCTCAATATCAGCGTGTTTTAGATTCTTTGGGAGTTGTAGCTCTCCGGTTTTCATCACCTCCAGGGTAGCCGCTTGAGTCAATTTATAACCCTGGTTAAATGGAATGATCCAGGGATGAAGATTCGCAATGGCCATTATTTTATCAATTAACTTGGTGCCGAAGTAAATATCGGCGTCCGCCAAGATATATAAATCACCGGTAGCTTTCGCCACCGCCCGGTTTATCGCCCTGGAACGGTTGAACGGTTCGCTGTTATCTTCTCCAACCACCAATTCCAATTCTGGCATTCGGGTCTGGTATCGTTTCTTAACATAGTAGAAGTTTACATCCCGGTATCCCCCGTCATCCGATTTAAAGGGAATCAATACGGATATTTTCATGATTACCTCTCCGATTTCAATCTACCGTTTTTGGTATCCTTATTCTTTCGGCAATCAATTCTTTCATGGCTTCGGCATCATCAACAGCCTGAATATATCTATTCTTAAGCTCATCATTTTGATGCCGGAAAGAGTGGTTACTTTCCGCTTGAGGATGCCAGAGATGAAAGATGGTTTCATTCATCCGGAAATGTTTGCCTACCAAGGTATCCAACGCCCGAACAAACGCCTCTTCCTCACCTCCCCACCCTTTAAATCGTTCATCCATTCCGCCGACGGTTTCATAAGCTTCCCGGGACATGACATTGATAAATGCCCCGTAAAAATTACAATTACATTCTACTTCAATTTGATTGAGACAGGCCGGTAGTTTTATTGTTCCGTCACGAATTACCTCTTCCGA